>NZ_JAJPWB010000007.1:0-478859 GCF_046549295.1 Micromonospora sp. 067-2 | reverse complement strand
CCGACGCGCCGCCCACACATTGGCCGACGCCGCCTCCGGCATCGCCAACCTCCACAACATCATCCTCGCCGGCTGACCACCGGCCGCCCCAAGCAACGCCTTCAATCAGTTACGAGACATCCCTTAGCTAACAGCTCTGTCACATTCAGTGGCGACGGAGAGTGCTGGCTAGCCGAGCGGAATGCGGTGTTGCAGGAGGGCAAAGTCAGCCCATCCGCACATTTGTCGCTTGATCAGTTTGGTTGTGGTGTTGACGCCTTCGGTGCCACCGTTGTGGAACGCGTGGGTCAGGGCGGCGTCGACGGCATTGCGGTCAAGGCCGAGGCCGCGGGTGAACGTGTGTAGGTGGGGCAGGTCCATGGTCTTGACCTCGGCGATCCATGAGTCGAGGTGAACCACAGCCCAGGCCCGATGTGACTGAACCACCGTGTGCGTCACCACGAAGCCTGAAAGTTGATCAATAATTGCAGGGCAGAGTCTTCCGCGGCGGCGGCCGACAGCCGCGCGGGGGCGTGCAGCATCTGCACCAAGGTGTACGCGGCGACCCTCCAGGTGCCGCCGCGACGTCGACGGGCTGAACCGGAAAATCAGCTTTAGCCCACTGCGAATTCGTGTCTAGGTGTAGGGCCGGGGTGACCGGTGCGACCGCCCGGAGATGCGCGAGCACCGCCTGTGCCGCCGCGTGAGCGTGTGGCGTTTGCGAGCACGAGTTCCGCGATCTGGTGAGCGACACCGCTCATTCGAATCTGCCGAACAACGTAGGGCGACAGGGCGTCGCCGTCTGACGAGACGGCGGCGGGCCACCATCTTGAGCCGCTGCCGGTGCAACAGTCGTGGCGCTAGTGGCACACGAGTTTCCGACAAGCCTGGCTCGTTATACCCCCGGGGGGTAGTTTGAAGGCTGAGGAGACGATGCGGATGTCGCAGGATCACGAGCACTTCCGGATAGACACCCCGGGCGAGGTAATGAACCGACACGGCGGCCGCGGTGATCACCGGAGCGGCCCCAGCGGCCGGGGCGGGCGGCCTCCACAGGCCGGTATTCGCGTCGGCCATGCGGGGCACGGGGGGCATGACAAGCACGCCGGGCACGACCCGGAGGCCTTTCGGCGCAAGTTTTGGCTGAGCCTGGTTCTGACGGTCCCGATCGTGGTGACCAGTCAGATGGTGATGGACTGGTTCGGCTACCAGCTCGACTTCACAGGCATCGGCTGGGTGGGTCCGGTGCTGGGCACGGTGGTGTTTGCGTACGGGGGATGGCCGTTCCTGCAGGGCGCGGTGCGGGAGGCCCGGGACTGGGCGCCGGGGATGATGCTGTTGATCGCCATGGCGATCGCCGTCGCCTACGTCGCGTCGCTGGCCACCGAGGTGGGAGCGTTCGATCTGGACTTCTGGTGGGAGTTGGCCGCGCTGGTCACGATCATGCTGTTGGGGCACTGGCAGGAGATGAAGGCCATCGGCCAGGCCCAGGGCGCCCTGTCGGCCCTGGCGGCGCTGCTGCCCGACGACGCCGAACGCTTCGGCCCGGCCGGCCAGCCCGAACAGGTGCACGTCGGTGACCTGGACGTCGGCGACGTGGTGCTGGTGCGCCCGGGCGGGCGGGTGCCGGCTGACGGGCGGATCATCGACGGCCGCACGGAGCTGGACGAGTCGATGATCACCGGCGAGTCCCGTCCGGTGCCCCGGGAGGTCGGTGACCGGGTGGTAGCCGGCACGGTGGCCACGGACGCGGCGATCCGCGTCCGGGTGGAGGCTGTCGGTGAGGACACCGCCCTGGCCGGGATCCAGCGTCTGGTAGCGCAGGCGCAGCAGTCCAATGGACGGGCGCAGGTCCTCGCTGACAGGTTCGCGGCCTGGCTGTTTTACATCGCCACCGCTACGGCCGTGGTGACCCTGCTGGTCTGGACGGTGCTGGGTAACCTCGACGAGGCGGTCGTGCGCGCGGTGACGGTGCTGGTGATCGCCTGCCCGCACGCCCTGGGCCTGGCTATCCCCCTGGTGATCGCCCTGTCAACCGCGGTCGCCGCCAAGGGCGGCATTCTGGTCAAGGACCGCCTCGCCCTGGAACGTATGCGTACGGTCGACACGGTCCTGTTCGACAAGACCGGCACCCTGACGCGCGGCGAGCACGCCGTCACCGGCGTCGCCACCGTCGACGGCAGCAGCGAGGCTGACGCCCTGGCGATCGCGGCGGCGGTGGAGGCAGACAGCGAGCATCCACTCGCCCGGGCCATCGTCGCCGCCGCCGAGCCGGGCGCCCGGCGGGTCGGGTCGGGGTTCCGGTCGTTGACCGGGCGTGGGGTACGCGCCGATGTCGACGGTGTCAGCTACGCCGTCGGCGGGCCCGCGCTGCTGCGCGAACTGCACGCCACAGCGCCGCACAACCTGCGCCGGCAGCAGGACGAGTGGTCGGGCCGGGGAGCGGCGGTGCTGCACCTGCTGCGCCTGCACGGCGACCAGGCGAGCGTGATAGCTGCCCTCGCGCTCGAGGACCAGGTCCGCCCCGAGGCCCGGCAGGCCCTCACCGAACTGCGGCAGCAGGGTGTACGCAAGATCGTCATGATCACGGGTGACGCCCGCCCGGTCGCCGAGGCTGTCGCCGCGGATCTGGGCTTCCGCCCCGGTGAGGACGAGGTGTTCGCGGAGGTGCTGCCGACGGACAAGGACGACACCGTGGCGCAGTTGCAGAAGCGCGGGCTGCGGGTGGCGATGGTCGGCGACGGCGTCAACGACGCCCCCGCGCTGGCGCGCGCCGACGTCGGCATCGCGATCGGTGCAGGCACCGATGTCGCCATCGAGTCCGCCGGGGTGGTGCTGGCCTCCTCCGACCCCCGCGCGGTCGCCGGGGTGATCCGGCTGTCGCGCGCCTCCTATCGCAAGATGATCCAGAATCTGGCCTGGGCCGCCGGCTACAACGTCATCGCCCTGCCTCTCGCAGCCGGTGTCCTCGCCTTTGCCGGAGTGACCCTCAGCCCTGCGGTCGGGGCCGTGTTGATGTCCGCCTCCACCATCGTGGTCGCCCTCAACGCCCAACTCCTGCGCCGCGTGCACCTACGCCCGGCGAGCCAGTGAGGCTCGGCGATCAGGCAATCGGCGGCGATCAGCCAACGGCAGGGCGCTAGCGTGGAGCGCATGACACGGCCAGCAGCACGAACCGGGCATTTGGTTCGGTTCGTGCTGCTGGTCTGCACCCTCATTGGCTTGGCTGCCATGCACACCATCGGCCACGACGCGTCGTCGATGCGGCCCGATGGCGAGCACCCGGGTCACGCCACCGCCGCACTGGCGGCACCCGCCGCTCACGATGGCTGCCCCCGCGACGACTGCCATCACGGCGCGGTCGAGCCGTCCGGCCACGGCAGCGGGCACCTGCCCGCCTGGCAGGTCTGCCTGGCCATAGTCGCCGCCGTCGCCCTGGCGGTGGCCCTAGGCGTCCTCCTGATCGCCCACACCAGCTTTGCCCGCGCGGGTCCGCGTCCGGGTCGCCGTGCGCCGAGCTGCCGGGCGCCACCGCAATGCCGGATCGGGCTGCACCTGGCCTCCGTGTCAGTGCTGCGCGTATAGGAGCCGCATCCTCCGGCGGGCCATGCCCCCGCCGGAGTCGCCTCTTCCTGTTCCGCAGTCTTCCCGACACCGAAAGGCACATTCCGCGATGACTCGCACCTACCTACGCCGCGCCGTCTTGGCTGCGGCCGGCTTTAGCGCCGCCGTCACCCTCGCCGGCTGCGGCGTCGACAACCACACCTCCACCGCGGGCGGGCACAGTCCCACCACCGCCAGCCCGAGCGTCACCAGCGGCCAAAGCAGCAGCCCCGGCGTCGGCAACTCGGCCGACGTCATGTTCGCGCAGCTGATGATCCCGCACCACCAGCAGGCCGTGCAGATGGCCGACCTGGCCGTCACCCGCGCCACCGATCCGCAGGTCAAGCAACTCGCCGCCCAGATCAAGGCCGCCCAGGGTCCGGAGATCGCGACCATGACCCGCTGGTTGACCGCGTGGGGCATGCCCACGCCGACCGCCAACGTCACGGGCGGCATGCACCACGGTGCGAGCCCCAGCTCGATGCCCAGCATGGACCACGGGATGCCCGGCATGATGAGTGACGCCGACATGTCCGAGCTCGCCGCCGCCACCGGCGCGAACTTCGACAAGCAGTTCCTCACCATGATGATCGCTCACCACGAGGGCGCCATCACCATGGCCAAGGACGAGACAAAAAACGGCGCGCATGGCGACGCCAAAGCCCTTGCCCGGCAGATCGTCGACGATCAGCAGGCCGAGATCCACACCATGAACAAGATCCTCGACCAGATCTGACGGATCCGCTGCCCGGGCGTCGCAGGATGCCCGGGCAGCGGCGCTCCCACCTGGCCGCGAACTCTGCCTGTCTGTGGCGGCGCGGCCCGGCTCAACCGGTGCAGCCTGCAGCTGGCCTATGCCACCGCCGGCTACAACGCGCTTGAAGGCGCGGTTGCCGTCGGGGCCGGCGCGGCAGCGTCCTCGAATGCGTTGCTCGGTTTCGGCCTCGACTTCTTCGTCGATGTCTCCAGCGCCCTGGTCGTCATCTGGCAGTTCCGCTCCGGGTGCCTGAGAACCGTGAACGCCTGGCGCGGCGACTCATCGCCGTGTCGTTCTTCGCCCTGGCAACCTGGCTCACCGTCGACCCGCCCGCAGCCTGCTCGGCAGCGGGCGGGCCGAGACCTCGCCGATCGGTATCGGCACTGCGACGGTCTCCGTCGTCGTCATGCCGCTGCTGGTCTGGGCTATACAGCAGACGGGCCGTGAACTCGGCTCGGCCACCATCATCGCGGACTCACGCAGACGATGCTCTGCAGCTATTTCTCCTCGATAATGTTCGTCGGGCTCCTGGCCAACGCCCTCGGCGCGGCGTGGGCGCCGAGGTGGTCGATGAGGATTCCGCCCAGCGCGGAGGTGCCGACGGCGCCCGGCTGCGTCACGAGCCTCAGCGCAGCTGGGAGTTCGCCCGCGTCTGTGGTCCGCTAGTCACTGGTTTGTGGTCGGTGCCGTGTCTGCTTGTTCGACCTGCTGGATGAGTTGCTTGAGGTGGGAGATCTCGTCGCGCAGGGCGGCGTGACCGGCGGTGGTGAGGATGACCCAGGTGCGCGGGCGCTTGCCCTCGTAGCCCTTTTCGATCTGGATCAGCTCGGCCTTCTCCAGGACGCTCAGGTGTTGCCCGAGGTTTCCGGCCGTCAGCTGCAGGGTGGTGCGTAGGAAGCCGAACTCGACCTGGCGGGCCTGGTGCGCGATGGCCATGATGCCGAGCCGGACGCGCTGGTGCACGACGTCGTCGAGGCCGTTGGCGGGGTGGTCGGTCATCAGGCTTCGACCTCGACGGCCGGCCGGAACAGTGCGAAGGCGGCGGCGCCCAGCAGCAGTACCACCGCCGGGACGAGCAGATGCGGCAGGAACCACCACTGCGAGGTCGAGTGGATGACCTGGCCCCCCATGATCACCACGACGGCTAGGTAGCCGAGGCTGTACGCCAGCAGCGCCCAGTGCCGCTCGACCCACGCGAGCACCAGCAGCGCCAGCCCGATTACCACGGTGGGGCTGGCCAGCGCGTTGGTGAGCCACACGCGCGGTCCGACCTCGATCTCGACCGGGTCGGTGGAGAAGGGGTCGACGGGGATGGGTAGGAGCGGGTCCAGTGCCATCCAGATCGACACGGCCGCCATGAGGATGGCCAACGCGATTCCGATGACGACGTAGGGGCGGATGGTGGTGCCCACGCCGCGGCGTCGGGACTGCCGGACGTAGAAGCCTGCGATCGCCGCGTACGCGAGCATGAGCGCGACCGTCCAGTAGGCGAGCTGCGTCGGGTTGGGCTGCCTGCAGACAGTGTGCCCGGGGCGCGATCGGCAGGTGTCGAAGAGGTCGAGGTAGGGAGCGTAGCGGTAGACGGGGATCGCGAGCAGGGTGATCGTCGCGAAGACCAGGAGTGGGAACCAGCTGCCGCGTTGTGCGGCACGGACCTTGCGCGTCAGCTCGCGTACGGCCGCCAGTAGCTCGTGTGGGGTCTCCGCACGGGGAACCGATTCGTGTGTCATGAAGATAGCTTTGCATCACAGATCTATCCGCGCAAGAGAACACACGATCGCGTTGGGCGGGCCGTGCCATTCGACGTGGTAGGAGCCGGCTGGCAGGTCGACAGTGAATGGTTGGCCATCGCCGCTCAACTCCAACAGGAGGTACTCCGAGCCGAGGCTCGCCAGGACACACTCGGTGGAGGCAAGGTCGCGCAGCGGCTGCAGGTCGATCAGCCCCGTGCGCTCGGCGTACCGGCGAGTGTCGCCCATCGCCCACCGCGCGGGCTCGTAGTGGGCGAACGGCGGCACACCAGTCTCGCCGGGCGGTTGACTAGCGGGTTCGAGGCCGCCGATGAGGCCGAAGTCCATGAGGATGGGGTGGTGGCCGCGCAGGAATGACTTCCACGCCTAAAGCGCGTCGCCCTGAGTCGGAGCGGCCATCCAGCCGAAGGCCTGCGGTATGCGCACTTGTACGCGGCCGGCGCAGCCCGCACAAACACCAGCCTTCCTCGCGGGGTCGACCTGCAGGGGGCGTACGACCGCACCACCGCCCACTTACGTCGAGCGCTCGGGGCGACTGCGTTTGATCGCGCGGCCGCCGAAGGCGTGAGGCTTACCCTCGACCAGGGCGTCGAGTACGCCTGCTGGACCCGTGGCCGCCCGGGCCGCCCCTTCACCGGCTGGCCTTGCACCTGCTCGCCACCTTGCCGAACTGCGACACCTGCCCTCCGCGGTCGACCTTCTGTGGCATGAGTGCGCTTCCTGGTTGGCTGTGCTGTCCTTCGGACTATTCAAAGTTCTTTATAGGGCCTAGCGTGTCGCGGGTGAGGAATCTCCGCATGACCGTGCCGCGTCTACTCGTCCTGAGGGCGCTCCTCGACGAGCCTGAATGCGAGCGATACGGGCTTGAGTTGGCGCACCTCGTCGGGCTGGAACCAGGCACTATCTACCCGATCCTGGTTGCCTTCGAAGCCGCCGGTTGGCTCGCGAGCAGGGCAGAGGACGAAGTGGACGTGCGCGTCGAGGGTCGCCCGAGGCGGCGGTACTACCGACTTACCGCCGCCGGCGTCATCGCCGGTCGCGCCGCCCTCACCGCACGGCCGCAGCGCGTGCCGCGGCCGGGGGCCCGGCGGCTCGCGTGGTGAGCCCGGACGGAGCGGGTGAGGCGGTCCCGGACCACCGGCTGTTCCGGGCCGAGCGTGCGATGCTGGCGATCCTAAGCGCTCTTCTACCTGCCGGCTTTCGTAGCCGGCAGAGTGACGAGTGGATGGCAGACCTCCTGAGCCTTGACGACGCCTTGGCTAGGTGGCGGTACGTCGTAGGTGCGGCGTGGACCTTGCCCGCACTACGCCGTGCGGCCCTGCGCGGCGGATTTGCGGATCTGCCCGCCAGCGCTCCGGTGCCAAGCGTGCTCACGTCGGCGGCCCACCTCCTCCTCCTGGGGCTGGGTTGGCCGCTGATCTCGTGGTTGATCATGGTGCCCGTCACCTACGTCGCGGCGGACGTCCCCGGCCGCATCGCCCGGACCCACGGACTGGTCGATCCGCAGGGGCTGTGGCCCACGCATGGTCCCTTTGTCGTACTGCTACCCGTGCAGGTGCTGCTGCGCCTCGATGCTTGGGCGATGATCCTCGGCGGCCCCTTTCTTCTGGGCACCTTCGGCGCATCGGGGCTGCTTCTCGCGCTTCGGCAACGCCATAGCGGCCGTGGGCGGCGTCTTGTCCTCGCGGCCGCAGGGCTCGCCTGCCTCGCCCTGACGGCGATGGCTGGCCTGGCCTGGTCTTTCGGTGCCTTCGACCCCACGGCACTCGGCCTCGACAGCGGGCGCACGGGCGCCGCGCTGGGTGTCGGCGCGGGCATTCTGGCACTGACCGGACGTCGCCTCGGCGCCGGCACCCGCTCCGCGCTCGCTGTGCTCGGCGCCCTGGCGATCACCGTACCGATCGTCCATCTCACGACAACCGGCGTCGCGATGCTCATCTGGTACCTCGACTGATCCGAGCGGCGCGATCATGCAATTTGGGTCAACGATGCTGAGATGCGTCCCAGGCCCGGGACGTGGGCTAGGGTGCGGAAACGAGCGCCACCGTTCCTTGCGGCGGTGGGACCGCCGGCCCCGGGATCCGATCCGAGAGCCCGTTGCGTGACGTCACCAACGGTCCCTACCGCTGCTCAGGCCCGCTGGTGGGAGACACACTTGCATTGTCGTGACCGTGATCGCTGGTGGAAACGGGCGGGATTGGCGCGGTGCGCTGTGCCCGCGGGCCGGGGCGAGCGCCGGTGAGCGTCATCAGTCCCCTCGACGCGGTCCTGCTCGGGGTGCTCTCGGCGCAGTCCGCGCGCGAAACGTTCGTCGCCACCCTCGGCCAGGTCGCCGCCGCCGAGAACCCCGACGAACCGTCGAACGCCCTACAGGCGATGACCTGCACGGACGGGCCGCATGCCGGCCAGCCGGTCTTCACCGCCCCGACCATCGCGGCGCTGCTGGTCTACTTCGCCTTCGCCATGCAATGCATGGCCACCATCGGCATCATCCGCCGCGAGACCGGCGGCTGGAAATGGCCCCCTGATCGCGTTCAGCTACCTCACCGTGTTGGCGTGGGTCATGGCCTACCTGGCAAGAACCATCACCGCACTGCTCGCGGATGACGTCATGATTCCGGTACATCCTCAGCCAGTCTCGGGAGATGCCAAGCAACTGCGCTGGATCACCCCGCCGGGGTGCTGCCCCTTCATCGGTGTCGCCGCAGCCATGCCCCACCCGCTCGCTGCCCTGTACGACGACGGCACCCTGACCCAGGTCCGCGTCGAACCGGCATCGATCGTCACCACGTTGCACACCGGCCGGAACTGGTCGCGTGACGGCGCCCGTGTCCGCTCGGCGCTGCACGCCGCCCTCGCCGACCAGACCGGCTGGGCACCGGCCGACAAGCTCGGCGAGCCGGATGACGGACAGCTTCGCTGCGCCGCCCAAGCGCTGTTGGATGGGCCGATCGGGGACCTGGCCCACTCCCTCGGCGGCCACATCGAACTCGTCGACGTCCGCGACGGCACCGTCACCGTCGAGCTGGCTGGTGCCTGCCACGGCTGCCCCGCCGCCCGCACCACCCTTCGTCGGGGTCTGGAGGACAACTCCGTCGGCGCCATCCTGATCTGCGCGCCGTCCCGACGTCGCCAAACACTGCTGACCCGGACAGCCGCTCAGCGGGAGGCCACCGGAACACGCGGATGACGTGGAGCCGTCTGGTTAGGTGCTCCCTCGCTGACCGAGTCGCCGTAGATCTGCCCCGAGTACGTGCTGATCTACCCCGGTCGCAAGCCCCTGACCCGCGGCACAGGTAAGGACTGCGCAAAGAATTTGGCCTGCCCTGTGAACCCCCCAAGCCTCTCGCCGGACGTATCTAGCGTGACAGGATTACCGCTGGTGGGCGGACGGGTTGGCGCGAGGCCGGCCCGGCCGATTGGGGGGTACGCCCCGGTGTTGAGCCGTGACGGCGGTGACAGCGGTGACGCCGAC
Source organism: Micromonospora sp. 067-2 (assembly GCF_046549295.1). NCBI lineage: Bacteria > Bacillati > Actinomycetota > Actinomycetes > Micromonosporales > Micromonosporaceae > Micromonospora > Micromonospora sp. 067-2. The sequence continues at coordinate 469,294 of NZ_JAJPWB010000007.1, read as the reverse complement.
GACCTCAGCGCGCTCGCCGCGATGTCGGGCGGGGATCAGTCGGGCCTGCGCTGGTTGCACGCGCGCTATGGGCGCTCACTGCTGACCTACGCGACCGCGCTGGTCGGTGATCCGGGCCGGGCCGAGGAAGTTGTGCAGGACGTCCTGGTAGCCGCGTGGCGCGGCGCCGCGCGATTCGAGGGGCGCAGCACGGTGCGGGGTTGGCTGTTCTCGGTTGCGCGCCGCCGGGCCATCTCGGCGTACCACGCCGATGTGAGCCGCAACGAGCTGGGCGAGGAGCGACTGGCGGCGCTGCGTGACGCGGAGCCGGGGCCTGAGCCAGTGGCGCTGGCCCGGGCCGATCTGCGTGCGGTTGCGGACGCGATTGGCCGCCTCCCGGCGCACCATCGCGAGGTGCTGGTGCTGGCCTGCGTGGAGCAGTTGAGCGGACGGCAGATCAGTGAACTGCTCGGCGTGCCGGTGGGCACCGTGAAGAGTCGGCTGAGCTTGGCCCGCAGAAACCTGGCCCGGCTGCTGCAGGAGCGTGAAGGGAAACGCGATGAGCATCGATGACGAAAAGCTCGAAACGGCAGCCGCGTTGTGGGGACATGACCAAGTCGACGCAGCGGCTCTGGACCGAGTGCTGGCCGGCACCTTGGCCCAGGTGAACGCCGGCATGGCCGGGCGGACCTGGCTGCGCTGGTCCTGGCTACTCGTACGCGCCCAACTACCGATCGTCAACCAACAGCTGGCTGCCGCGTCATTGCTGATCATCATGCTCGGCACAGCGGTAGCGCTGACCGCCGACCGGGGGTGGCCGCGCGACGCGTTCGTGGCGATCGCGCCGGTGGTGGCCGCCACCGGCAGCGCGCTGCTGTTCCGCGACGGGCTCGGCGAACTGGCCCTCGTCATGCGCGCCGGGCCGCGCCTGGTGATGCTGGCCCGGCTGGTGGTGGTGTTCGTCGTCGACCTGGTCGCGGCGCTGCTGGCCAGCGTGGTCGTCGCCGGGCGGGCCCACGAGACGCTGACCGTGGTGATCGGGGCGTGGCTGGGCCCGATGGTGCTGCTGACGACGGTGAGTCTGCTCGTGTCGGTGCTCAGCCGGCCCGGCGCCGGCATCACGGTCGCGCTGGGGCTGTGGTTCCTGCACGTGCTCGCCGGTCTGTCGCTTGTGACGCCGACGGTCGCGGCGCCCCTGCAGACGGTTTGGACCACCAGCCCAGCCGTACTCGCCGTGGCGGGACTGCTCGGTGCCATGGCGGTGACCGCGGGCCCACGTCGGACAGCGGGTGCCGCATGAGCCGCACCCTACTGCTCCACGAGACCCGCCGCGCCGGCTGGCCGGCGCTGACCGCGGTGCCCGTGGTACTGGCCGCGGGCACCGGCATCGCTCTGATCCTCGTGGCGAGGGGCAACGACACCGACGTGTTCGTGCAGTTCTGGCTGCGGGAGATGTTGCCCCTCGCCTTTGGCTTGGCGGTGGCCGCTGTGCCGGCCGCCGAGACGTGTCTGGAGGTGCAGCTGAGTCTGCCGACGCCGCTGCCGTTGACGCTCGCACGGCGGGCCGGACTCAGCCTGTCGAGTTCAGCGCTCGCCGCGGTGGCGCTCGCCGTCGCGGCCCAGCTCGGCGGCCTTTGGCATCCCGTGCACGGCGCGGTTGCAGGCGAGCTCACCTGGGTGTCGCCGGCCATAGCGCTCGGGGGGCTGGGTGCAGCCGTCTTCGCCCTGACCGGCAGCGTCAGCGGCGCCGGCGCCACAGTGGCCGGGGTGTGGCTGCTGCAGGACCTGACGGTGCAGTGGTACGACCGCCGCTGGAGCAGGCCGCTGTACCTGTTCGTCGACGACGGGACCGGCCCGCTCGCCGGGTGGTGGTGGCTCAACAGGCTCACCTTGATTGCGGTCGGAGCCCTGCTGGTCGGCGCGGCCGCCCTGATGCTCACCGTCCGCAGGGAGCGGGTGTTCGCCGCCCGCCTTCTCAACCTTGGAGGCGATCAATGACCTTCGCCGGCGTGTTCCGGTACGAGTTCCGCATGCAACTCAGCCGCGCGAGCCTGTGGCTGGGGATGGCCGCGCTCGCCGCGCTGCTGCTCACCTTGGCCGTGCATAAGGCGCCGCCCGACCAACTTGGTGCCGACATCGCGGTGGCCGCTGTGAAACTCAACTGGCTCGCGCCCATGCTGGCCGGTGTGCTGCTCGCCGACCGCCTCGTGCGCGAGCGTCGGCTCCGCACCGCCGAGCTGATCACGGCTACCGGCACCAATCCGATAGCCCAAATGTGGGCCAAATGCCTCGGTTGCGCCACGGCGGTGGCCCTGCCGCTGGCCCTCGTCTGGACGATCACGGTCGCACGGTTCGCCGTCGTCCGCGGCCAGCCAGGCGCCTTCGCCGTCGGGCTGCTCGCGTTCCTGGTCATCCAGATACCCGGGCTGCTGTTCGTCAGCGGATTCGCGCTCGTGTGCCCGATGCTGCTCAATCCGATCCTGTTTCGGGTGCTGTTCGTCGGCTACTGGTTGTGGGGCAACCTGTTGTCGCCTGGCTATCTGCCGACCCTGGCAGGAACCCCGTTGACCCCGATGGGCGACTACGCCAGAGCAGGCCTCTTCGGCGGATCCAGCCCGTACCAGGGGAGCGGCATCGGCGCCCCGGAACACACCTCTACGGCCTCGGCGTTGCTGAGCATCACGTTGCTGCTCCTGTTGCCCGCTCTGGTCATCACCGGCTACGCCGCAACCGTTCGACGCTTGGAGAACCTCTGATGCACATTCACACCCAGCAGCTGACAAAGCGGTACCGCCGGGGTGCGCTCGCGCTCGACCGGCTCGACCTGCACGTGCCTGGCGGCATGTTTGGCCTGCTCGGCGCGAACGGCGCCGGCAAGACCACGCTGATGCGGGTACTCGCCGGAATTCTTGCGCCCACGTCCGGCGTGGCCAGCGTCGACGGCGTTCCACTCGACCGCCCGCGCAACCGCCGCAGAATCCAGCGCGAACTTGGCTACCTGCCCCAGGAACTCGGCGTCTACCCGGACCTCAACGCCCGCCGGTTCCTGGACTACCTGGCCATCCTCAAGGGCGTGCACGACAGCGCGCTGCGTCGCCGCAGCGTCGATCGGCTGCTGGAGACCGTCGCTCTCGGCGAGCACGCCAACCGTAAGGTCGGCACGTTCTCCGGAGGCATGAAGCGGCGCCTCGGCATCGCGCAAGCTCTGCTCGGCGAGCCACGCCTGCTCATCGTCGACGAGCCCACCGCGGGCCTCGACCCCACCGAGCGGATCCGTTTTCGCAACCTGCTGACCGAACTCGCACGGGATCGAACGGTGTTGCTGTCCACCCACATCGTCGAGGACATCGCCTCGATCTGTCCCCGGCTCGCGGTCATGGCGCGCGGCCGGATCGTGCACACCGGATCCACCACCAGCCTCGTCGCCGCCGCCCGAGACCGGACCTGGCTCGTTGACCTGCCTCACCGCGGTCAACCGCCGGCTGGCGCCACCGTCGTCTCTAGCATCGATCACGGTGACCACCTCACCTGCCGCATCATCAGCGACGATGCTCCGCCAGGCGCCCGTCCAGCGGAGCCCACACTGGAAGATGGCTACTTGGCGCTGACACATGAGCTGAGCGAGCCGACGCGGCTGTCAGCGGAGATGGATCGACCCGCGGCGGCGGCTCACCTGTTCCGACCGGGAGCTGGCAGCTGAACATCAAACGTGTGCTCGTCCGTACACCGTTCTTGCAACAGGTGGACAATCATTAACCTGGCCGGAGATTCGACAAAGGGCAGACAGGCCAGCGAGCAGGGAGCGTGGAATGCGGCGTTTTCGGAGAGTGCACGAGATCCTGATTGCGGGGGTGCTGGTCGGCCTCGGATCCGCGGGCTGTGTCCCGGGCCAACCGCAAGCAGCGGCACCTGTTGACGCCAACGCCGAGACTGCGGGACGGGTCGTCAGGCGGGTCGCTGTCGCGGGCAACCCCGATGGGCTGTCCGTCGCGGGGGGCATGCTGTGGGTCGGCACCTACCAGGGTGGCAGCATTGCCGAGATCGAACTCCGGAGCGGCTCGCTTGTCAGGACGGTGCAAGTGGGCGCCACAACGCTTCCCTTGTCCGTTCACGCCTCTGGGTCGGCTGTCTGGGTGGGGGCTTACGGTTCGGCCTCGATCCTGAAAGTCAACGCCGGCACTGGAAAGGTCGACGCAACGATTCCGGTGGGCACGGCTCCGGTCGGTTTTGCCGAGGTCGACGGCAGGCTGTGGGTGGTCAACCAGGCAGACTCGACGCTCAGCGTCATTGATCCTAAACAGCGCAAGGTGGTGCGGACCGTGCCGGTGAGTGGCCTACGGGGTGGCTTCCCGGTGTCCTACGGCGGCGCCGTCTGGGTCGCGGACCTGGCCGGTACGACGAACGAACTGTGGCGCATCGATGCATCCACGGGCCAGATCACCGCCCGAGTGCAAACCGGACCCCACCCGTCCGAGGTGGCCTTCGGCTTCGGATCCGGCTGGGTCACCGATGCGGAGGGACTGACCCGATTCGATCCGGCCAGCGGGGCCGTGCTGAAACGGATCACCGGATTGGGCCGGCAACTCGATGGGATCGCCGTCGGTCCTGATGCGGTCTGGGTGGGTAGCATCGGCGATAACCAGCTCATCAGGGTCGACCCGCAGCGTGATCGTGCGACGGGCAGGGTGACCGGCATCCGCGGGCCACGACAGATCACCATCGTTGACGGCCACATATGGGTCGCTGAGTTCGCTGGCAACGCCGTCACACAGATCGTGCCCGGCCCGTCGCGTGAGCTTCCCAAATAGCCATTTTCCGAGAGGAGGCGTCACGGTGGCAGAGATCGGCCACTTCGCGCTGAAACTTGTTCCACCCCGCCCGTCGTTCGCCAGCGACATGACCGACGCGGAACGCGCAATCATGACGCAGCACGTCACCTACTGGCGGAGGTTGTTGGACCAAGGGGTGGCTGTTGTGTTCGGGCCGATAATCGACCCGAGCGGCCCCTATGGACTGGGGATCATCGAGGCGGCCAGTCTCGAGGAGGTGCACAGGATGGAAGCAGAGGATCCGGCCATTGCCACCGGCCTCTGCGCCTACCAAGTATTTGCGATGCCGGGAGCGGTCGTACGCGGCGACGGCGGCGCTATTTAGTGCGAGCTGGAGCCTTCTGCACCCGGCATCCTCGATAGATTCCATATCCACTATATCTTCGATGGTCCCGATGGCACGTACGGTTGGCAACGCATCGCTGGGTTTGTGAAACATTGCAGCTGTCCTGGGCTCAGCCAGGCTTCACGTCGTGGCCTCGGCCCAATCGCTGGCCAGGAGTCCAAGCGTCAGCTCGTCTGCGTAGTCACCGTCAACCCAGGCGGCATGGCGTCGGATACCCTCTCGCCGGAATCCGTTGTAGGTTGCCACGCGGATCATGGGCGCGTTCTCGACCAAGGTCTCGAGTTGCAGTCGGTGTAGACCGAGTGTTTTGAAGCCATAGTGACACAACACCATCACCGCGTCCTTCCCGAGCCCGACGCCGCGCAGCCTGGGAAGCAGTGAGAGACCTACGTGGGCGCTGCGGTTATGCGAGTCTATTCCCCAGAGCAACGCCTCCCCGGCCAGTTCATCGTCGCTCAGCCGCACTACCGAGAAGCACGCGGCATCAGCCGCCGGTTCGGCTGGCGAATACGGCGAAGCGGCGCTTCCTTCGGGAATCGGTCGCCAGGCACGGGTGTCGGCCCGTGATCGGGTGGGCACGTCATTATAAAGCTCGTCGTGTAAGACCGCCACGTCCGACAGTTGTCTAGCGCGCAGCCCAACGGATGTTCCTCGAAGCAATTGTGCCCCATTCCTCCTTCTGATCCTTGACACAACAACTTTTCGCCGCCAACAAGCGGTGCTGAATCGACTGGCTCGGTGGATGAACTGAAACGGACCACTTCGGCGGAGCCGACACTAGCGGCATCGGAGGCCACAGACAAGATCAATGCTGATGATCAGCGGCTCATCGACGGCTGGACCCCACCCGGCACCGACGAGGATGCCTACTCTCCTCCCGACCAGCTCGGGACGGTTCGCCCTCCACTGTGCCCGCTTGGCTCCTTGAACCACGGGCGGTTGCCACCTGGGCTGCGGCAGGAAACGGCCCAACAACTGGCACTGCCGAATCGCTGACCGGTCTCTCGTCGGTGGAGAGGCCGCGAGACCAGACTGGACGCGACAGCGAGGGACAGAACTCTTGCGACTGCCCACTTCTGTCTCGGCCGCAGGTATGAGGCCGATCCGGCATACCCTGTCCACTACGACGGCATCAGCGCTGGCCTTGCGACATGGTTCCCTCGAGTCATCGAACGCCGACGCGCGCGCTCACCGCATCGACCCCGACGCCGCGCGGTAGCAGTAGGGCGCTCGAGCGTTACAAAACGATCGATGCCACTCAGCCCTCGTAGCTGGGGCAGTTGGTGGTGACACGCCTCAAGACCACAGCGGCCGGTCTGGGATGTCCTAGAAACTGCAGGTGCCCCTCATGTTGGCTGGCGCGAGATGGCCAACCGGCCGCTCAGGACGACAACGATCGCCGAAAGGGCGGCTATTGCGGCGGCGGCCAGGATGTCACCGGGATAGTGCACGCCTACCCAGATTCGGGCCAGCCCGATGGTCGTCGCCACGAAACCCAAAATGATGCCCCAGCGGTGGTTGAAGAAGGCGTAGGTGCCAAAGGCGATCGCGAAGGCAGCGGTGGCGTGGTCGCTGGGCAGCGCCACCCCGGGGTCGTGTGCGATGAGTTGATGGACGTGGTGACTTTGAAACGGGCGAAGCTCGTGACTGACGTGGGAGACGGCGAAGGCGGCAGCGAAGGAGAGGAGGAGGGTGACCGCGAACTCGATCACCGGACGCACGCGCCCCCGACGCAGCGCGAATGCGACCATCAGCGCGCCAGCCGCGAAGACCACATAGAGAAGCCACCGAGCGCAGAACACCATCGTGGCGTCGAGATAAGGGCGGCGCCCGGCACCACCGTTGACCAACTCGAAGAAGTGGTAGTTCATATCGGGCAATGTGGCGCTACCGTCCTGAGAATTCGCTGAACAATCCCCCTGGCGACACCTTGGTCACGCCCCGATCACCTCGACCGCTGCCGACGCGACGTGTGCAGGGCGAGCGCCAACGACCTGCCACCGTTTCGGTTCGCTGACGTTTAGAGCGACCCGGCGCCCGGGTGTCCATCGGATCGGCGGTGCCGCTGGGAACGGTCGGTAGCGCCAGGTCGGCCAGTAGCGCGACGGCGGGGACGATCGCCGTAACCAGCAACCAGGAACCGAGGACGTCGCTGGGCCAGTGCACGACCAAGGCCACTCGGCTCACCCCGACCGTGACGGCCCACGCCCCGGCCGCCACCGCGAGCAGAATCCGCAGCCCTCGCTGGCGCAGCAGTGTGGCGCCGACCAGCGCGAGGCACGTCGCGGCAGCCGCGGATGCGGCCGTGTGACCGGATGGGAACGAGAAATTGGACACAGCGACCATCTGGTCCACCGGGCGCGGGCGGCCGACAGCAGCGACGATCAGCGAGCGGAGCGCGATCGTCGCGGTCATGGCGACGGCGACGAACACCGCCTGCCGCCAGTGACCGCGCACAATCAGAAGCAAGCAGCCCAGTGCGACGACGGGAAGCAGCAGCATGGTGCTGCCGGTGGCGGTGATCGCCGCCATCACCTCGACCCATGTCGAATGCGTCGCCGCCCGATGGGCGCTGGCGCTGATCGCGGCATCCACGCGCAGCAACCCGGGCAGTCGAGCTACGACCGTGCCGGTCAGGATGGCGAACGCGACGGTGGCGCTGCTGATTACCGCGACGGCGGTTCTACGGGGCAGGGGCATCACCCCTTCAACGTACTCCTACAATCTGTAGGTTTTGGGAGGGTCGGATCTCTCCGAGGGCAGCGTGATCCGCATGACGACACCGTTGGTGGTGTCGTCGACCTCAAGGGCTCCACCGTGCGCGATCACGATGTCGCGAGCGATCGACAGGCCCAGACCCGAACCGCCCCCCTGGCGGGAGCGACTGTCGTCCAAGCGGACGAAACGCTCGAAGATCTTGGCTCGGTCTTCGGTGGCGATGGCCAGACCGTCGTTGCCGACCACGATCTGTCCCCGGCCCGCATCCCGGACTGAGCCGACGGTAACCCGGCTGCGCGCGTGTTGGACGGCGTTGTCGACCAGGTTGCGCACCGCCCGGTGCAACTGGTCGGGATCGCCCTGCACCCGGACCGGCTCCACAGCGCCGCCCAAACGCAGGTGCGGGTACTCGACGGAGATGCGCTCACGCTCGGCGTACACCAGGTCGTCCAGGTCTACGTCCACACGCCGCGGCGGCAGCGTGTGCTCGTCGATCCGCGCGAGCAGAAGCAGATCCTCCACCAGACGGGCCATCCGCTCGCTCTCCTGAGCTATCCGCCGGGCAGAGCGAGCGGTGGCCTGCGGTAACGCCGCCATCCGCAGCAATTCAGAGTTGGCGTGGATGGTAGCCAGCGGGCTGCGCAACTCGTGGCTGGCGTCCGCGACGAAGCGCCGCTGCGCGGCGGAGGCAGCCTCGATCCGGTCCAGCATGGTGTTCATCGTGACGGCCAGCGCCGCGACCTCATCATCGGCGCTGGGCACTGGAAGTCGGGAGTGCAGATTCTTCGCCGTGATCGAATCGGCCCGCCGACGCATCGCGTCGACCGGGCGTAACGTCCGACCGACGAAGAGAAACGTCGCGCCTCCCACCATGACGGCCAGCAGCGGCAGGCCAACGGCGAGGGCGGCGAGGATAGCCTCGGTGCTGTCGTCAACCAGGTCCAACGATTCGGCGACCAGGACGGTCTGCACACCCGAGTCGGTAGTGACCCCGGTGGCCACGATGCGGAACGGCGAGTCATGGCCGATCGACAGGTGACGGGTTTCCTGAAGGGTGCGGCCCGGCCCTGGCCGCAGGGGGGACATCGGCGGGGCGCCGGCGACCACATCGGTGGCGGCGGAGACCCGTCCCGCCGGGTCCAGCACCTGGACCACGCTGCGCTCGGGTGCCGACGGCCGCACAGCCGCGGTCAGCGGCCCCGCATCGGTGCCGCCCAGCGCGGAGGCGACCTGGGCAGCCCGGTCAGCGGCGGCGGCGTTGACGTTGTCCAGCAGGATGCCGCGAGCGGTGACCAACAGCACCGCTCCGGCCAGAACAGATGCTGCGGCCACCACCAGCGCGGCCGCCAGCGCGGAGCGCAGCCGTATCCCGAGGCGCAGGCCTATCGTGGGCATGGACGCGACGCTATCCGCGCCTGCCTGAGGAAGCGCTGAAAAGCAGGAGATCAGCTGTTTCTCAGATTCCGACGGGCAGCATGGGGGCATGCGTGTTCTGGTGGTCGAGGATGAGGTAGGCCTGGCCGAGACGATCCGTGACGGGCTGGCACGGGAAGGGTTCACCGTCGACCTCACCCACGACGGAGTCGATGGCCTGTGGGCGGCGACTGAGACCCCATACGGCGAATACGATGCGATCGTTCTGGACATCATGCTGCCCAAGCTCAGCGGCTACGAGGTGTGCCGACAGCTGCGAGGGCGCGGGGTCTGGACGCCGGTGCTGATGCTGACAGCCAAGGACGGCGAGTATGACCAGGCCGACGCCCTCGATCTCGGCGCGGACGACTACCTGATCAAACCCTTCTCGTTCGTCGTGCTGATCGCCCACCTCCGCGCGTTGATCCGCCGCGGCGCGCCGGAGCGCCCGACGGTGCTCGCCGCCGGAGACCTGACCCTCGACCCGTCCGCGCGTCGGGTGGCACGGGAAGGCACGCCAATTCCGGTCACCCCGCGTGAGTTCGCCTTACTCGAGTTCCTCATGCGCAATAAGGGAAGTGCTGTCACTAAGACGGCGATTCTGCGCAACGTGTGGGATGCCCACTTCGATGGCGACCCGAACATCGTCGAGGTCTACATCGGCTACCTTCGCAAGAAGATCGACTATCCCTTTGAGCGCTGTGCGATCGAAACCGTTCGAGGGGCCGGTTACCGTCTGGCAACCCACGGCTGATGGCGCCTTTCAGCGAACTCTTATCCCCCTGTCGGCAGGGTTGGCGACATGACCCTGACCCGGCGCTTCCTCAGCAAGGTGCCCGAAGTCACCATCTACTTCTGGATCATCAAAGTGCTCGCGACGACCGTCGGTGAGACGTTCGCCGACTTCCTCAGCGACACCCTCGGTCTCGGACTGACGCTCACCACCATTGTCATGAGCGTGCTGCTCGCGGTGGCCCTCGCCGCACAGTTCCGCGCCGTGCGCTACGTGCCCGCGCTCTACTGGCTCGTCGTGGTGCTGATCAGCATCGTCGGCACGCTGATCACCGACAACCTCGTGGACAACCTCGGCGTGCCACTCGAGGTGACCACCGTCGTCTTCGCCGTCGCGCTCGCCGTCACCTTCGCCGTCTGGTATCGCGCCGAACGAACCCTGTCCATCCACACCATCGACACGCCCCGGCGTGAGGCGTTCTACTGGCTCGCGATCCTGTTCACCTTCGCGCTGGGCACCGCTGCCGGTGACCTCGCCGCGGAGGCGCTCGGACTCGGGTACACCGTGGCGACCCTGATCTTCGCCGCCGTGATCGCCGTGATTGCCCTGGCTCACAGGTTCCTCGGCCTCGGCGCCGTGTTGGCGTTCTGGCTCGCGTACATCCTGACCCGCCCACTCGGCGCCTCGCTGGGCGACCTGCTGTCCCAGCCGGCGGGCAACGGCGGCCTGGGCCTCGGCACGGTCGTCACCAGCCTCGCCTTCCTGGTTGCCATCCTCGCCACCGTCACCTACCTCACCCGCACCAGACGTGATCAGCTGCCGGTCACCTCCGAGCAGACGGCGACGCGCACGTGGTGATCGGACCGATTGTCGTTGTCTCGGCCAGCATTGGCGCCGGACACGACGGCGCCGCCAACGAGGTAGGGCGCAGGCTGACCCGACGTGGGTTTGCTGTCGAGCACCGCGACTTTCTCGACCTGATGCCGGCGGGCCTCGGCCGGGCACTGCGCGCGACGTACGCCGGGCAGCTAAGCACCGCGCCAGCCACGTGGAGTTGGCTGCTCAGCCTCACCGCCGGAGCACGGACGTCCGCGCAGGTGAACAGGATCTCGCTGAGCGCCGCGGCGAGTCGAATGCTCGCCGCGATCGGGCCGGAGCCGGCCGCGGTCATCTCCACCTTTCCTCTGGCGAGTCAGGTTCTCGGCCGGCTGCGCCTCGACGGCCGGCTGCGGGCCCCGGCCGTCGCGGTTCTTACCGACCCGTCGGTACATCCGTTGTGCGTCGCCAACGGGATCGACCTGCATCTGGCCCCCGGGCGTGCCTGCGCACGTGAGGTTCCGCCCGGTGTCCGCACGGTGCCGGTCGCGGCACTTGTCGACCCGGCCTTCCGGCTCGCCCGTGGTCCGTTCGAGAAGGCTGCGGCACGCCGTCGCCTCGGCCTGCCCGCCGACGAACGCTTGGCGGTCGTCGTGTCAGGGTCCTGGGGTGTCGGGGATGTCGTGTCCATGGTCCGCGACGTCGGCGCCTCGTCCGGGCTGCTTCCGGTGGTGGCCTGCGGCCGCAACGAGCGCCTGCGCCGGCAGCTGTCCAAGATGGGGGACAGCATTCCGCTCGGCTGGGTCAGCAACATGCCGCAGCTACTAAGGGCGGGCGATGTGGTCGTGCACAACGCTGGCGGTTTGACCTGCAGGGAGGCGATGGCTTCCGGCGTGCCGGTTATCAGCTATCGATGCCTGCCCGGGCATGGAACCGCGAACGCCACTGTGCTGGCCGCGGCGGGGCTGTCGCCCTGGCCGCGTACACCCGACGAGTTGACCGCTGAGTTGCTGCGGACGGTGGACGGAACAACGACGCTGGCCAGGCGGGCGGCGGTGGCTGCGGAGGCCGTGTCCACGAACGCTGCAGACGTGATCGCCGGTCTCTGCCGTAGAACGGCGATGGCGGCATGAGGTTCGTCTACGGCGGTATGGCGATTGCCGCCGCAGCCTACGCAGCTCCCGCGGCCGCGGCCTGGGGGCCGCTGCGCCGCGCGCTGCTGCCTGCTTCGGCCGGTCAGGGCGACCCGGGTCACGTCGCCCTGACCTTCGATGACGGGCCGCATCCGCAGGCGACCCCGCGACTCCTGCGGCTGCTCGACGAGGCCGGGCTGAGGGCCACCTTCTTCCTGCTCGGTCGCCAAGCCGAACTGCACCCGGCGCTGACCCGCTCGATCGCCGACGCCGGTCACGACGTCGGCGTACACGGCTACGAGCATCGGCTACTGCTCACGTCCTCGCCCCGGGCGACCTGCGACGATCTTGCCCGCGCTCACGCGGCGGTGAGCCGGGCAGCCGGGTGCACACCGCGGTGGTGGCGACCGCCTTACGGCGTGGCCACCACCGCGGCGCTGGTAGCCGCACACCGGCTTCAGCTCACGCCTGTGCTGTGGACCTGCTGGGGACGGGACTGGACACGGACGGCGACGCCGACATCAATTTTTCGCACCGTCCGGCGCGGCTTGTCCGGCGGTGGCACGATCCTGCTGCACGACAGCGACCACGCGGCCGCGTCGGGCTGCTGGGAGGCGATGCTCGGGGCCCTGCCGTCAATTCTCGCCGAGTGTCAGGAGCGTGGATGGCAGGTAGGTCCGTTGAGCCACCATGGCCTGGCGGGGACAGCCTCGCACGGACGCGCAGTGCCGACCGCAGGGTGATGATCCGGCGGGTGACAGCCGACGTACGTGTGCGCTGGCGCACGACGGGCCAGATCCAACACGGCGTCGCGAACGATGATCGGAGCTCGACCTCGGGTGCCAGGTAAGGCTGATCCGTACCCGTTGCATCACAGACTGCGGTGAGGGAGACCCTTAGCGCTACATCGCCTCACACCGCACGCTGGACGATGTAGCCACGAACGGAGTAACAGCCGATGATCGACGACTGTGCCGGCTGGGCCGAGCCGGGCCCGCTGATGGTTACGCCAGCACGACCGACATCAGCGGTCCCAGCCTTGGCGGCGGGCCACGAGTCCGCTTTCGTAGGCGTAAATGGCGGCTTGGGTGCGGTCGCGGAGGCCCAGTTTGGCCAGCAGTCGGCTGACGTGGGATTTCACGGTCTCTTCGGTGATGACCAAACGCGCGCCGATCTCCTGGTTGGACAGGCCTTCGGCGATCAGCTGCAGGACGTCGGTCTCCCGGGCGGTGAGTTCGCCTGGGATGTGTCGCGGCGCTGGGCGCAGTGTCGCGAACTGGGCGATGAGCCGGCGGGTGATCGACGGAGCGAGCATGGCATCGCCGGCGGCAACCACGCGGACCGCGTCGAACAGCTGCTGGGCGGTGATGTCCTTGAGCAGGAAGCCGCTGGCTCCGACGGCGAGGGCGTTGTACACGTACTCGTCCAAATCGAAGGTCGTCAGCATGATGACCCTCGGATTGGGGTCACCGGCGTGTAGCAGTCGGGTTGCTTCTATGCCGTCGAGGTTGGGCATGCGCACGTCCATCAGGACGATGTCGGGTCGATGCTCGCGCGAACGGCCGACGGCGTCGACGCCGTCGGCCGCAGTGGCGACGACCTCCATGTCCGGCTGGGTCTGCAGCAGTACGGTGAAGGCGGCGCGTACGACTTCCTGGTCGTCGGCGATGATCACGCGGATGGTCATATCGGCAGCCTCGCTCTAATCAGGTACCCGCCGGAGGGTGCGCACCCGGCCCAGAGTTGGCCGCCGAGCGTTGCGGTGCGTTCCCGCATGCCGGTCAGGCCGTGCCCGCCGGACCCCGCGTCGCGCGGTCCCGGGCCGGTGTCGAGGACCCACACTTCGAGAGTGTCGGCGGAGTAGCTCAGGTCGACGTCGACAGCTGCGCCTGGTGCGTGGCGGCGGGCGTTGGTGAGGGCTTCCTGCACGATGCGGTAGGCGATCAGCTCGATGCCGGAATCCAGCGGCCGGACCGGGCCGCGCAGCGTCAGCCGGATGGCGGCGCCCTGGGTCATCCGGGCGCCCGCAACCAGCCCGGCCAGTTGATCAAGGTCCGGTTGCGGTGCGCGTTCGTCTGGTTCGGCGTCGGCGTCGGCGCGCAGGACGCCGAGCAGGCGCCGCATCTCGGCCAAAGCGGTGCGGGCATCGCCGGCGATGGTCGCGAATTCCGCGGCGTTGGCGGGCGCCGGCCGATCGGCCACAAACTGGGCGGCTTCGGCCCGCACCGCAATCAGGGACACGTGGTGTGCCACCACATCGTGGAGCTCGCGGGCGATCCGGGCCCGTTCCCCTCGGGCAACGTGCTCGAGGAGAGCTCCTTGCATTGCGCGGACCGTTACCTGGTGCTGGACGGATGCCCGGCGGGTGCGCCGGATCCCCCCGACGGTGGCGGCCCCGAGGATCACCGCCGACCCGATCGTGGCGAGCTGTTGCTGTTGGGTGACGGCCAGCAGCGGTGCCGCCAATGCCGGCGTCGCCGCCACTGCCGCCTGCAGCGGCCGGCAACGACGGCCGGCCAGCCACGCCGCCACCACTGCCGCGATCATGACTGCGGCGGTCGGATGACCGTCCGCGTCGAACGAGAACAGGTACGCCACCAGGATCGTGACCAGCGCGGCGAGAGGCTGCCGCGCGAGCATCGCCAACGGCACGGTCCCGACCAGGGTCAGGATCAGCGCCTGGGCACTCGTCGGTCCGGAACGGCTCGCCTCGGTGACGACCTGCGCCATGCCGAGCACCGCAAGCACGGCGACGGCCAGCTGCGCCCAGGTCACGCCGGGCAGCGGCGACCGCCACCCGGCATCCCGCCCCGGTTGCGACACACGGAACATTTTCGCTGGCCAGTTTCGGATTGTCCTCACCGACAGGAGCCAATCCCGCGCTGGACGATGCGCTCTTGAGAGGGAGGCGCGATTGCGCTCCGCAGCGTGATGTGCCCGGGCGACAGGGTTCGTAGCGTCAGGGCCATGCAGGCGACCATCCAAGTCCAGGGCTTGACAAAACGCTACGGCAGGACCACGGCCGTCGACAACGTGACCTTCGGCGTGCGTCCGGGTGCGGTCACCGGCTTCATCGGCCCCAACGGTGCCGGGAAGTCGACCACCATGCGGATCATCCTCGGCCTTGATGCGGCCGACGGCACCGTGTTAATCAACGGAACAGGCTACCGCGCTCTTGACGATCCGCTCCGGGCTATAGGCGCCCTGCTCGACGCCAACGCCGTGCATCCGGGTCGGACCGCCCGCAACCACCTGCGCTGGCTGGCCTACACCAACAGCATCCCAGCCGCCCGGGTCGACGAGGTCCTCGCCCAGGTCGGGCTGAGCTCGGTGGCCAACAAACGGGTCGGTGGCTTCTCCCTGGGGATGCGCCAGCGGCTCGGCATTGCCGGCGCGTTGCTGGGCGACCCGCCGATCGTGATGTTCGACGAGCCCGGCAACGGTCTGGACCCCGAAGGCATCATCTGGATCCGAACCTTCATGCGCGAACTCGCCGCCGCCGGCCGCACCGTCTTCGTCTCCAGCCATCTGATGAGCGAGCTCGAAGACACCGCCGACCACCTGCTGATCATGGGACGAGGCAGGTTGGTCGCCGACATCAGCATGGCCGACCTCCTGACCGGAGCATCAGGTGACCGCATCGACGTCCGCACGACCCAGCCGACCGAGGCGATGGCCGCCCTGGCCAACGCCGGCGGCGAGGCCAGCACGATGACCGCCGGCGTGGTCATCGTGCGCGGGCTGACCGGCGACCGGGTCGCCGCCGCGCTGGGCGCCGCCCAGGTCGCGTTCACCGAGATGCGCACCCATCGGGCATCCCTGGAGGAGGCGTACCTGGACCTGACCAAGAACGTCACCGAGTTCAGCGCGAGCCCGGAGGTCCCAGCATGAGCACCTGGACACGCTACCGCCGCCTGGTCGGCGCCGAGTCGTTCAAGCTGCGCACCGTACGCCGCTGGGTCATCACCCTGATCGCGCTGATACCGCTGACCGCCGGCTTCGCGTTGCTGTTGTCCTCTGCCAACAAGTTCCGCACCGGGGACCTGCCGCCGCTCGTCGGACCGCACGGCCTGGCGGTGCAGGACCAGTTCCGGTTCTTGCACCAGCCGATGACCGGCGACGGCACCATCGCCGTCCACGTGATCGGACAGCGCCTGCCCCCACAGGAGCGGGAGGTCGTCCGCGAAAACGGCCAGGTCGTCATCCCGGTGCTGCAGGACCGGGCGGGTGCCGGGATCATGATCAAGGCCACCGCCCAGGCGGGCGCCGCCTACGCGGCGATCATGGTGACACCGCATGCCGGGGTCCTGATGTCCAGCAACTTCGGCGACGACATCACCGGACCGGCGGCGAGCAGCCCGCGATGGCTCCGCCTGGACCGTGCCGGCACGACCATCACCGGATACAGCAGCGCCGACGGCATCTCGTGGACCAAAGTCGCGACGCTCGCCGTGCCGCAGCTGCCCGCGACCGCGCAGGTCGGCCTGTTCGCGTCGTCGCCCGACGAGACCACGTTGGAGAAGTCGCTGGGTTCGACGTCGCTCGGGCTCTACCCGACACAGAGCATCGCAGAATTCGACAACCTCACCGTTCCCGGCTCCGTCGACGGCCAATGGGTCAGCGACGACATCGGCCGCATCGACCTAAACAACCAGTTTCCGGACAAGAGCTTTGGACCGAAGGGCAGTACCCGCGCACTCAACGGCACTTACACACTGCAAGGCACGGGCACGTTCAGGACCAACCTGCTGCCCGACGACCCGGTGGAAGGCGCACTGTTCCCGCTGTTCTTCGGCCTCATGCTGCTCATCCCGATCGCGGTCCTGTTCATCACCACCGAACACAAACGCCCACTGTTGAGGCTGACCTTCGCCGCCAGCCCGCACCGCGGCACTGTGATCGCGGCCAAGGCGACCGTCATCGCGGTGACCGCCTTCGTGCTGGGCACCGTCGCGGCCCTGGCCTCGTACGCGGTGTCGATGCCGAGAATGCGGGCCAACGGCTACGCCCCACCGAACTTCCGGGCCGTTTCGCTAGAAGACATCGACGTGTGGCGGGCCATCTTCGGCAGCGGCGCGCTGTTCGCCGGAATCGCCGTCCTCGCCCTGGGACTCGGTGCGATCATGCGCCGTTCCGCGCCGGCGATCGCCACCACCATCGCACTGGTCATCGTCCCGATGTTCGTCGGCACCCCGCTGCCGCTGACCGCCACGCGGTGGCTGATGTACCTCACACCTGCCGGTGGGTTCGCCATGCAACGAACCCTGCCGCCGGACCCGACCCTGGCAGTGTCATCCTCGATGATCTGGCCGTGGCAGGGCCTGGCTGCGGTGACCGGTTACGCGATCGTGGCCACGGTGATCGCGATCCGGCTGACCCGCAAGCGCGACGCGTGATGCGGCTGCTGCGGGCCGAGGGCAGCAAACTTGCCACCGTACGCAGTACCTGGTGGCTGCTGGCCGGGATCCTGGTCACGATGCTCGGCGTCGCCGCGGCGGTGACGCTCAGCGTGGACCTGCCGCGTTGCGGACCCGACACCACGTGCATGGAGGACACGCCACGGCTGAGCCTGTTCGGCACCCGGCTGGCGCAGGTCCTCATCGTGATCTTGGCAGCGGCGGCGATCTGCGGTGAGTACGAGAGCCGCATGGCGATGACCACCTTCTCCGCTACGCCCAAGCGGCTGCGTGTCTACGCAGCCAAAGCGACCGTGCTCACCGCGGCCACCGCAGTGGTCGGGGCGTTCGCGGTCGCCGGGACGCTGCTGATGGCTCGGTTAACGTTGCCCTACCACGGATACACCGCTGCACGCGGCTACCCGCTGCTGTCGGCGGCCGACGGCGACCTGCAACGAGCGGCCGGCGGCACCGTGCTGTACCTGTGCCTGGTCGGGTTGATGAGCCTAGGCATCGGGGCGTCAACCCGCAGCCATGCCGCCACCATCAGCACTGTCCTCGGGCTGCTGTTTCTGTTCCCGCTCGCGGGTGCGTTCGTGACGGCGCCCCGATGGCAGGACCGGTTGCACAAATGGGGCCCAATGGACGCCGGGCTGGCCATCCAGAACACCCTGCATCCAGTGCCGGGTCCGATCCACCCTTGGCATGGCCTCGGTGTCCTCGCGCTGTGGGCGCTGGCCGCGCTGATCGCTGGGGCGCTGACGGTTCGCTTCCGCGACGCCTGAGGTGTTGCTGCGGGAACCGCCTCGGGCGACAACCCGGCGGGTCCGCCGCGACATCCGGCCGCCCATCGAGCCGGTGCAGCGATGGCACCGCGACGAGGTGAACCGGACCTGGCCGGCACCTCCTCTGGCGGCGTGCTCAGCGCTGCCGCCGGGCCAACCTGGCCGCTGACGGTTATTTGAGCATGGGTGATGGCGGCGGTGTCAGCGGTGCAGGTAACACCTGTCGTACCCGGACCAGCTGCATGCCGTTCGTTCACTGGGGCCAAGGCGCATCTCGGGCAGTAGATCCTTGGCGCTACATCGCCCCGCGTACTACGATGGGCGATGTAGCGACGGACGGAGTAACAGCCGATGATCGACGACCTTGGCCGCTGGGCCGAGCCGGGCCTGCTGATTCTGGCCAGCTTGGCCGACGGAGCGAAGCACGGCTACGCCATCACGACCGACATCGCCGAGGAGGTCGGCGTAGCCCTCGGCCCGGGAACGCTGTACGCGGCCCTGGCCCGGCTGGAAAAGAGTGGCCTGATCGAAGCGCTGCCAGCCGAGGGACGGCGCCGGCCCTACAGGCTGACGGCCGCTGGCGCCGCTGAGCTGTCGGCCCAGGCGACGCGGATGCAGCGGCTGGCAGCGCTGAGCCTGACCCGCCTCGGGACGGCACCGGCGTGAGCGGCGACGGCCGGCTGGTACGGACCCTGGTGGCCTGTTACCCGCCCGCGTGGCGCCGCCGCTTCGGCGAGGAGTACGCGCAACTGTTGTGCGACCTGCACATCAACCGACGTCCCATCCTGATCCTAGATTCGCTACTTGGCGCGGTACGCGCCCATGGAGGTGTGCTCGTGTCCGGTGAGACCTCAATCAACGCGGCGGTCTGGGCAGCTGGACTGTTCACCATGGCTGGCCTCGGTTTCGCGAAGCTGGCCGAGGACGTCGGCGGCCACACCAACGGTCCGTACCTGCTGCTTGTGGTTGCCGCCTCGGCGGCGCTGCTGGCCTTGGTGGTCGTGGCGGCGCCCACCGCGGTCGCGTTGCTCCGTGGTGGCAACCGCGGGGTGTGGAAGTACGCGGCTGTCCCGTTTGCGGGCGCCGCCCTGTGGTACGGCCTTCTTCGGCTTGCGCTGAAGGTCACCGCCGGTCACGGGGTTCATTCAACACCGACCGTGGCCGGCTTCGTGCTGATCGCCGTGGCCGGGGTCGGTGTGGTGGCCGCGACGGCATGGGCCGCCACCGAAGTCCTGGATCGTGTACCGGTCGTTACACCGACCCGGCTTCGCCCCGCTCACTGATGACCGTGGTCGCCGGGATGGCGGTGGCCACCGTCGCCGCCGTGCTGTGGGGTCTGCAGGTGCGCTTTGATGATCCGGCGGTGTTCCGTGGCGATCACGGCATCCTGGCCAGTCCGTTCGTGGTCAGTTGGCTCGCTGTCACCTTGGCGCTGGCTACCTCAACCGGGGTGGCCGCCCTCACCACTCACCGCTGGCCCGTAGCACGTCCATAGCCCCAACGTCGAAGCCTGTCCGTTCCGCCCCATCCATCGTGTGACCTTCCGGCGACCGCCCGAGAAAGGGCGATGCCTCGTGCCCACACCACCACTCATGATCGAGACTGAAGGCCTGTCGAAACGCTACGGCCGCCGGCGAGCCGTCGAGCTACTCACCTTCGCAGTGGCGGCCGGTCAAATCTGTGCGCTGCTGGGGCCGAACGGAGCCGGCAAGACCTCGACCATGCGAATGCTGGTCGGCTTGGCCAAAGCCGACGCGGGTACGGTGCGGATCGCCGACCAGTCGGTAAGCCTGGGAGCGCCGATCCTGCGGCGGGTAGGCGTCCTGATCGACGGTCCGGCGTCCGTACCGCACCTGACCGGGATCGCGAACCTGCGGCTGCTGTGGGGCGCCTCGGGCCGGGCCTGGCCTCCGCGCGGGCTGACCGACGCGCTCGATCTGGCCGGCCTCGGCCCCGCGATCGATCACAAGGTCAAGAGCTACTCGATGGGCATGAAACAGCGACTCATGCTCGCCAACGCGCTGATGCGCGACCCGGACGTAATGATCCTCGACGAGCCCGCCAACGGCCTCGATCCCGCAGAGGTCCGCGCCCTGCGGCAGCATCTTGCGGCCCGGGCCGCCACCGGTGCCAGCGTCCTGATCTCCAGCCACCAACTCGCCGAGGTCCAGCTGCTGGCCAGCCACGCCGTCGTGCTCAACCGCGGTCGACTGGTCACCGCAGGCACTCTCGACACGCTCCTTGGAGCACACCAGTCACTTGAGGACGCCTACCTTGCGATGACCGACGGGAGTGACCGCGCTGCGCTGTGAACTCACCACTCAACTTTTCCGGCTGCGAACCCTGATTGCCCTGCTCTGTCTGGCTGTCGTCCCGGTCGCCGCAGGGCTGTCTCTCGCCTCGTCAGCCGGGCACCGCAACGGCACTGAGGCTGGCCTGTTCGGCGCGTCCGCGTTCTCGGCGCTCAACCACACGATGGCCAGCCTGCAGTTCATCAACCCGTTGCTGCTACCGATCGTGGTCGCGCTGCTCGCCGCCGCAACTGCCTCAGCCGACCGCGACTGGGGCATACTGCGCTACCTCTACGTCGCCCCGGTCAGCCGCACCCGGCTGCTAGGCGCCAAACTCGCCGCCACCGCCATCGCCACCGTTGTCGCCCTGCTCTGCGTAGTGGGGGCCGGTATGGCCGTGGGTACCGTTCTGTTCGGACGGCACCCCTTCCATGTCATCGGCGCGGCCAACCTCAGCTCCGAGGACGCGGCCATCCGATCGCTGGTGGCCTGTGCGTTCACGCTGCTGTGCATGCTCGCCATGGCCGCCGTCGCGTTCACGCTGGGGCTGCTTCTGCCCCGCGGCGCCGAAGCGCTCGCCGCTGCGATCGGCTTCGTCGTGATAGCCAGTGTTCTCAACGGCCAAGGCGCGCTGCGCTCGGTCGCCGTCGTACTGCCGGTTCATTACTAGCAAAACTGGGTGGGCTTGTTCGATCCGTCCGGGGCCGCTGGTCTGGGGCTTGGCATCCTCGTTCAGGCCGCCACGATCGTTGTCTGCATGGGCGCGAGCTGGGCGATCCTGCGTCACCGCGATCCCGCAGCATGAATTTGGTGAGGACCGCAGACATCGTTGCCGATGGTGTCGATCGTCGTCGGCACCGATGGTTCGAGGCAGGCATTGGAAGGTTCACGCACGTTGCTCGCGCTCGCGGCCCAACGGATTGGGAAGTACGACCTGCTGCTGGTGTCGGACCGTCACGTAGCCGAGGTAGCCGTCGGCGGCGTGGACGACCTCGGCCAGGACCGCGGTTGCCCTGCTGCCGCGGCACAACCACCCGCGTCCAGCGCCGCGGGTGATTCTTCGGGCTCGTCCATCGCTGACACCCCCGCAGATGTTCGCGCCGAGCGTTGGCTTCGCGGGGGCGCTTCCTCGACGGGCGGTCGTCGCGGCCACCTGACAAAAACCTACAAGGTGTAGGTTGGGCAGGGTCCGCTGAGGGCATGTCCAGGCACGCAGTGTGAGAAGTGGGTCGACGAACGGGAGCGCATGCCGATGACGCCAGCAGGAAGCACGCTGTCCATGGGGCCCTCGTTCCTCGATCCCGAATGGCTGATCTCCGCCTTCGGGTTGATCGGCATCCTCGCCGTCGTCTTCGCCGAATCAGGCCTGTTGATCGGGTTCTTCCTGCCGGGGGACTCGCTGCTGTTCACCGCCGGCCTGCTGGTGGCAGAGGGCACCTACCTGCATCAGCCGCTGTGGTTGGTCTGTCTGCTGATCTCCGCCGCGGCAGTGGCCGGTGACCAGTTCGGCTACGTGTTCGGCCGTCGCTTCGGGCCGTCGCTGTTCCGCCGACCCGACTCACGCCTGTTCAAGCAGGAGAACCTCACCCGGGCCCGCGGATTCTTCGCCAGGTACGGCGCCCGCTCCATCATCCTGGCGCGGTTCGTTCCCATCGTGCGCACCTTCACACCGATCGTCGCTGGGGCCAGCAACATGCACTACCGGACGTTTCTGCTCTACAACGTCATCGGCGCAACGCTGTGGGGCTGCGGCGTCACGATCGTCGGCTACTTCCTCGGCCAAGTCCCCCTTGTCAGGTCCCACATCGAACTCATCCTGATCGGGATCGTTGTCGTGTCGGTGATCCCCATCGGCATCGAGATCCTCCGCAGCCGTCGACGCCGGTCCGATACGCGAATCAGTCACCCCCAGGGGGGCGTAGGTGGGTCGGACCGAAGCGACAGCTGACGCCTCGCCCTCGCCGCGACCGTGGTCCACGGGTACCGGCCCAGCCGTGGCGTCAAGCTTCCGATCTCACTGCGCCGTCAATCACAGCCACGCCCGCGCCAATGCCACGAATTGCACGGTCGCTGTAGTGACCGCCGCGAACAGGCCCGCGGCGAGCAAGACGGCAGCGATCAGCGGTCGCTTGCGCGGGATGGGCGCGGGGTTGTTCAAGGCGCGGACCCGTCGCACCACGGCGCCGCCGCCGTGAATGCCCAACGCGGCCGTAGGCCCCGCTGTAACGCTCGCGAGGGCGGCCCGGGCGACCGCCTGGGCGGTGAGATCCCGATCGGCGACCGCCACGGCGGCATCCTCGTCAGCCTCCCGCTCGACCAGGTACGCGACCGCCTGTCGTACCGGTATCAGCAGCGGATTCACCGCCGCCGCAGCGGCTGCCACGCTCGTCAACCGATGATGGCGGTGGGTGAGGTGCGCATGCTCGTGGGCGAACAGGACCTGGCGTTCGTCCCCGTCGAGCAGGCGCAGGATGCCGGTCGTGATCAACAGATGCCCTCGTTGCCCCCAACGGCCGGGTACCGCAACGGCCAGTGGCGTCGACCAGTCGGCTACCACAAGGCCGTCCTGCGGCACGCCGATCGCGTGCAGCAGGCGAACGGTCTGCGCACGCTGCCGCAGCTCGGCCAGGAGCCGTACGGCGCCGCCCAGCAACACGAGTGCCGCGACGAGCGCCACCGGGCCAGGCACCGGTTCAGGCAACTCCACCGTCGGATGATCATCGAGTGCTGATAGCGGTGGAACGTCATCGAGCAGAGTCAGTGCCAGCATGGTCAGAGACCACGTAGAGGCCGCGCCCGCCACCAGCGCGACCGCTGCCAGGGCACGCGCCATCGCCGTCGGCGTGCCGCGGTGAACCAGCCAGCCGGCACTCACGGTCAGCGGCAGTGCCAGCAGCAGCGGTAGATAGACTGCGATCGTCATCGGTGTCGCTTTTGCTGCGTCTGCGCCAGAAGATCGCGAAGAGCGTCGGCGTCAGATGCGTCGAGCGAAGCGGCGAACTGCAGCAACACCTCCCGCCGGTCGGCGCGGTCACCCAACATCTCGCGCATGCGCGAGGCGGTAGCCGTAGCGGCGTCCTCGACGGGCCAGTAGATGTGTCCCCGCCCGACGCGCTCACGCCGCACAAGATCCTTCTCGTGCAGCCGGATGAGGATCGTCTGCACGGTGTTGTATGCCAGCCCTGCACCGATGACGCCCTGAACCTCGGTCGCCGTCATCGGCTCCCCACCGGCCCAGAGCGCACCCATGATCTCGGCCTCGAGCGTGCCCGGCCGTCGTCGTCCGTCTCTCGTTGTCACGTCGCGTCCTCCACCGCCCAGGATATCCGGCGGCGGGGCTTGCTCATCTCCTGCAGACCGGCAGTTGTCTGAGGTGGCGTGCGACGATGGCAGTCCTCGGTGACCAGCGACGTGTCCGGCTTGGCATGACGGCAGGACCTACTGGTCCCTGCTGTGCCACCGCGAACCGCAACCTTTCGCCACCGTCGGCACCTAGTCGCTGGCGCCGTTCTGGGGGCCGGTGAGGCTCGGCGTGGGCAACGGGGTGCATCGTCTCAGTTCGGTTAGACGGGAACCTTGGCCGCGGCTGGTGGGCGCTCGTGGGTCGACTTCGCCGGGCGGAAGAACAGCAGCAGAACCCCGACGGCATAAGCGGTCCAGATACTGATCTCCAGCAGGGTAGCCCGGGGAGTCAGGTTGACCGTGGCCGCGAGGAGCGTGGCGTACCAGGAGGACGGCTCGATGGTGGTCGACAGGTCGAAGGCGAGGGCGTTGGCTCCGGGCAGCGCGCCGGCCATCTGGAAGCCGTGCACGGCGTACTTGGCGATGCCGGCCGCGACGAGGATGAGCAGGACCGCCGTCCAGATGAACAGCCGGCCCAGGTTGATGCGCGCCACAGCCCGGTACATGAGCCAGCCGAGCAGCACAGCGGACAGGACCCCGGAGATCATGCCGAGCAGCGGCGCGATCGTCTGTGCAGCAGCTTGGGCGGCGGAGAAGACCAGCAACACCATCTCGACGCCTTCGCGAATCACCGCGATGAACGCGAGCAAGGCAATCGCGGTGCGTCCCATACCGAGGGCCTCAGTGAGTCGAGTGGTCATCTCCGATTTGATCGTGCGGGCGCTGCGGCGCATCCAAAAGATCATGGAGGTGACCATCGCCACCGCGATCAGGGAGGTCACGGCTTCGAACAGCTCCAGGCGGATGCCGCTGAGCAGCGACGTCGCGACGTAGGTGAGTACGGCGCCCAGCGCTGCGGCCACCACGATGGCCGCCGCGACGCCTGCCCACAGGGGGGTCAGACCATCGCGTCGTTGCGCGCGGGCCAGGACTGTCAGCAGGATTGTGACGACCAGCGCAGCCTCGAGCCCGTCGCGCAGCCCGATGAGATAGCTGGCGAAGAAGACAGTGCCCATGGTGTACCCCTGAATATGTTAGGCTTGGCTTACCATGCCGCTGCCAAGTTCCTACAAGCTGTGGGTGTTTGTCAAGCTGGCCTGTTTGACTGCACCGGTGGAGTCGGGTCAGGTAACGGTGGGGCTTCCGCTGGCCGCCGTGCTGGTGGTGCTGGCCGCGGTGGCGGCGACGGCGAGTGTCCTCGGCCAGTTAAGGTTGGGACGGGCGGTGATCGGAGCTTCGTCGCGGGCAGTGGTGCAGTTGGCCGGCGTATCGCTGTTAATCACGGCGGCGCTGCGTTCATGGTGGGTGACGGGTGGCTTCATCGTGGTGATGGTGGCGGTCGCGGCCTCCACGGCCGCGCGCCGGATCACCCCGCTGCGCTCGGGTTGGACCGCGACGGCGCCTATCGCCGCTGGGGTGGCGCCTGTGGGCGCGGCGATCATCGCCGCCGGCACGATGCCGATGACCGAGGTCGCGGTGCTGCCGATCGCCGGCATACTGGTCGGCGGTGCGATGACCGCCACCTCGCTGGCTGGCCGGCGCGCACTCGACGAGCTGCACAACCGCCGAGGAGAGTACGAAGCAGCCCTGGCGTTGGGCTTCCTGCCGCGCGACGCGGCGCTCGAAGTGTGTCGCCCCACGGCCGGCCAGGCGCTGGTTCCCGCGCTCGACCAGACCCGTACTGTCGGGCTCGTCACGTTGCCTGGCGCGTTCGTCGGCGTGCTGCTCGGAGGTGGCTCGGCCACGCAGGCCGGCGCGACCCAGATCCTGGTGCTCGTGGCATTGTTGGCTGTCGAGGCGATCGCGGTCACGATCACGATCGAGCTGGTTGCCCGAGGGATGCTGAGCCGTTCAACCACACCTCTCGGATAGGCGGTCACGCCGAACCTCACCGCCAGATGGCTGCAGGTTTCGTCGAATACTGGTATTTCTTGCTCCACGCGACCAAGCGGTGATCACGGATCGGGATCAGGGTGGCGTCGACGATGGGGTCAGGCCCTGCCGGCCGTGTGGGCGCTTTTGCCGACATGAGGACACCGGCTGCGGCGTGCCACGCTTCGAGCGCGCGCATCGCGCATCCCGTCCCTTCAAGGGGGGCCACAGTGTTCCTTCGTAGCATTCTGTCCCGGGCCATCGCCGTGGCGATGGCCACCATCGGCGCGGCGGCAGCGGCCGTGGCGGTCACCGGCACGCCTGCCTACGCGTTGGGTCCAGGGCGCGCCTGCGTCTTCCTGGAACCGGCCGGGGCCGAGATCGGCACGGTCTTCGGCCCCGCACACGCTGGCCATGTCGGCTGGGCATATCTGATTGGCGGGACCAGCACCTGGGTGTACGGCTCCACGGAGAACCCGAACGGCGACATGCGGATCGAGCCGGGCGAGTTCAACGGCGCGTGGAGCGCCCAGGGCGACTGGAACCATGTGCTCCGCGACTTCACCAACCAGACGTACTTCCCCGGCACCGACCGGCAGCCGCAGCCCGCGCACCCTTACACCCGCTACAAGTGCCGGAACACGCCGACCAGCGCGGTCGGAGCGGCCAACGAGCAGGTCGCCCGCAACGCGTCTGCCGGCTACATGACCACCTACAACAATTGCCTCGACGCCGTCTTCCGGGTGCTCAAGGTTTACGGGGCGACGATGAACGTCGACCCGGGAGAGGCCCCGATCCCGAATGACTGGTTCAATCTGCTGGACGGGTCGTGGTCCACGGGTGATCTCGGTGAAACCTGGCTGACCCCGGGGTCGGGCATGGCGCTCGACCTCGACCACGGTAGGACAGACAACGGCACCAAGATCCAACAGTGGCCGTACAACGGCTCGGACCCGCAGTGGTGGGTGCGGGTCATCAGCCCGGCGGGCGGTTACGAGCTGA
Organism: Micromonospora sp. 067-2; assembly: GCF_046549295.1. Taxonomy (NCBI): domain Bacteria; kingdom Bacillati; phylum Actinomycetota; class Actinomycetes; order Micromonosporales; family Micromonosporaceae; genus Micromonospora; species Micromonospora sp. 067-2. Next base: position 442,579 of record NZ_JAJPWB010000007.1, on the reverse strand, counting down.
TGAGCCGGGCCAGCGGCAAGTGCGTCGGGGTCAGCGGTGGTAGTCGCACGCAGGGCGCCACGGTGGTCGAGTGGGACTGCAACGGCCACGCCGACCAGCGCTGGTACTGGCAGGCCACCGGTCAGTGGGTGAACGGCTGGCCGGTCCAGCAGATCGTCAACGGCAACTCCGGGCTGTGCCTCGGCATCGATGGAGGCGGCAACGCGCAGGGTGCCCGGGCGGTGCAGTGGGGCTGCAATGGCCACGCCGACCAGCACTGGTATTGAGCGACATTCCTCGGGGGCCGGCGGGCCGATCCGACAGCACACCGGGCCGGGCCGCTAGCGGTCCGGTTTCGGCCGAATACCGGCGCGGTCACCGGCTCCTACGGCGATGACGTGCGGGATCAGCAGGGCTGGCCGGGCGTGTGTTGGGACGACCGGCGCAGTGCGACCCGGGTCAGTTGCGCTTTGTTGCCGACATGCAGTTTGGCTCGGATGCGCTCCACGTAGGTGTCCACCGTGGCTTTGCTGACGCCCATCCGGGTCGCCGCCTGGGCGTGGGTGAAGCCCCGCGCAATCAGATCCAGCGCCTGTTCCTCGCGCGGCGACAGTCGCACCTCGGGCTCAGCCCGTCGGTCGGGCGCGCCGAGCAGTGTCTGCATGATGTCCGCCAGCTGTGAGGACAGCCAGAAGCCCCCGCTGGCCACCAGCTCGACGGCGGCCGCGAACTCCGCCGGCTGGGCGTGTTTGGTGAGGTAGCCGCGGGCGCCGGCCCGGATCGCACTCAGGACGTCCTCCGGAGCGCCGGACGCCGACATCACCAGCACCCGGGTACGCGTTGAGAGCCGGGTCACGTCGGGCAGGCACGGTCGCTGATCGTGGTACAGGTCCAGCACGATGACGTCGGGGAGGGTGTCGGGCGTGTCCACCAGCGCGGCCGGTGAGTCAACTGAGGCGACCAGGTCGAACGCGCCGCTCTCGGCGAGGGCGGCCTGGACGCCTCGACGGGCGATCGGGTGGTCGTCCACGATGGCGACGCGGATCATCTCAGAATCGCGTTCCGGCCCGTTGTCTTCGGTCGCTGTCACATCGTCTCCGGCTCGCCGCAATGCACCATGCGACCGGCCCGCCGGTCGGCGTGCCCAGCATGGCCCGGCGGGTTGCCGCTGTCATGTCGGACAAGCACACCACACGGCTGTGGGGCAACGCGGTCAACGAATGACGGATGGTGCCCACGCTTCGACAACTGGCGATGCTCTGGGTACGGGTCGTCACCCGACGACCCCCGGGACAGAGGGAGCTACTCATGTCCATTCGTACCCGTGCCGTCAACGTGCTCGTCGCGCTGGTGACCGCGCTGGCCGCGACGGTGCTCGGTGTCGGCGGGGTCGCGCACGCGACGACCGCCCGCAACGACTATCCGTACGCCGGATCGGGGGTGGACCAGGTGGACCGGTGGAACTTCTACACGCGGGAGTGCACCTCGTTCGTCGCCTGGCGGATCAACAACGACGCCCACGTGAACTTCACCAACCAGTACGGCGGGGTGACCTGGGGAAACGCCAGTAACTGGGCCAACGCGGCGCGGCAGAGCGGCGTACCGGTCGACACCCGCCCGGCCGTCGGCTCGGTGGCGCAGTTCCCGCCGAACGTGGACGGCGCCGGCTCAGCCGGCCACGTGGCCTGGGTGATCGGCGTCGGCAACGGCACCGTCACCGTCGAGGACTACAACTACGCCGGCCCGTGGAACGGCAACGCCTCATACACGTACGGCCAGCACACGGTGGCCACCGCTGGCCTGAACTTCATCCACTTCGGTGGCGCGGTGGGCACCCCGGGCGGCCCGGAGACCTGGATCAACCCGGCCACCAACAAGTACATGGACCTCGACCACTCCAGGGCCGGCAACGGTACCAAGATCCAGATCTGGACCGGCGACAACACCGACGCCCAGTGGTGGATCCGCCAGAGCAACGGAGACGGCTACTGGCGGCTCACCAACAAGGGCACCGGCAAGTGCGTCGGAGTGAGCGCAAGCCGCACCGATGACGGTGCGCCGGTGGTCGAGTGGGACTGCAACGGCCGCACCGACCAACTCTGGACCTGGGAGAGCAAGGGCAGGATGGTCAACGGCTGGCCGGTCTGGCAGATCCGCAACCGCAACAGCGGCAAATGCCTGGACATCACCGGCCGCGGCACCACCGACGGCACCCCGCTGCAGCAGTGGGGCTGTGGCGGCGGCGCCAACCAGGAGTGGTACTGATCTGACCCAGCTCCGCCGGAGCCCCTCCCGACCCCGGGTGGGGCTCCGGTCTTGCCCATTATGGCATCCATAAGAGACTATCTCTGTGGACCAATGGGCGAGCGGGCGGAATGACGACATGGCCCAACGGGCGCGTCCACACCGGATGACCGACGTCAAAGGCCGCGCTCCTACCGTCGACCGGTGCCTGTGAAGGAGCCGACGCCGTCCGTACCGATGGCGGCGCCCGGAGCGAACGCGCTGCGCGCCGAGACGGCGCTGGCCCGGGCGGCCGTGCTGTTCCGGCTCGGCGCCCTGGCCCAGCTCGCCCTCGCCCTGCCTGCGGTGGCCCACCAGTTCGCCGACCTGGGCCCGGCCATCGTGCTCGCGCTGGTAGTCACCGGGGAATCGGTGGCCCTCGCCGTGCACTGGTGGCGCAAGCGGCGGGTGGACCGCCGCACGCTCACCGCCGACGTGGTGTTCTGCGCCATCGCGTTGTACGTCGAGGCGTGGCTGCCGACGGGGTTCGGCCTGCACACCTGGGCGTTCTTCATGTACCCGTTCACGCTGCTGACGGCGATCGCGATCGGCATCGGCTACCGGCGGCTCGGCCAGGTGGTCGCGGCGGCCGTCGTGCTGATGGCGGCCTACTGGAGCGCCCGCCTGGTGGTCCAGCAGGAGTCGTTCGGCAACTTCGTGCCGGATTCGCTCAGTTACGGCATCAACGCCGTGGTCACCTTCCTGGTCTCGACCGGAGTACGCCGCTCCGGCGCGGTGGCCGACGCCGCCGAAGCGAAGGCGCTGACCCGCGCCGCCGAGGCAGCGGCACAGCGACAGGCAGCCGAATACGCCCGGGTGCTGCACGATCGGGCCCTGCAGACGCTGGAAATGCTGGCCCGGGACCCGACGCTGACCGACCCGGACCTGCACGCCCACGTGCGGGACGAAGCGGTGTGGCTGCGGGCATTGGTCGAAGGTGGCCGGCCCGGACCGCCGGATTCGCTTCTCGGTGTGCTGCACGACGTGGTACGTGAGCAGACCCGGCGCGGGCTGCGGATCGACCTCAATGTGGTGGCCCTGCGCGCGGGCCGCGTCGGTATGGAACCCGGTCCAGGCGTCGCCGTCGCGGTTGGCGGCGCTGTCCGGGAAGCCCTCACCAATGTCACAAAGCACGCCGGGGTGCGCAGCGCGGTGGTGCGCGCTGCCCGCGATCCGAGCGGCCGTCACCTCGTGGTCAGCGTCGTCGACAACGGCAACGGGTTCGACCTGGACGCCGTCACCGAAGGGCTGGGACTACGGCGGTCCATCCGGGAGCGGATCGAGGCGGTAGGCGGCCACGTCTGCGTCACGAGTCAACCCGGCACCGGCACCGGCACCGACGTCGAGCTGTGGATCCCAATCCGCAATGAGACTTGCTGACCCAACCCGGCAGTGCCCTTCGGCCGGCTTAGTCAACATCATCGACAGTACCCTTACCTCATTGTCAACGCCTTCGGATGGTGAAGGGCGGGGCTTGGTGTTCTCCTGGTGATTTACAGGCATGATCCCCGGTCCTCGGCGTCGCCGATGATGGTGACGAGGACGTGGCGCATGGCCTGGATCTGGTCCGGGCTGACGGCGTCGAGGATCGAGGTTTCTACGGCGGAGCAGGCGGCGGCTACTGTCGCTCGCTGGGCCTCGCCCTCGGTGGTGATCTTCGGGATGCGCAGGCGGCGATCGCCAGGGGCGCTGTGGCGCAGGACCAGGCCTCTGCGCTCGAGCCGGTCCAGCTGGCTCATCAGCGTGGTCTTGTCCAGCCCCAGGTTTTTGCCCAGGTCGGACTGGGTGAGGCCGGGGGTTTTGTCGAGGGCGCTCAGCACGATGTAGTCGCGCAGGGTGAGGCCGTGCTGCTCGGCCACGTCGCCGGTCGCGCCGCGCATCCGTTGGGCGGCTCGGTGCAGCAGCCAGGTGATCTCGGAGTCGACGGAGGGACTCGGGCCGGCGGCCTTGGGCGCCGGTGGTGATGGTGTGCGCATCGCAGAACCGTACGTTGTCACCGGAACTGCGCCGCGGCTTCGGGTGTCAGCAGCGGGATGCCGTCGTAGGAGCCGAGATCGTGCGCGGGGACAATCTGCATCAGCGCGTCCAGGGCGATGATGCGCAGCAGGTCCTGGCGCAGCTGTTCAGGGTCGCTGTCGGCGAGTTTGCTCAGCAGCCACGGCCGTTCGACGCGGCGGCGGATGCCGTCGATTTGCCAGGTCAAGTCGCCGATGAAGGCGTACCGCTGGCCCGAGGGAACGGTCACGAAGACGATCACGGAGCCGGTCGTGTGGCCGCCCGCGAGGACGACGACCACTGAGCCGTCGCCGTACACGTCGTAGCTTGTCGGGAATCCGAGGTACGGCCGGTTTTCGAATGTATATTCGTGGATCTCATGCCCCGTGGAGACCAGGCGGAACACCTTCCCGTCCGGGTCTTCGGCAGCGTGTCGCCGCTCGTTCGCGTTCATCCAGATCGGCGTGCCCAGCAAGCCGTCGAGGCCGCTCGAGTGGTCCCAGTGCGAGTGGGTCAGCAGCACACCGAGCAGGCGGTTGCGGTCGTAGCCGACAGCATCGAGCTGCTCGCCGACCGTGCGGCCCACCTGAAGAGGAGCGCGTACGAGGCGGGGAAGCATCGTGACGTGTGCCGTGACGTCGGCGCCGAAGCCCGCGTCGATCAGCAGGTCCCCCTCTGGGTGCCGTACCAAGATCGCGGACGCCGCGAAATGGCGCTTGTCGCGGAACGACCCACCGCGTACGGCCATGGCCGCGCACTACGACGGCTTCGACGATCGCCTCGATCGATACATGGTCGAACTGACCCTGGCCGCGGTGAGCCCGACCGACGAGCCCGGCGCTCTCCAGCGGTCAAGGCCATGAGCAGGTGAATGCTCGGCGTCACGAGCGAGCGGGCGCCGACTCTCCGCCTACATCACCGCCTGCGGCAGCATGTGCGGCAGCAGGCCGCTGCCCTGCTCAACGCCGCGGACGCCGACTTCGAACGTGCCACCGGCACGAGGGAGATCGAGTGGCTCGTGCTGCCCGAATCTGCTCCTACACCACCGGCGCGCTGCACCAGGCGAACTACCTGCTCTCGGGGCTCGTCGTCCACCCCGACAAGATGTTCACCAACCTCGCATCGACCGACGGGCTGGTGAACACCGAAGCGGTCATGATGGCCCTCGCGCCCACTATCGACCGCGAAGGTGCGCACGACAAAATTTCCGGGATCGCCGCCGACGTCCTTCAAGGCAAAAGGACGCCTCATCGACCTGCTGGCGGCAGATCACCGAGCACCTCGACCGGAAGGCGCTGCAACACTTCCTCGATCCCACCCGCTACACCGGCCTGTCCGGCACCTTCGTCGACCGCGTACTGGCCGGCCGAGGCTGACGCCACCGCCGAACTGATCGCAGTCCCCGCCGCGGTGGTCGCTGCACACCTGTCGGGACAGCCTGAAGAGCACCGTCATTCACCCCGCGCTGGGCGTCGCCAACCTCGAGTGTCTGGTGCTCCGGATGCTTCTGTAACGTCGGCAGGCTCACCCGCAGCGTGGATTTCGGCCGAGCCGATAACGGTCCGACCACGAACAGCGGAGCGCCGCGCGACAGCAGCGTCCAACGACGGCAAGCCGAGCCCGCGAACTCTGCGCAACGGAAGGATGCTTGCGCGGGTAGCCGTCCAGAGGGCGGGTGGCCTGGCGTCACGATCGGTGGTCGCGGAAGAACTCGGTCAGGTCGTTGGCGAGCAGGTCTGGTTCCTCGTAGGCGGGGAAGTGGCCGCCGCGGGGCATGCGCGTGTACCGGGTGACGTGGTAGATGCGCTGCGCCCAACTGCGGGGCGGCTGGGTGAGGTCGGCCGGGAACAGGGCGACCGCTGTGGGCACGTCGACCCTCTCCACCCGCCTGGTCAGCCCTTGGGCGTACTCGTAGTAGGGCCGGAACGAGGTCGAGATGGCCCCGGTGAACCAGTACAGCGACGCCTGGGTCAGGAGGAAGTCGTCGCCGAAGCGGGCGGATACGTTCCCGCCGCAGTCGCTCCAGGCGCGGTACTTCTCGAGCATCCAGGCGAGCAGCGCGGCAGGTGAGTCGGCCAGGCCGTAGCTCAAGGTCAACGGCTTGGTGCTCTGCTGATGCTGGTAGCCGCCCTCGTCGGCCGACCACCGCGCGACAGAGTCTAGGTACGTCTGCTCCTCAATGGTCACGTCGGTGGCGTCGGACGGGCTGGCGACGGCCGTCAGGTGGATGCCGACCAATGCTTCGGGATGGGCCCCGCCGAGCCGTGAGGTTATGCCCGCGCCCAGGTCGCTGCCGTGGGCGGCGTATCGAGTGAAGCCGAGGACGGTCTGCATGAGATCGTGCCAGATCTCGTGGGTCTGCAGTGGCTGCTCGAGCGAGGGCCGGGCAGGAGAGAAGGGAAACCCGGGCAGCGACGGGACGATGACGGTGAACGCGTCGGCGTCGTCGTTGCTGTAGGCCGACGGCGTGGCCAGCCGCCGGGCTAGGGGGATCAGTTCGAGGAACGTGCTGGGCCACCCGTTCGTCAGCACGATCGGCAGCGCATCGGGGCGGTCAGCGTCGAAGCGGAGATACCGTACGGGTGTTCCGGCGATGTCGGCCGTGTGCCAGGGCAGCGCGTTGACCGCGGCCTCGTGGCTGCGCCAGTCATAGCTCGAGGACCAGTAGTCTACCAGGCGCTGCAGTTCGTCGATGTCGGTGCCGGCCTGCCATCGGGGGCCAGGCCAGCGGGTCGGCCAGCGGGTGTGCCGAAGGCGTGCGCGCAGCTCGTCCAGTTCAGCGTCAGGTACGGCGATCACGGACATGCGGTGGGCCACGAAACGGACTCCTCGTTCGCACTTCGTGAGGGCGGCGACTCGCCCTCCGACTGCTGGCAACCTCTCGTCGCCCATCGTACTTTTTGGCGTGCTGCCGCGGCTCGGTGCGTGCTCGGTCCGGAACCAGGATCTCGAGGTCGTCGAGGTTGCCGACCGACAGGGATCGACAGGATAGTTGCGCCGTTCCGCAGCAGTCGGTATATCCCAGAATTCGCGTTCCGGGTCGAACGACTCGACGACGGCTCCAGCCGCGAGAAGAGGTCCTGCGCGAATACCTGCGCGGATCGATGATCTCGATGACGCCGCCTGTCGCTCCACGACCGCGCATCGGCCTCGGGCAGCGCGAGGAACTTGGTCCGCCCGTGCTTGAGCTGACGGCATCGGAAGATCCTGTTGAGCCCGTCGGGCGCAGGCGAAGCCTCACGGTCGCAGGTCCAGGCAGGCGCTACCGGATTGGATGTCCACCGGCACCGACACGTGATCGTTCAGGACGAGCCACCTGCCCTCTATTCGGCGCAGCGTGTTGGTGCCGCGGATCCACAGGGTGAGCGGGCCGCCGGGCGCAGTCGTATCAGCACATCGCCGCAGCATGCGGCGTGCCGGTTGGCACCGTCCGCAACCGTTTCAGTGATGTCCGTACTCAACTGCCCACCACTCTGAAACGGACGGCACCGGACCAGCACGAGGAGGTCGCCGTCCGGGTCGCCGAGCGGCGCGCCGAGGCCGTTACGCTGCTGACGGCGGGCACGCGCAAGGCGTCGATGCGGTCCGTCAGCGCCCGGTGGACCCCGCCACCGAGGTAATTTGGTCGAACGGGCAGCGCTCGCACGGGCTGGCGCCGGTGTACGACATGGTGGTCGGCGAGAGTGCCCTCGGCGTCGAGCACTGTCTGATCAACGTACTGGTGGTACGGGACATCACGATCTGGGAGACGGATCTCTTCGATCCTCGCGCCGACGGCAGGACGTCGCCATTCACCTGGATCTTCCGGGAGCGGCGAGACGTGTTTGAGCGACTCCGACTCGCGCGAACTCCCAGCCTTGCAGCGACCACGGCGATCCACGGCGGGAACCGGTGAACCGCCCAGGGCCGGGTGCGAGTTGGCGCGACGCCGCAGCCGGAACCAGTCGGCCAGCCACCCCGGCGCCCCGTACGGTCAGGAGCCGAGCCAGGCCAGAGGAGTCGAAATTCCTCCCATTACCACCATCTATACACAGTGAGCGAGTTGTCGATGCGACCGACCACGGCCATGCTTGAAACGATCGAAGCGGAGTATCTGTACGCCTACCTGTCGCAAGCGCCATCGGGTGTTCGGGAGCATCTTGGCATGACCGAGACCCGGATCGGCGGGGGAGTGGCAGTGGCGATGCGGAACAATCCGGTTAGCATCTTCAGCAAGGCGCTGGGCTTCACCGAGCCCGTCGGCGGCGGACTCGTGGACCAGGTTGTCGACTTCTACCGTGCTCACCGCACGCCGACCGCGATGATCCAGGTTGCGCCGTCGGCGATGCCGGCGGACTGGGAGGCGATCTGTGCCTCACACCAACGCGAGCCGGCCGGATCCCAGATCAAGCTCGCCGCCCCTGTTGCCCAGTTGCGGTGCCACACCGAGAGTCGGCTGCGCGTCGAGCCGGTGTCGGCAGGTGACGCGCAGGAGTGGGGCACGGTGGTGATGGAGGGCTTCGGAATTCAAAGCGTTTCGCTCGTGCGGTTTCTGTCGGCCACCGTCGGACAGCCGGGGCTCACGCCTTCGGCGTTTGGGACGGTGACGACCTGGTCGCCGGAGCCAATCTCTTCGTACACGGTCGGGTCGCCTCCCTGAACACCGGCTCGACGCTGCCGAGTCACCGAGGACGCGGAGCTCAGTCGGCTCTGATCGCGGCCCGCATCGAGGCTGCCGGCGCCGCCGGCTGTGAATGGCTGGTGGCGGAGACGGCCGACCCAACCGAAGGTATGACTAACCACTCCCTCACCAACCTGCAACGTGCCGGCCTGCAGATCCAATACGTGCGAGAGAGTTGGCGCTGGCGCGCGGTCACCGAGGTGGCCACCGTCGGCTGACCGGCATCAACAGCCGTTGCATCCAGTCCGGGGAGTGGTGCGAGGACTCCTTTACTCGGCCGTTATATGCTTTCACCGACCTGGGAAAACGTGCCTGAGCATGCCGCTGGACCACCGGACTACTGGGGGTCAAGGGGTCGTCGGTTCGAATCCGGCCGTCCCGACAGCGAGAGGGTTTCCACAGGTCAGAGCCTGTGGAAGCCCTCTTTTTTGTGATCACGGTGGTTCGTCGAGGTCAAGCACGCCGCTTATCGACCCCTTGACTCGACGGGTGACCGACATGGCTCTACTGGACCTGAACAAGCTCACCACTGACCTGTCCTCGACCTGGGCGGGGTACCTGCGCGACTGGGACCGGACGCTGCGGGCGGGCAACTACCCGGAGACGACCCGGTACAACTACCTCCTCGCCGCGGCGCAACTGGCCCGCTACCTGGCCGAGCACTCGCCCGACCCCGATGCCGCCGACGCCGCCGAGGACCCCACCGAGGTGACCCGGGGACATGCGGAGGCGTTTCAGGCGTGGATGATCGAGACCCGGTCGGCGTCGACCGCGTTGAACAAGCACAAAGGTCTGCAGCAGTTCTTCAAGTGGTTGCTGGTCTAGGAGGACATCGACCGCTCTCCGATGGACCGGGTCCGACAGCCCAAGACCCCACAGAAGCTAATCCCGATCATCAGGGACGAGGACACGAAGAAGCTCCTCGACGCCTGCAAGGGCAAGACCTTTCCGCACCTGCGCGACGAGGCGATCATTCGCCTGTACTACAACACCGGAGCGCGTTTGTCGGAGGTCGGCAACCTGCTGCTCGATGACGTCGACCTCAACACCGAGTCGGTGCACTACCACGGCAAGGGTGCCAAGGACCGCCGGGTCCGATTCGGACCGAAGACAGCCCGGGCCATCAGCCGCTACCTACGGGCGCGAGGCAAACACAAGGGTTCGGAACTGCCGGATCTGTGGCTCGCCGACCGTGGCGGCCGGAGGTTGGCGGCCAACGGCATCAAGATTCGCCTGAAGCGGCTGGGCTTCGCCGCAGGCGTTGCGAACGTGCACGCCCACCGCTGGCGGCACAACTTCGCCCACGAGTGGAAGCGTGCCGGCGGAAACACCGGCGACCTGATGCTGATGTTGGGCTGGACCTCCGAGGACATGCCCCGGCACTACGGCGCCAGCGCGGCGGCCGAACGCGCCCAGGAGATCCAGGTGCAGCTGGGCATCGGGGAGGGGGTGTAGACGTCGGCATCGCGGTCGGCCGACCCGGGTACCGGCTTGGCCGATCGCGTTGTCCTCGTCGTTGATCGGCGGACCTGAGTCGAGTCGGGCTGGGCTCGCCAGCGGCAACTTCGGGTGCAGCAGCACTACGTCAAGTGGCCCCGGATGGACACCACTTCGTGGATCGCCCCCTGCCGGAGCACGTACCTGAACCTGAAGAAGAAGGTCTTCTGGCGTGGCCACGGGGCGGATATGCCGGCTGGCCAGTGCGTTCAACCTCTTCTGTGAGGACTCGCCCCGCCCCTGCACAACGCCTAGGTGTAGGTGCAGAAGGAGATCTCCGACAAGAACAATCTTCGGCTCCCGCGCGGCGGCGGCGTCTCCACCAGATGGACTTCCTGACCGACCGGAGATCCCCAAGAAGGACGTCTTCGGCAAGCACTTGCAGCGGTCAGAGCAGCCAGAACGCACGCCGCTGAGCAGGGCGGATGCCCGCGTGGTGGATGCCCAACTGCACTGATCGGGGTGGCCCACGCGGAACGACAGTCGGCGCGGACGGTGGAGCCGCCGATTTAGCGCCGATACAGTCCTCCGAGAACAGCCGACTGGGCAGGTCGGGCGGTCCGGACTCTAGACAGCCTCGTGTACAACCTGAGCACTGTGACGCGCGGAGATGGCTCGCGAAAAACGGGCTCTGTCCTCTTCGGTCGCTACAGTCTCCGAGAACGACCGGCCTGCATGTCTGGGTCAAGGCGGCGGGTCCCCTGGGCTGCAACCCAGGGGCCGCCTTGAACGGTCGCATCCACCACGTCCTGGCAGGGACTTACATGAAGGAGAACGACACCAGGTGACCACGGTAACGAGAGGGTCCCGACAGCGCCAGACCGGGGAGACCGGCGGCGGCGTGGAACACGTCTTGATCGGCGCGCTCGTGCTGATCGCGGCGCTGTCCATCGGCGCGCTGGTCTACATCGTCCAGCTCAGCGGGCCGGACATGGGCGGCATCGCCCAGGTGGCCATTACCACGATCGGCGGGGTCGCTCTGGCGGCTATCAGCGCCATCGCGGTGGTGCTCCGCAAGCGGCCCGCCCGCCGCCGCAACTAGCACGGGGACGGGGCCGGAGTTCATCTCCGGCCCCGTCTTCACCCACGACTTCAACAAGGCGGCCGACGTACTTCCTGGAGATCCATTCTCTGGCTCCGGAGCCCTTGTCCTGGCCGCCCAGCCCCGCCTAACCAGCAAGACATAGCCCCTGGCCTGGGGATTCCGTTGGGCGACCGCCCAACCCCGCCCAGCCAGCGAGTTAGGCGGCCAGGGAGGGCTCAGCGGCGTTCCGACGCGCGACGCGCCAACTCCTCCTTGATCGCTGACAGGCTCCTCTCCCGGAACCTGTTGGCGGTCTCCAGAGCCTCCTCCGGCGTCTCCCCGAAGAGGTAGAAGTTCCCCTCCGGGACCATGCCGGTCTTCACTATGGGCCCAGCCAAGGAGTCCCCGTCCTCCATCCAAAGGCCGTACACCACCTCTGCCTCCACGTCTTCTGCGGCGGCTTGGTGGTTCGAGAGGGTGTCCAGGAGTTGGTCCGTGGTGAGCCGGGCCAGCTCCTGGCGGCTGGGGTGCCTCAGCTTCCGATCTACCGCCCAGGCTGCCCAGAGGGCTTAGCCACGGAGATCGCAATGGGCTGGGTCATGGTCTGTCTCCTTCGGACCGGCTGGCTCAGGCGGCCAGGGTATGACCGCCGGGGAACTGAGCGGCCAGGGGAGGGCTCCTCCTGGCCGCGTTGCTGGCTGATCTTGAAGTCCTGTCTGATTCCCAAAGCCGGTGTCCGGGGAGGTGTTTCCCCTCCCCCCCCACTTCGTAGGGGGGAGGGAAACGCTCCCCGGGAAACACCTCGGGTCTGGTGTTTCCGGGTGTTTCCCGGAAACAGTGGGATGGCGTTTGAGCTGGGCTTCCCCTGGCCGCCGGCTCCGGTGTTTCCCGCCCCCCGGGAAACAGTCCGCATCAGGACTGTTTCCCGGGCTAGTCGATCTTGGGAAACACTCAGGCCGGAGCCGGCGTGGAGCGTCGGGCCTTCTGAGCGTCGGAGATGATCCCTGGCCGCGTGCCCTTCCCCGCCTTCTTCAGGGCCTCCTGGACCGTCCGGATGCTCCAGTCCGTGGGGATGGACATGTCGTCCAGGACCTCCACCAGGGCGGCCATCTTCTCCGCATCCGTGGAGCCGGTCACCTCCTGAACCTTCACCACCCGGTCCGCGCTGGCGTCCACGTGTCGGAGCACGGGGGACACCTCCCGGACCAGGGTGATCACGTCCTCACCCCGCCCGGTCCGGCTCTCCGTGTGAGTCAGGGTGACCGGAACCGGCTGTCCCCGGTCTACCTTCTTCGCGCGCACCATCCAGTTGTGGTCCACGTCCGCCAGCTTCTGGATGGAGCCAGCCGGGCGGCGGGCCTCATCGTGGCCGGAATGGTCCAGCCGGAGGATGCCGACACCAGCGGCCCTCAGCGGCTTCAGGACCAGTCGGTAAGCCCGGTTGGCCGTGGCGTCGTCGGACTGGCTTCCGCCCATGAAGAACTTCGCCCAGGAGTCGAAGACCGCCAAGTCCGCTCCCTGGCACGTGGCCAGGATGCGCGCGGCCCCGTCCTCCGTGTCCACGGTCCAGCCCTGGAACGAGTGGTAGGTCAGGCCGGTGAATTTCCCCGGGTCCACGCCCATGGCCTCCAAGCGCGCGTCCACCTCATCCGGGTCGTTGTCCTCATCCAGGTAGACCATCCGCTGGCCGCCCTGGGCCAGCTTCACGGCCCACTCCAGGGGCCAGAAGGGACTTTCCTGCCTTCGGGGGACCGAAGAGGGCGGCCAGCTTCCCGCGCTCCATCACGCCGGGGATCAGCCACTCCACGCCGCCACCGGCCATCTGGCGCTTCAGGCAAACCAGTGGCAGGTCCACGCCGGCCACCTTCAGGCCCAGGCGCTCCGCCAGGGCATCCGTAAAGTCACCGGACGTCAGCGGTTGTCCGTCGCGGACGAACAGGCGGCACAGCGCGGCGGCGGGTGTGCGGGCGTGGGTCAGGTGTGCGTATCCAAACGGGTCCACCGGGGCCTCGTCCGGCTCACGGCCCATGGCCCCAACCTCCTCACCGCACTCCGGGCACGGGAACGTGAAGTAGTTGCGTCCGGAGCCGACGTGCCCATCCCCCTCCTCCAGCGGGAGCGGCGTGACCGTCACCCGTTGGTGGGCCAGGGCCACCTGGAGCCGGTGGAGCCGGCGGACCGTGAACTCCTGGGCGGCCAGGTGGGGGAGGGCGTCCATCGGCGCTTCGTACGCCTCAGACAGGAGGCGGCTCAGAGCCTCCCGGTGCTCGGGGTCCGACTTCACGCGCTCCAGCGCGTCCGTGATTTCTGGGGACAGTTCAGGCGGTCAGGCGGCCAGAGGTGCCAGCGGCGGTGCCGGAGATGGCGCGCAGCTTCGCGGCCTGCTCAGGGGTCAGCTCTGGGGCCCGCTCCACTACGGCGTTGACGGCACCGGCCAGGTAAGCGCGGCGCGCGTGCTCGCGGCGCTGCTCCGGGCTGAGGGCTTCCATCCGGGCGCGGCCGGCCTTCGCGGCGCGCTCCTTCGTGGACATCGTCATGACGACTTCTCCAGGGCTTGAGCCTGTCGCGCTGCCTCCGGGGGCTACCCGGGCGCGGGGACTAGGGCCGTCTGGAGATCACGGGGCCGAGTAGCCAACCCGTATTCCTCGGGCCCCGGACGGGACCGGTACTACCGGAACCGTCCCCCTCACCCTAGCTAGTACCAGCGGTTATCGCTACCTCTGGAGCGGCACGTTCGCCCAGCTCAGGATCCATTTCCAGTCCTGATGGGGACTGATTGGACAGTCTTCCCAGGTCAGCGCCGGAAGATTTATACCCGCCTTAGTTGCGCGGTGACACAACCCATCCCTGTCACCGGCTCTGCGACAGACTGCGCAGCCGGCCGGCGTGCCTTCGCAGCAGTGGTCGTGGTGGTCGCTTACGCTGTCCGGCAAGTGCCAGCCCTCGGGGCGGCGTCTGACCCTCTGGTCAATGCTTTGCGGCGAACTTCGGTGCCGACTACCGAACGAGCCTTCTGTAAAAGAGACCAGACGGAACACGAGCGAATATTTTGCGATACCTACAGAGCGCGTGGTCAGAGCACAAGGATTCCGCCCAGTCGGAGCGGAACCTCTGTCATTGGTCCATGGATGGCGGAGCTGGGTCTTCTTGTCTCCAGCTCGGTCACCGAAGCATGTAGGAGATCGTCGTGGAGATCGAAACCTTTCAGTCGAGCCTGTCGCCGCGGACTCGCATTGCCGTCGCCGGCGTACTTGTGGCCGGAGCTGTCATCGTCCTTCTATCTTCCAACTCGGAGCATCGGGCGGACATGATTAAGGCGATGGTCGAGCTGATCCACACCGGCCGGTAGACAGCCGGCACACCCGCTCGATCCGGACTTCAGACATCGAGCGGGTGTGCCGTCCACCCAGAACGACCCTCCCGCTGTTCTAGGGGAATGGTCGGAGATGGCTGTCTCGTCAGATGGCAGGCGGGTTCGCTCTATCCCCTTTCGCCACGTTCAGCTCGCTAACGACCTCGTGCACGGTTGCGAGTCCTTGAGTATTGATGGTCGTTATTCGTCTCATGTGGGGTGCTGCGATCATGACGAACCGGCGGTTGACGGGCCTGTCCCGCTCAGTGATTGAGGGCCTGGTCAGCGAGGTAGGGCCGCGGTGGCGGGCACAGCACCATGACCGTCTCGCCGCGCGAACACGCCATCGCCGGATCGGAGCAGGCGCCAAGCACCGGTTCGGGTTCGTTGATCGGCTGCTGGCCACGCTGGTTCATCTACGCCACGGGCTGACCCACGACGTTGTCGCCGCCTGGTTTGGTGTCAACCGCTCGACAATCAGCCGCAGCATCGCCGAGATCCGGCCGCTGCTGGCCGAGCGCGGCTGCCTGGTGCGCGACGGCGCCCGGCTCCGGACCCTCTCCGACGTGGTGGCCTACCTTGGGCACCACCCGCAGGCGTTGATGGACGCCACCGAAGTCCGCGTGCGTCGGCCGATCGCGGGTCGAGCAGGTCGAGACCGGTTCGTGTCCGGCAAGGCCCGACTCAACACCATCAAAGCCCTGGTGGTCTGCGATCCGCTCGGTCGGCTGCTGTTCTGCGGCGAGACACGTCCCGGTTCGATGCATGATCTCACCCAGGCCCGCACCGCTGGCTTGGTCGACCTTCTCCTGAACGCACCCCTGGGCGTGCAGATCCTCGCCGATGCCGGCTACCAGGGCCTCGGAGCCGACACCGCAGGTGCGGTCATCACCCCCATGCCCAAGCCACTCAAACGCCAGACCTCCCTGCCGCCGAGCGTCATCGCCGCCCACGAGGCGTCCCGCAAACGGCACTCGTCCCAGCGCATCCGCGTCGAGCACGTCATCGGACACCTCAAGAACTGGCGGATCCTCGGCCGCTACCACGGCCGCCGCGAGTCCTTCGACACCACCACGCGCGCCATCGCTGGACTCCTGTCCGACCACCAACACATCGACCGCACCGAACACAACCCAAAACGAGTCCGTGCTCTACCCGCCGCACCCCACATCCGATGAGACGGCCCTGCTACCGCCAACCATGCACGAGGTCGTTAGGAACCGGCCGAACAAGCTAGGGGTCACCGGCGATGATTCAACGCTTCGCCTGTTCTAACGTCCCTGCCCGACGCCAGCACTTCAACGTCTGGTGCTACTCCACGAACTCCTCGCTGGACGATCGCCTCCAGCCGGCTCGGCGGCCAGTGAGCCATGTTGGATACTCTTCCCGCTCATTACGGCCGCTGCTGAGGTGGCCGGGATCGCCGCATCCGACGGCGCATGAAGCTACGGGAGGAGGAGGCGGTCGTGGCATCTCCAGTTCGAGACCATCGCGTGCAGGTCGCGCAGAAGTGGGGCTTCGGGATGGCCCCCGTCAAGCCCGACATCGAGCAGAAACGACGGCAGTCGGTAGCGGCCGTGCTGAGCTACCTGCAGAACGACTCGATTGAGTCCAGCACGTCACTGCTGGAGGCCCTGTCGGAAGTCAAGGGGCTCTACTCGCGCTGTCACAAGCAGGACCAGTGGGACTGGTTCACCGTGTGGCAACAGCTGGGCCGCCCCGGACGTAAGCGCCGCCTACAAGTTGGTGACGCGCTCAGTCGCCTACGCACCGCGATCAGGGATGGCGACGATGCCACAGCTGCGAAGCAGCTCACGCTCCTGACTGACGCGGACGTGCAGGTCCAACTGGCCGGACTCGTCGGGGAACAGCCGCGTGAAACACGAGGAGCTGGCTACATCTACGTGCTGTCGACTCGCGAGCAGCCTCGGATGCTGAAGATCGGCTACACCGAGCGGACCGTCGAGGAGCGGGTGAGGGAGATCAACCGGGCGACAGGCGTCGTTATCCCGTATGGCGTGCGCGCTTTGTGGGTGGTCGCGGATGCTCCGTCGGTAGAGGCCGAGCTGCACGATCGATTGGCGCCCTACCGGGTGCGCAAGGATCGCGAGTTCTTCGACCTCGACTTCCGCGACGCGTCCGCCCTCATTCAGGGCTACATAGATGGTCTCCGACGCGAGGACTAACGTGGTCGCCCGTGGAGCAGCTGATGGAAGGCGACACGCTCTTCCTTCAGGTCGACGGGCCGGCCCGCCAACTCAGCCAGGAGTTCGGTTAGGCGCCAGGTCGTCAGGTGTGCGTAGCGGGCGTTGTAAACGCCGACAGCTTTGATGGCGAACTCGTCAGGGAAGTCCAGCAGTACGTAGCCGAGTAGCTGCATGATGGTCGGCGCTTCCAATGATGACCGCCGCGTCCCGTCGCGGCGCTTGCTGCCGAGGCCCGTCTTGAGTTCGAGCAGCAAACCGGCGGCGATCAGGTCGGCGTCGGCATTCATCAGCGATGACCCGGCGAAGGTCGGCCCGAGGGCCCAAGCGCCATGCCGCGCCGACAGGGACGGCAGGAGGCTCCGCTCGGCGAAGGCGCGCAATGCCTGGAGCTCGTTGAGGGCCGCGGGTGGGGCGAGCTCGAGTAGCTTCTCGGCGGTGATGGACCTTGGGACCAGGGCCATCAACGGGGATCCAGGTGTGGGACCGACCCGGTACAGGTCGGTGAGGAGAGCCAGCGCCCAGCAGGCCCGGGCAACGAGTTGATGATCGGCTTCGCTGCCTGCGGCCGGTCCGGTGAACCGGAAGGCCCCCACGCTGTCGCCGCTTTCGGAGTAATTCAGCGTGCGCGCCAGTTCGTGGACCGCGTGCCGTAGTGGGGGAGTGCGCGCGCCGAGCAGTGCCAAGCGCAGGTCCGGCCTGGGATGCACCATGAAGCGCACCATCCAGTCGAAGGCCGAGCCGATGGTGCCAGGGTTCGCCTGACTCCCCGGCACGACAAGGGAGCGCATGGATTTCCGATACCGTGCCTGCAGGTCCTGCCAGCGGCCGAACCGCTCCTGAATGAACAACCTCGCTGGCGAGGCTCTGTTGCTCAACGCCACGGTCAGCGCCGGCCAACCACTGATGATGGTCATGCTTCGACCACCAGGCGCCGACGTCGCTGCCCGCCACCGTCCATCATGGCCGGATGCTATCGAATGCCGCGGCAATTGAGCTGCCCGTCATCACCGGACCGTCGATGGACGATGACCAGCGCGGCCGCTGTTGGCGATTCGGGTACCTATCAGCAGCCGGCTGGACTGGCGGTCAACGCGCGGTGGACAGGAATTCGGTCTGGGCCTGCCGGAGGCTGCTGAGGTCGTTGGGCACGGGCATGACGCCGTAGCGGTCGAAAGCGTCGACGCTTGCTCCAAGCGAGGGCGGCGACTGCCGCTGCCACTCGGCCAGCGGCAGGCTCGAAGCAATCACGCGTAGTGGCTCGGCGAGCCGGGCGAACTCCACCTGCTGCCACTCGCGCAGCTCGTTACAACGCCGTGCGGAGGCCACCAGCGAGGCAGCGACCTCGATGGTCGTGGCCGTCTGCCGCTGGGCCACGTCGCCGTTCATGAGCGAGTGCCGGCCCAGCGGCAGTGCGGCGCAGTGGCCGTACCGTTCGCCGACCACCTGCGAGACGTGTCGGCAGGTCTCGCAGGCCAGCCACGACCACCGGGTTTGGGTGGTCACCGTGTCCCGGACGCACAACACACACAGGTCGAGGTCACCGGGAATGTCCTGGCGCTGCCACTGCTGCTCCCACTCCGGCGTACGGGGCTGGCAGCGGCACCGCTGCTTGCGCCGGGCACCGTCGCGGAGGTGCCCGCAGGTCAGGCAGACCGCGAAAGCAGTCAGGTCCAGTTCTTCGAATGGCACGGTGAACTCGCTCTCCGGTGCCCGAGGCACCCGCTCTTGCCGTACCGCAGCTTGCGGTCGGCCTGGTCTTCCCCCGGAGGCACCGTGCGCGGGTGGCGCGGTTGCCGGGTCAGCAAGCCGGGAGGCTTGACGCTGACCACTCTTGACGCCCAGGAAGCATAGAGATCACCGATGTCGGGAGCAACTCCGGGCAACACGCGGAAAGACCTGAGCAAACGGCGCGGCGGGGCGGTGGCGGAACTATCAGTCGGCGCCGAGTCGGAGCCGGGCAAGCAGGTCGGCGACTTCCTGGGTCAGCTCATGGTCTGGGCCGTAGACGACGCAAAGGTCGTCGTGCAGCGGTTGCAGCTCGTCCGCGGCCTCGGCGGCCTTGTCTTCGGAGATCAGCAGTATGCCGATGTTGCGGCGCAGGTCGAGAGCCGTGGGGGAGACATCGCCGGAGGCGGCGCGTACGTGCGTCAGCACCTGCCGGAACTGGCGCAGGGCTGTGGTGGCCTGGCCGAGTTCCGCCCGGCAGTGGGCTGCCTGCCGGAGGCATTCCAACGCGTCCTCGCTGGTGGGGCCGGCGGTGCGGGCGTACGCGGCGGCGAGGGCGTCGAACTCCGGCAGCGCGCGCCGGAAGTCCCCGCCGATGATGAGAATGGCGGCTCGCCGTGAACGCAGTCCCAGCACGCGGGGACTTTCAGCGCCGAGCGCCGCGCTGGCGGGGCCGATCACGCCCTCGAGCACTTCGGCGGCTTGGGCGAAGCGCTCGTCGTCCAGCAGCTCATCGGATTGCGAGACGGCAGCCTTGATCGCGTCTCGAACCCCGGTCTGGAGAATCGCCGCCGGATCGGCGGCCGACGTCTCACTGCGCGGCGCCGGGACCACGGGGGCGGGCGCGGGCCGGCGACGGGGGGCGTTGGGTCGGCGGTACACCAGCGTCGGGTCGGGCATCGCGCTGCTCGCGTGCTCGGAGGCGGGCGGTGCCGATCCAGGTAGCGGTAGGAAGGGCAGCAGGCGCTCGTAGACGTCGTAGGCGTCCGTCGGCCGGTCCTCGGGGGCCTTGGCCAGCAGATCGAGGACCAACTCCTCGATCGCTGCGGGCACGTCGTGGCGGAGCGTCCGTAGAGGTGGTGGCGGCTCGGTGACGTGCTGGTGCCATAGTTCGAAGTCGCTGCCGCCAGCGAAGACCCGCTGCCCGGCGAGGAGTTCGTGCAGGACGCAGCCCAGGGCGTACAGGTCGCTCTGCGGCGTGATCTGTGCGTTCTGGATCTGCTCGGGCGGCATGTAGTGGTGGGTGCCGAGGGCGCTGCCGGTTGCGGTGAGGCGGGTGACGTCGGTGCGCAGGATGGCGGCGATGCCGAAGTCGAGGAGCTTGATCGCCCCATCCGCGGTGACCAGGACGTTGTCGGGTTTGAGGTCGCGGTGCACGACGGGGATGGCGTGGGCGTGGGAGAGGACGGTGCAGATCTGCGCGGCGATAGCGGCTGCCCAGGTAACCGGCAGCGGGTGCTGTGGGTCGATGAAGGCCCGCAGGGCGGTGCCGCGAACGAACTCCATCACCAGGTAGAGCCGGTCGTATGAGCGGTCGAGGACCGCGTCGTACACCTGGGGCACGCCGTGGTGTTGGATGCGTGCGGTGACGCGGGCCTCCCGGCGGAATCGCTTGGCGAACTCTTCCGCCTGCTGCGGGGTTTGCACGGCCTCGACGCGGATGAGTTTGATGGCGACCTCACGGTCGAGGACGCTGTCGTAGCCGCGCCAGACGTGCCCCATGCCGCCGGAGCCGATCTCCTCGACCCGCTCGTATCGACCGGCGATCGGCTCTGTCCGCACGTTGCCCCCACCCCCGCGACTGTCCCAGCCAGATGGTCAGTGTTGCGGTCGAACCGATCATCGTCCAGGGTTGCCGCCGCGGCGTGTCACGTTGGCGCCGCGGCGGCATCGGCCAGTCAGGCCGCCTCGTCGTCGACGACCCCCTCCTGCCGGCGGATCAGCCGCCAGGCGGCGCTGCGGGCGCTGCGGTTGAGCGAGCTGCGGAAGTCGGGCTCCGGACCGAAGTAGCGGCGACCGAGGTCGGCGGCGGTCTCGAAGTGGTCCATCATCTTTTCCTCGAACACCGGCCCGAAGACGTGGCCGAAGTTCTCCTCGTCGTTGGCGACAGCGGCCTGGCGGACCTTCGGGTCGGCCATCGCCTCGTTCAACGGCTTGACCACATCATCGTCAGTGAAGCTGGTGCCGAACCGCTCGTTGAACCGGTCGACCAGCTCGGAGAGCAGGGATTTCTCCGGCTCCTTCGCCCCGCCGGAGCCGTCGCCGAAGCCCTTCATCTCAGCGGCGCCCTCCGGGTTGAGGCTGACGTCGTGCTCGCCGGTCTTCTCCACCCGCAGGTGGCTGAGGTCGACCTCGCCGACGTCGACGCCCCCGTCGCCCCGTCGACCCAGCCGGTTGAGCAGGTGCCGGCCGTAGAGGTAGAGCCGTTCCAGCTCCGAGTCGGCGTACGGGACGATCTGAGCAAGGAAGCCGTACTTGCGGACGTAGTCGGTGAGGTCGCCGCGGAACGTTTCAGCGGCCTCCCAGTCCGACTCGTCCTCGCGGTTGAGCAGCACGTCGAAGCGGTCGACGGCGGGCTGGAGGTGCCGGTAGAGCTCAGCGTGCAACTTCTCCCACTTCGCCGCGTTACCGGCGGCCTGCTCCTCAGCCGCCAGGTACGCCTCCACGAACTCCTGCATTTCCGCCTCGACCAGCAGCTGCGCGGACATCACCCGGCTCTGCGCCGTGTAAAGCAGGTTGGGGTCGGAGGGGAGGGTCTCGGCCTCTTCGAAGTAGGGCCGGAATGCTTCCTTGATCTCCTCGGCGTCGTTGACGAAGTCCAGCACCGCCAGGTCGCCCTGGCTCTTGCGGTCGGCGGTGCGGTTGAGCCGGGACAGCGTCTGCACAGCGGAGACACCGTGAAGCTTCTTGTTGACGTACATCGTGGTCAGCAGCGGCTGGTCGAAGCCGGTCTGATACTTCTCCGCGACCACCAGGATGCGGTACTCGCGCTGGCCGGCGGCGGTGCCAGCACGGGCGGTCTTATCGCCGGCCCGGGTGTAGGCGAACGCCTTCGGCAAGGCTTTTTCCGGCAGGCCGCCGTTCTCCTTCGACTCGGTGACCTCGGCGCCCTCGTAGGTGAGGGTGCCGGAGAAGGCCACCAGGACGCCCGGGTCCGGGTAGTCGCGGTCGTCCAGGTATCGCTTGATTGCCCGGGACATCTGCACGGCGCTCAGCCGGGAGGAGGTGACGACCATCGCCTTGGCCCGACCGCCGAGTCGCCCGGCGGTGTGCGCCCGGAAATGCTCGACGATGATCTGCGCGTGCTGGGCGACGGTGGACTCGTGGGTCAGTGCGTACCGGGCGAGCTCCTTGTTCGCCTTGGACGAGTCGACCTCCCGTTCGTCCGGGTTTTCGTTGACCAGTTTCCAGTAGGTGTCGTAGGTGATGTAGTTGCGCAGCGGGTCGAGGATGAAGCCCTCCTCGATCGCCTGCCGCATCGAATAGACATGGAACGGGTGGTACTTGCCATCCTCGCCGAGCGTGCCGAAGAGCTCGAGGGTCTTGTGTTTCGGCGTGGCCGTGAAGGCGAAGTAGGAGAGGTTCGAGCTGCGCTGCCGCTTGCGGACGCTCGCCGCCAGCTTCTCCTCGGTGGTGCGTGGCCCGGCGGCGCTGGTGGCGCCCGGGTCATCGGACTCGGCGTCCAGACCGAGGTCGCGCAGCACCCGCCGCACGTCGGTGGCCGCTTCACCCGCCTGGGAAGAGTGCGCCTCATCCACGATGATGGCGAACCGGCTGCCGCGGATCTCGGTCGGGTTGCGCTGGAGGTAATCCCTGAGGGCCGGGAAGGTGGCCAGGGTGACCGTGACGATTTTGCCGGTCTCCTGGGAGAGCGCCTTGGCGAGCTGCTCGGACTTTGCGCCGTGCTTCTCGTCGATCTTCACGACGAGCCCGGCGGTCTGCTCGAAGCTGCCGACGGTGTCGCGGAGCTGAGAGTCCAGGTTCCGCCGGTCGGTGATGATGATGACCTTGTCAAAGACCGGGCTGCCCGGCTTGACGCCGGCCGCGACCGAGTCCGGGTCGAGCGCGGCCGGGTCGCTCAGGGTGTGCAGCGACGAAAGCCGGTGGGCGAGCCAGGCGATGGCGTTCGACTTGCCTGAGCCCGCCGACGCCATCAGCAGATAGTTGTGCCCGGCACCGTGCCGGGCCGCGTGGGCGGTCAGCCGCTTCACCGCATGCCACTGATGATAACGCGGGAAGACCAAGGTCTTTCGGGTACGACCGCCTGCGACCTTCTCCTGATGCAGGTGGACGAAACGCTCTAGCAGGTCGAGCCAGTTGTCCCGCTGCCAGATCTCATCCCACAGGTATGAGGTGGGGTACTTACCGAACTCTGTGGCCGGGGGGTTTCCCTTGCCGCCGGGGCGCCCCGGCCCCTCGCTGCCGGTGTTGAACGGCAGGAACCGGGTCTGCGCCCCCCGCAGCTGCGTAGTGACGAAGACCAGGTCCGGGTCGACGGCGAAGTTCGCGACCACCCGGCGCGAAAAGATCAGCTCGGTAGGGTCGCGGTCGGTCCGGTACTGCTCCTTGGCGTGCTCCACCCCGGAGCCGGTGAGCGGGTTCTTCAGCTCGGCAGTGGCGACCGGGATTCCGTTGAGGAAGAGGGTCAGGTCGAGCCGGTGGCCCCGGTCGGCCTGCTTCGTCGCGTACTCCAACTCCCGGACCACGGTGAGCCGGTTCTTGCCGTAGTCGGCCAGAATGGCCTCAGACTCCACGAAGGACGGTTTGAAGAAAGCGAGCCGGATCCGCACCCCGTGGTCCTTGAACCCTTTACGGAGCACGTCGAGCAGCCCATCGGTGGCAATCGCCTGGTCGAGCCGCTTGGCGAACCCTCGCTGGGCTTCGGTTGGGTCTCCGCCGTAACGAGTTACCAGTTCTTCCCACTCCTCGGCCTGAGTCGCTCCGATGAAGGTGAAGAGCTCGCCGGTGTCGAGGCCGAACTCGGGGCGGTAGTCAGCATTGTCGCCCTCCGCCCAGCCGTTGGTGAGGAGAGCGGCGACGATCGCGTCACCGAACGCGGATTCGTGATGGATAGGGCTCATCGCAGCTCAGTCCTCAATTCCTCGTCCACTCGCCGTCGAGACATCGATCTGCCCAGTCACCACGACCGTAATCAACGCTTGTCGCCGTTCTTTGAGTTTCTGGACACGACAAGACGTGAGCGATGCGAGCTCTCGCGAGCCTGTCAACTCCGTGTCCAGTCGCTCGACGACGGTCCGCTGCTCCTCAATGTCGGCGGCTGGAACCATCAAGTTGCCGTACTTTTCTGCATTCACGTTCTGGATGGTCGCCTGAATGGCTCCTTCGGCTATTTGCGCCCAGTATGAATTCGTTTGACAGAAGTACCATACAAATCGTGGCATGGCAAGTTTTTGATTGATGCGTGCCTTGATGAGGTAGCCGGCGTGTGCCGCTGGTCCGAAGAACGACCGATATATCAAGTTTTTCCCGACGGTCGCCCCACTGCGAACGAATAGCAAGTCGCCTTCACGAAGTTCGTAGCCCTTCGCGACAGACGGGGGCAGGGAGGCGAAGGTGTCCGGCCGCAGCGACCCATCGTTGGCGATGTCAGTCGTGCGTATGTAGCGTGGCCATTCCTGATTCTCGTGCTCTGCGGGCGCATTCGCCCCATACGACATGGGTTCGGACAGTAACCGCTTCAATCTGACCAATCCTACGGACGCCTCCGTCAGGACGGACTCGATGAGTGCCCGATTCCGTTCTATTACGAGAAGGCCCGCCCGCTGCTCAGCGTCGAGTAGTTTGTCGATGCGTGCAGTTTCGGCGTCGAGGAAGTCGGCGATGCGCCGCTGTTCGTCGGTGCTTGGCAACCGAATGGGTAGTGCTCGCAGCAGCTCATTGTCGATCTCGATCTGGTTTGGTCGAACGCCGCGTGAAAGTCTGGCGTACTCAAGGGTGTAAGCGCTTGAACGGAGAAGGTGGTTTAGGAATCTAGGATCTTCGTTGTGCCGTGGGCGGAAGCAGATGTAGTGCCCCGAGACGATGCCTCGGTGATCTGATATCCCGACCGATCCCTGCCACGCCTTCATGCGGTTGACAATAAGCCAGCCCTTGTCGACTAGCTGGTAGATGTTCCTATTTTCGGCGGTCTTGTTGAAGTTGTCACCGCGGCTGTCTTTCTTGACAACGCCATGGCTTCGATAGACGCTAAGCATATCCTCGTCTGGGTGTCCAACGTTCTTGATTCGCTCAAATAGCGTCCACAGGGGAACGGTACGCCAGGAGGCGGGCCAAGCGACCTGTGATGGCAGGGGCGCTGTGGCTACGGTTGAGAAACTCACCTCGTCACCTCGCTGAGTAGCGCCTGGATTTCGGCTTCGAGGGCCTTGAGTTCGGCGTCGATCTCGGCGAGGGGCCTAGGGGGCTTGTAGACGTAGAAGTGGCGGGTGAAGGGGATTTCGTACCCGATCTTGGTCTTGGTGTGGTCGATCCAGGCGTCGGGGACGTGGGGGAGGACCTCGCGGCGAAGGTATTCCTCGACGTCCTCGTGCAGCGGCACGTTCTCGTAGTCGCGCAGGTCAGGGTCGGACTCTGGTGCGCCCTTGATGAGCTGCACCTCTCCCTCCGGGTCACGAACGCCGATGACCTCCCGCAATGTCTTCTGAAAGGGGGCGCCGGTTGGCCAGAGCACCCCCGCCTCGGCCATCGCCGAGCGGACCGCGTCCCAGGCCGCACGTTTGGTCTGCCACGACCGCCCCATCAGCGGCTTTAGCGCGGTCTCGAACGCGTCGACGTCGAGGGCCTTCTGCATCGGTTTCGACTCGCGTACCTGTGCCAGGGTCGCCTCGGTGACCTCGAAGCGGAGCTTGAGGGGCCGTTCGACGGTGATCCGTCGGTAGCCGAAGTCCTCGTTGGCGAAGACTTTGACCTTCTGGTGCAGCGGGTACTCGGGGCCGTCGGCGACGTGCAGCGCCTCCGTGTAGAGGCGGGTGATTTCGCCGATCTGCTCGCCCGTCAGGTACTTGCGCTTGTCGCCGAGCGACTTGCGCATCTTGGCGAAGTAGTCCCGGGCGTCGAGCAACACCACCTTGCCCGCGTGGTCAGGCGACTTGCGGTTGGTCAGGATCCAGAAGTACGTGGAGATGCCGGTGTTGTAGAAGAGCTGGTCCGGCAGGGCGACGATCCCCTCCAACCAGTCGTTCTCCAGGATCCACTGGCGGATCCGCGACTCGCCAGACTCGGCCGCGCCGGTGAACAGTGGCGAGCCGTTGAAGACGATCGCGATCCGGCTGCCGCCCTTGCCATCGGCAGTGACCGGTTTCATTTTCGAAATCATATGTTGGAGGAAGAGCAGCGAGCCGTCGTTGATCCGGGGCAGGCCGGCTCCGAACCGGCCGCTTTCGCCGAGTTCGTCGTGCTCCTTCTCGATCTCGTCCTTGACCTTCTTCCACTCAACCCCAAACGGCGGGTTGGCAAGCAGGTAGTCGAAGTGTCCGCCGCGGTGGCCGTCGTCGCTGAACGAGTTGCCGAACTTGATGTTCTCCGGGTCCTGGTCTTTGATCATCATGTCGGAGCGGCAAATCGCCCAGGACTCCGCGTTCAGCTCCTGCCCAAAGACCTGCACGGTCGCCGACGGATTCAGTCGGGTGATGTGCTCCTCGGCCGCGCTCAGCATGCCGCCGGTACCGCACGCCGGATCCAAGACGGTCCGCACCACGCCGGGGACGCTCAAGGCGTCGTCGTCGGAGGCGACCAAGAGGTTCACCATCAGCTCGATGACCTCGCGCGGGGTGAAGTGCTCACCTGCGGTCTCGTTGGAATCCTCTGCGAAGCGGCGGATCAGCTCTTCGAAGACGTACCCCATCTGGTGGTTGGAGACGACGACCTTGGGCTGCCCGCGCTCGTCCGTGACCACCTGGCCGTGCTCGTCCCGCTCGACCGGCCGCAGGTCCAGGTCCGCGAAACGGCCGACCACCCGGTAGAGCAGGTTTGCGGCATCGAGTCGGCGGATCTGCTGCGGGAACTCGTAGCGGTGCAGCACCTCCTGCGCGTTGTCGGAGAATGCCCCGATGTATTGGAGCAGGTGCTTCTCCGCCTGGCCTGGGTCGCCAGCGATCGACTTCAGCGTGTAGCGGCTGGTGTTGTAGAAGCGGTGGCCGGAAGCGCGGCGCAGGAAGCGGGCCACGTCGACATCCTGGCCGCCAAACTTGTCGTGTGTCTCCCGCACCTTCTCCCGGGTCGGCTCCAGCACGCATTCCAGCCGACGCAGCATGGTGAACGGCAGGATCACCTTGCCGTAGTCGTGCCGCTTGTAGTCGCCGCGTAGGAGATCGGCGACCGACCAGGCGTGGTTTGCCAATTCGGTGTGCTTGCTGCTGTTCAACAGGGTCCTTCCGAAGAGCCAGTGCTGGGGTGGGGCTGGGGGAGTCGGGTCAGGTCCAGGATGGCGTCTGATCGGCGCCCGGTGGTTGCAGCGCGCCGCCGGCGAGCCCTGCGGCAAGGGTGCGGGCCATCTCGTCCGCGAGGCGGCTGGCGATATCGGCCGCGGTGCGCAGGGCGTTCAATTGGCGAAATGCCCTGCCATATCGCTGCTGCTCGGCGAGGGGTAGCAGTGGCACCCGCAGGCGGCGCGGGTCGAGGCGGATCACGGTGGTGCCGGACGACGCGGCGTTGAGATTCTCCTCGGCGGCCAGGAAGCCGGCCAGGAACCACGGGTCGAGGCGGGTGGGATCGGGTCGCAGCAGATGCAGGTGACGGCCGAGGCGCAGGCCGGCGTCGCGGGCGTCGGCGACCCGGGCGGTTCCAGCGCCGTTCTGCAGCAGTTCCGGAAGGATGACGTCACCCTCCCGGATCTCGATCTCGGTGCCTGAGGGCTCCTCCTCGGCAGGGCCGGAGGCGGGGCGGTGTGACATCACGTCTCGGGCGGTCAGGGTGGGCGGCGCGGACGGGTCTGTTGCGACGGGGGTTGAGCTGCGGATCGCCGCTGGCATCCGCAGGAGCTCCAGCGCGTTGCCGCGTAGGAGGTCGGCGATGCTGGCTGTGCGCCAGGACAGGGGAGCGGCGCCGACGGGCGGCCATGCCTCCCCGCCGCTCAGAGTGATCAACCCCGCGGCCGCCCGCCGCAGCCTGGCACGCAGCTCGTGGCCGATCGCGGCGAGCTCGTCGGGCATCGCTGGCACCGGAGTGGCCCGGACGTGGCGGGCGGGCGTGAGGTCGACCGCCTCGTCGAGCAGGTCGATGATGGGGACGGCCTGGGCGACGCCCGGAACGGGATCGAAGTTGTCTGGATGCCGGTCGTAGTCGTTCCACGCTTTGAGTACGTCGTCGCGCAGCGCGGGCCAGTCCACCGATTGGCGCTTGCTTGGCGTCTGGTCAGGCCGGGAGGCGTCGGGCGTGGCGGTGTCCACCATGAGGATGTTCAGCGGCAACGTTGCCTGCGGGTGTGGGCGTTCGATAACCCACAGGTGCAGGCCGACGTGTAGGGGTTGCGCGACCCCTGGTGGTAGGGCGATGAGGGCCCGAAGCACGCCGGTGCGAAGGATCTCCGCTCTGATCCGGCGGCCCGATCCTCGCTCGACGGTGGCTGGCGGCATGAGGAGAACGGCGCGTCCACCCTCTGCCAGGTGTGCGAAGCAGTGCTGGAGCCAGGCGAGCTCGGACTCGCTCTTCGCCGGTAGGCCGAACTCCCACCGTGCGTCATACGCCAACTCTTCGTGACCCCACTCGCGGTCGCCGTAGGGCGGGGCGCAGAGCACGGCGTGGGCGGTCAGGGCAGGGAAGGCGTCGGCACGGATGCTGTCGCCGGCGCGCACGCTCACCTGAGCGCTGCTCTCTGCAGGTTGAAGGGCGAGGCGTACGGCGGCCTGTGCGGCCTGCGCGGGGACGATGTCCTGGCCGTACAGCTTCCGTGCCCCGCGGGCTGCGGCCGCGACAAGAAGGCCACCGGCGCCGCAGGCGGGGTCGAAGACAGCCGACGGGTACGGCTCGCCCGGCTCCGCGAGCAGGTCGGCCATCAACGCGGCCACCGGCGCGGGCGTGTCGTACATGCCGCCGGGGCTGGTGGCGTCCAGGTCGCCTTCCGCGAGCACGTCCGCAGCCCGCAATGCTCCCTCGTCCGCGACGCAGCGCAGCAGCGCCCGTAGCAGCGGTGCCTCGTCCGCGTCGTACGTCAGGTCGGCAATCCCGGGGATCTCGGCGACGTGTGGCCGGATCGCCTGCAAGGCCCGCTCGGGCAATTGACTGTCGGGAAGGTCGACGAGTTGCTTCACGTCTCTTTCGGCCATCCGCGCTGCGGCCAGGACCAGCGGTAGCAGTCTGGTCGGCGTGCCGCTGCCGGCCTGAGTGGCGCGCATGGCGGTGCGCAGGTCGCCGGCGGGAGAGGTGGCCGGGAGCTGACCTCGCGCGGCAAGCCAGCCCTGAACCGCGGCCAGGTCGTAAGCCGGGCTGGTGTCCGTGCCGCCGGTTGGGGCCGGGAAGTCTGGATGACGCCGACGCCAGTTACTGACGGTGGCGCGCGTGACCCCGGCCAGCCGGGAGATCTCGGCGGCGGTCACCTGGGCGTGTCTGGGCATCGGCGTCCTGTCGTTTCCTGCATCGTCCTGCTCGTGGATCACTCTACACGACCCCTGAGGCGTGTAAACGGTTTGACACCGCTTTCACTGTCGAGTGTGCTACTGTCGTTTTCAGTGAGCGGGCCGAGGTTTGCCTCGGCTGCCACCGATGCTTCCTGTCCGGGTGTCGACGCCCGGGCGCGCCACGCAATCACCACGTCCGGCGGGCCCAGTACCTCCGCCGGACAGATCCCTCATGCCGACGTAGCGAGTAGCCCTGCCTTCCGGCACGGCCACCCGTCACCCCTCCCCACGAGAGGAGGCACCACATGAGCATCGACCCCCAAGCCGACACCGTCGACCAGCTCATCCTCGACCACCTCGACCACTCCGACCTGACCGAGACCGCCAAGGACCTCGTCATCGCCGCCCTGCTCGGCGGCGACGAGCTCGCCTCGGTGCTCGGCGGTGCGGCGCCGCGCCGACCGGCACCCCCGTCGCCCGACACCGAAACCCCGGAACCGATCGGGACCTACCTCGCCAGCATCGAGGTGACCGGGTTCCGCGGCATCGGACCCACGGCCACGCTCAACCTCGTACACGGACCCGGACTGACCATCGTGACCGGTCGCAACGGCTCGGGTAAGTCCAGCTTCGCCGAAGCCGCCGAGTTCGCCCTGACCGGTGAGAACAAGCGGTGGGCTGGCCGCAGCTCGGTCTGGCGGGAGGGCTGGCGCAACCTGCACGCCACCGAAAACCCTCGCATCCACGTACGACTCGGGGTCGAAGGCCACCGCAACGGTGCCACCGTCGAATGCGACTGGGCGCCCGAAGCAGGGCTCAACGACGGCAAGACGTTCCTGCAGATCGCCGGTAAGCCCCGGCAGTCGGTTGCCGACCTCGGATGGGCGCAGCCGTTGGAGCTGTACCGCCCGTTCCTCTCCTACGCCGAACTCGGTGGGCTGCTCAGCGGCCGCCCCAGCGAGATGCACGACTCGCTGCACCGCATCCTCGGCCTCGGTCGCCTCGTCGAGATCGAGACCATGCTCAAGACCGTGCGTAAGGAGATGGACGACCGGCGCAAGCTGGCCGGCGCTCAGCTGCCGCAGCTGCGGACCGCGCTTGCCGCCCACCCCGACCCGCGCGCCCGCCGCGCCGAGCAGGCGCTCAGCGGCAAGGCCCCCGACCTCGACGAGCTTGCGACGTTGGCCACCGCCGACGAGCCGACCAGTGACACCACCCTCGTGCCGCTGCGCCAGCTCGACGTACTCGACCTCCCCGCACGAGACGCCCTGGTACGCGAGCTGGAGCGACTCCGTGGGGCGCTGCAACAGATCGACGACTTGGCCGGTACGCCGGTGGAGGAAGCTCGGGCGCTCGCCCGGCTGCTGAGCGACGCCCTACGCCATCACCACAGCCACCCGGGCCAGCCCTGTCCAGTGTGCGGGGGTCGCACCCTGGACGAGGCGTGGGCCGAGCAGGCACAGGCGCAGCTGCGACGACTCACCGAGCGGGCCGAGCGCCTCGACGAAGCCCACGAGCTCGAGCAGGGTTCGCGTCGCGCGCTGCGGAGCTGGCTGCCCCAGCTGCCGCCCGTACTCGCCGTCAACCTCACCGCCGAGGGGGTGGACACCGGCGACGTCCGGGCCGCATGGCAGCACTGGGACGAGCTGATCGGGTCGGCCGACTCGCACAAGATCGCCGAAGCGGCGCTCGCCACCTTCGACGCGCTCACCACCGTCCTGCAGCCGGTCAAGGCGGCAGCACGGCAGGCGCTCGAACGCCGGCAGGCCGCCTGGCAGCCCCTCGCCGACCAGATCCGCGCCTGGATCGACACCGAGCAGGCCAGCCGTCAGTCCGTGCAGATGTTCACGGCGCTGAAGGCCGCGGTCACCTGGCTGCAGACGGTCGGCGGGAGCATCCGCAACGACAAGCTCGCACCGGTGGCCGCGGAAGCGACCGGGATCTGGAACACGCTGCGGCAGGAGAGCAACGTCGACCTCGGCGCGATTCAACTCGCCGGCACCGGCACCAGCCGACGGGTGGACCTGAAGGTCAACGTCGACGGCGTATCCGGGGCGGCGCTGGGGGTGATGAGTCAGGGTGAACTGCACTCGCTCGCCCTGGCGCTCTTCCTGCCCCGTGCCACGATGCCGGAGAGCCCGTTCCGGTTCCTCGTCATCGACGACCCGGTGCAATCCATGGACCCGGCCAAGGTCTACGGGCTGGCCAAGGTTCTGGACCAGGTGGCGAAGCACCGGCAGGTCATCGTCTTCACCCACGACGACCGCCTCCCGGCCGCAGTGCGACACCTGCAACTCGACGCCCGGATCCGGATCGTCAGCAGGCTGGCGCAGTCCCAGGTCACCGTCACCGGTGACGCGCACGGCGACCCCGCCCGGCGCTACCTCGACGACGCGGCGGCCATCGTCCGCGACGACGACATGGCCGACGAGGTCCGCCGTCCGGTCGTCTGCAACCTCATCCGCGACGCCCTCGAATACACCTGCCACGAGCGGATCCGTACCCGTGACTTCCGGGCCGGGCTGCCGATCGCAGAGACCGAGGCGGCGATCAGCGAGGCGCACGGTCTGCGACCGACCCTCGCGCTGACGCTCCTGTCGGACCACCGGCGGGCCGGCAAAGAGTTGAACCAGCCGCTGGAACGGCTGCACCCCGCGGCCCCGCGGGTGGTCGCCATCGCCAACCGTGGCGCGCACGGCGGGAGCTCCGGCGACCTCGCCGGGCTCGTGTCCGGCGCGCGGGCGGTGGTGGGGAGGCTGAGCCAGCCGTGAGCCCACACACGTATTTGAACGCCGCCAGTGCGCTGCTGCTCCACCCGCCGTCCAGCATGCGCCGCTGCTGGCAACGCGGATCCGCCTGCCTGACCCGCCTCGCCCTCGAACAGGGGCTGCGGCACTACTGGGACCAGGTCGCTCCGTCCGTCGTCGACTGCCCCATGCGCAATCAACTGCTCGTTCTGCCCACCTTCGCCGGTGCCGAGGCAGCCTCGACGGCGCGCACCGCCTGGCACGGCCTGTCCCGCGCGATGCACCACCACACCTACGAGCTCGCACCCACGGTCGCGGAACTCCGCGGCTGGCACCAGGACGTCACCGCACTGTTACCCCAACTCGAACTGGCTAGCCCGACCGGCCCGACGGACCAGGCCTGACGCGTCCGCCATCCAGTGATCCGCGTGCCGGGCCGGTCACCTGCCCGCCAGGTGACCGGCCCGCCAGGCGGAAGACGTCAACGCCGCCGCTTCTCACTCCACTGAGTGGGGCAGCGTCCGCCGAACTGTCCACCGCTGCCCCCGACCGGTTCCACCTCAGTGACCGATCGGGCAGGCCGGACGCCGAGGCGATGGTTTGGTCTTGATCACGCCTTGGCTTGCTTGCATAGTCGCCCTACCGCGCTGACCACCCCAATCCACAAGAGGGAGACCGTGTCACACGCAACCGAGATACTTCGGCTCCGGGAAGACGAGTGGGCGCCAGCCCTGCGCGCGGTGTCGCTGGTCGCCGAGATTGACGCACCAGAGGACCACGCCAAAGAGGTCATTCGCGCCCTGGGACGAGTCTTCTGGTACTGCGCCCCCCGCGAACGGCAGCTGCTGCTCACCCGTCACTACCCCGCGTGCCTGGTCGTCGGACTGACCGGGCTCGGTGCCGTCGGGTACGAACACGGCGACTACTGGAGCGCCGTCCACAACGAGGCGCCGGGCCAGATCGACCAGACGCTCTGGGGGAGGGCCTTCCGCGGCAACCTCGACCACTTCAGGCTGGCCCGGTTCCCTGGTCTACCGCAGGTCTACGTCGGTGAGATCCTCATGCACGCCGGGGTCCCCGCGTACTGCCTCGGCGACCTGTTGAATCTCCTCCTGCACCGCCAGGCCCGCGAACCCGGACTCACAGGCGAGAGCTTCCTCGCCTGGGCGCTCGCGCCCGGCCGTGAGTCGCGCCTGAACGGGACCGACAAGCCGGTGCAGCGGTTCATCCAACGTGGCGAGGACTACGCCGCGGACCTTGTCGACCGCTGCCTCGACCTGTTGGAACGGCTGCGGCAACCGGGGTTCACCGCCGACGGACTCGGACTCTCCCCACACCTGATCGAAAGAGCTCAGGCGCTCGCGGAGGCGGAGCAGCTCGACTGGACAGGCAGCTCGGAGCGCGGCGGGTCGGCCGCGCAGGCGGCGCCGCAGCGACCTCACCTGGAGTTGGAGCCGTTCGGCCGAGGCCTGATGGTGTGGCTGCCGCCGGTCCATGACGCAGCAGACGGTCGCGTCATGTGGCAGTTGCGCTTCGACGGCGAGGTCGGATCGGTCGTCAGTCAGTCCCGCTGGCCCGGCGCCAGCGAGACAGCGCCCGCAGCGGCGGTAGCCATCGCACGCCCCGCCCGTCAGGTGACTGTCGAGTTGGCCGGCTACGACCAGGAGTACGAGCTGGACGTGGTCGACCCGCGGGATCCCCTGTTGGTCTTCACCGAGGACGGCCGACTGGTGCCGGCAACCGCCGGATTGCCGCCTGAACCGGTCTGGTTGCTGTATCCGCAAGAGAGCGACGGCGGTAGGCTGCTCGAGCTGCAGATGGATGGCGACCTGGTCGACACGTACGACGTGCCGGCCCCGTACGGTTGGCTCGGCTGGACGCTGCGGCGCGCCGACCTTCGCCAGGTGTCGCAGCTGCGGCTTGGTGGCGGAACACCGCGCCGGGTCAAGGGTGCTCGCCGCGCCCAGCTGCAGCTCGCCCAGCCATTGCCTGGAGTGAGCAGCCTCGTCGGCGCACCGGTGATCGCGACGGCCCCGCGGCTGACCCTGCCGACCGAGCCCGGCGTGAGCACCGACTGGTCGATCCGGATTCGCCGACCCGGCTCCGGTCAGCTCCTGCACACCGAGAGCCTCTCCGCCGACCACGACACGACAGTCGATCCGTGGCGGCACCTGGCCCGCCCCATGGTCGGCGCCTACGAGATCACCGTTCGAGGTCCGCTCGGCCGCGGCCTGGCCCGCACGCTGGAGTTCGCCGAGGGGTTGTCCGTCATCTCCCACCCCGCCTGGCGAGAGATGACGGCGGACGGGCTGGAACCGGCCACCGTAGGAGCCGACGCCACCCTGCCCGACCTGTCGGTCACGCCCCCAATGACCCACCTGGGCTCCGCCGACACCGCTGTCGAGCTGCAGCTCGAGAGCCCGGGCGGCGCGACCACCGTACGGGTCACGCCCGCGCATATGGCGCTCCAACGGCTGGGCGGCGGCAGCCGCGGCGAATGGTCCCTGCAGCCACTGCATCTGGACACCGAGACGATCGGTGAGGGTGAACTGCTCGTGCGGCTGCCGCGGGCGGCGGACGCACGGCTGATCGTCCGTTCCGGGGGCCGCGAGCTGCAAACCGTTCCGTCCGGCGAGACCTACGGGCAGCCGATGGCCCGGTTTGGGCTCGCGGCCATCGCCGACACGGTCGGCGCCCACGGGCTCGCCCAGCTCGACGTCCGCTTTGACGGGCAGGACTTCCCGGCAGCGCGTTGCGTACCTCGACGCCTCGCCAGCGCGGTGCACCTCGAGGACGACCGGCTGGTGCTGGTCGACGGCGTGCGGGCCGAAGGGCTGACGGCCGCGCTGTACCAGGTGTACGCGCCGTGGGAACCGCCGTACCTCGCACGCCTCGGCACCGACCTGGTCAGCGACCAGCTCCCCGAGCGTGTCACCACGGCGGGGCCCCTCGTGGCGCTGTTGCGTATCGAGGATCCGTGGTTGCCGTCGGACTGGCCGGAGTGGCCCGGCCGCGACAACGCCTTCAACCTCGCCGAGCTGACGTGGCAGCCGACCGGCCAGGACCCGGCGGGTGAGGCGGTCTCGGCGTACCTGGCCGGAGCAAGTGCCCTGCCCGACCGACCGGACATCGCGCCGCTGCTGTTCGACCTCTACCCGCGGGCGGACGACCTTTATGCCCGAGGTGTCACGGCCAACATTCGGGGTGCCGCGGCGCTCCTGCGCCCGCATCCCGCCACCGCGCTGGCCGCGCTCACCAAGCACCGCACCTCGGCCGACCAGGTGGTCGCGCCCCTGGTGCACTCCGGCCTGATCGCCCTGCCTCCCGACAGGTACGTCAGTGCCGCCGACGAGGCGCGGTTATGGACGGCGAGCCCGCTGGCCGCAATGCTCGCCTCGGCCCACCGGCTGCCTGACATCGCCTCCGATGCCGATCTGGGCGAACAGATCGCCGCGGTGTGCGGGGAGGTGGCAGTGCACGTGCTCGCCGGCGGCCCCGATCCGCACGAGACGGTCGGGAGGTTCGACCAGTCGGCCGAGGTGTTCGCGTTGCTGCCGGCCGCGGAACGCGACCGGGTGTGGCGGGCGATGCGCGTCGTTCCCGGCGGCCTGCTCGACGCCGACGAACGGATGGTTGCGGCCCGCCACCTCTTTGAGGTACGGGTGCGGCCCGGCCTGGGACGGCTCTCCAGCAACGCGGAGAGTCTGCTGCGCGCCCTGCAAAAGCCCTTGGCCGAGTGCGGCGGGCCGCGGGCGGCGGCCGCGCTGCATGCCCGCAACCTGACTCGAGGGTGGCTCGCTCTCCCCGCGCTGTCGCTGGCGTTCGCCTTCGTGGCGCGTCTTGCCGCCCGAGGGCACGCGGCCCCGGCCGGGCTGCTGCCACGAATCCTTCCCCTACACGCGACCCTCGCCCGCAGCGCGCCGCGTCTCGTCGCCATCGACCTTCTCCTCGCGGAGTTCCTCCTGACCGGAGCCGGAGCAGCCGAATGATCCTCGACCCCCTCGCCACCAGCGACGCGATCGTCTCCACCTACCGGCGCTATCTTCGTTCCCTCGTGGAGCCGAAGGATCCCCGGCTCGCGAGCGCGCTCGAAACCGCGATCGGCGACGCGATCAACCAGGAGATCACCAAGGGACCCCTGCTCGAGGCGACCCCGCCCTACGTCACCAGCGCCACACCCCGGCAGCTCATCGACGCGGGCGTGCTCGATCCCGGCATCACCAGCCTGGGCGCCGGGCTGGCCATGGACCGTCCGCTCTACCAGCACCAGGAGCGGGCGATCCGGAAGGCAACCGCAGGGCGCAACATCGTCGTCGCTACCGGCACCGGATCCGGCAAGACCGAGAGCTTCCTCATCCCCATCCTGAGCCGACTGATGGCCGAACGTGTGGCGGGCAGCCTCGGGCCCGGTGTGCGGGCGCTGTTGCTGTACCCGATGAACGCGCTGGCCAACGATCAGATGAAACGGCTGCGGGGCCTGCTGGCCGAGGCACCGGACATCACCTTCGGCCGGTACACGGGCGAGACCCGCCGCAGTCGCCGGGAGGCCGCGGAGGTC
Organism: Micromonospora sp. 067-2; assembly: GCF_046549295.1. Taxonomy (NCBI): domain Bacteria; kingdom Bacillati; phylum Actinomycetota; class Actinomycetes; order Micromonosporales; family Micromonosporaceae; genus Micromonospora; species Micromonospora sp. 067-2. The sequence goes on along the minus strand of NZ_JAJPWB010000007.1, from coordinate 405,978 downwards.
TTCGAGCAGCAGAACCCTGGCGAGCAGCCGCTGCCCAACGAACTGCTCAGCCGGGAGGAGATGCAGCAGCGACCGCCGCACTTGCTGCTGACCAACTACGCCATGCTCGAGTACCTGCTGCTGCGGCCCTTGGACATGGACCTGTTCGAGGGGGAGCACGCCGGGCACTGGCAGTTCATTGTCGTCGACGAGGCGCACGTCTACGACGGGGCTCGCGGGGCCGAATTGGCGATGCTGCTGCGCCGACTCGCCGACCGGGTGGATTCGGGCCGGCCGGTGCAGTGCATCGCGACGAGCGCGACCGTCGGCAGCGACATGGCAGCCGTGGTCGACTTCGCTGCCTCCCTCTTTCCCGTCCCCTTCGAGTACGACCCCGCCGATGACGCGAGGCAGGACGTCATCACCGCCGACCGGGTCCAGCTGCCACCCGGGCCCGAGTGGGGACCCCTGCCCGCTGCGGCGTACGAGAAGCTGCTCAACGCGCCGGATCCCGCCGGCGCCGTCGTGGCCCACGCCCGCGAGCACGGGTACGCCGGGGACGACCCCGCCGAGGCGCTGGCGTACGAGCAGCGCGTTCGCCGGCTCAAGGCGCTGCTCGCCCACGGGCCGATACCGCTGCACGAGGTCGCCCAGGCGCTGTTCCCCGGTAGCGGCGCGTCCGAGACCGCGTCGATGGTCGCTCTCGCCAACAGCGTGCACGATGACGGCGGCACCCCGGTGCTCTCCGCCCGCTACCACCTCTTCGCCCGCGCGACGGAAGGAGCTTTCGCCTGCCTCGGAGCCAACGGGCCGCACGTCAGTCTGACCCGGCACGAGCGCTGCGGACGGTGCGGCGACGCCGCCTTCGAATTCGGCACCTGCCGCCGCTGCGGCACCGTCTACCTCATGGGCACGCTGGAGCGGGTCGGCACCTTCACCGTGTTCCGGTCCCGCCGCTCCCGCGACGAGCAGCAGGTGTGGATGGCGCTGGTCGACGAAGTGGCGACCGACGAGGACGAGGAGATGTTCAGCGGCGCTGCCCAGGCGGCCGGCGAGATGGGCGCGCTGTGCACCCGGTGCGGGGTGTTCCAGATCGGTAAGGCGACCAACTGCCCGCGCTGCCCAGACGGCGCCATGCGGGCCGTACGTTTCCTACGGCAGCGCAGCGACGAGCTCACGGCATGCCTCTCGTGCGGGGGACGCGGAGCCGGCCTGATCCGACTCTTCGCCAGCGGCAACGAAGCCTCCGCCTCGGTCCTGGCGACCGCCCTCTATCAGAAGCTGCCCGTGGCCTCCGATCCCATTCAGCGGGGCCTACGAGGCGGCGGGCGCAAGCTGCTGTTGTTCAGCGACAGCCGGCAGTCTGCGGCGTACTTCGCGCCGTACCTCGAAGACTCCTACGAGCGGGTGCAGCGCCGGCGGCTGCTCCACGAGGGTGCCGTCGCCGCTGCGGCGGCCGATGACGAGGTCCGCCTCACCGACGTCGTCTACCACACCTCTCGAGTAGCCGACCGGTACGGCATCTTCGAACGGCGGCAGAGCCGACAGGCCCGGGAGAGGCAGGTCGCCCTCTGGGCACAGATCGAGGCCGTCGGCGTTGACGAACGCAACTCCCTGGAGGGCAGGGGACTGATCGCCTGGGACATGTCCCGGGACCCCGCCTGGCTACCACCCCAGCCGCTGCTCGCCCTCGGCCTCAGCGACGAGGAGGTCTGGGCGTTGCTCTCCGAGTTGATCCGATCGATTCGGCTCCAGGGCGCCGTCGGTGCCCTCGACGGAGTGGACCCCCGCGATGAGGCGTTCCAGCCGCGGCTCGGCCCGATCTACGTACGCGGCACCGGCTCCGACGCCCGCCGCAAGGTCCTCAGCTGGCTACCGACCAAGGGGACCAACCGGCGGGCCGACTTCGTGACCCGCGTGCTTGCACGGCTCGACCAGCAGGCGGACCCGATCCAACTGCTCGAGGGCGTGTGGCGCCTGCTGACCAAGGGACCACAAGCCGAGTGGCTGATCGTCGGCACCGAACCCGGCATCGGCCAGGTCCACCAACTCGACTCCGCCCTGATCACCTGCACGCCTACGGCCGGCGGCCTGACCATGTGGCAGTGCAGCAGGTGCCGCAAGCTCACCCCGTTCAACGTGCGCGCCACCTGCCCCACCATCGCCTGCACCGGTGACCTCGAATCCTGGACGTCCCCTGCGGCGGACATCGACCCGGATCATTACCGCAATGTCTACCGGGACATGAACCCGGTGCCGCTGCGCGTACTCGAACACACCGCCCAGTGGACCAGCGAACGAGCCGCCGAAATCCAGCAGCAGTTCGTCCGCGGCGAAGTCAACGCTCTCTCCTGCTCCACCACGTTCGAACTCGGCGTCGACGTCGGCGAGCTGCAAGCCGTCATGCTGCGCAACATGCCTCCGACCACCGCGAACTACGTCCAGCGGGCCGGTCGGGCCGGCCGCCGAACCGATTCAGCCGCGCTCGTGCTCACCTATGCCCAGCGCCGCTCGCATGACCTCTCCCGTTTCGCCGAGCCCGACCGGATGATCGCCGGGGAGGTCCGGGCGCCGTACGTGCCCCTGACCAACGTGCGCATCGATCGACGACACGCCCACTCCGTCGCGCTCGCCGCGTTCTTCCGGCAGCAATTTCGGTTCCACGGCACCATCTGGCGTACGGCAGGGGAGTTCTTCCTGCCAGGAGACGACGGGATCGCCCCGGTCACGATGGTCCGTGACTTCCTTACACCAGTGCCGCCGCAGGTCACCGACTCGCTGCGGCAGGTGCTGCCGGCCGAGGTGCTCGACATCATCGGCGTCGACTCCGAAGAATGGGTCAAGCAGCTGGTCGACCTGCTGGAGTCGGTTCGGGCCGAGCTGCAGCAGGATGTCGACACGTACGAGCAGAAGCGGCAGGAGGCCTTCACCGCCCGCCAGGACGACAAGGCCGCGCGGTACGGCCGCGTGATGAACACGATCACTCGCCGCGAACTGCTCGGGCTGCTCGCCAACCGAAACGTCCTGCCAAAGTACGGATTTCCCGTCGACACCGTCGAGCTGCGGCTGGCCTTCGCGGACGCCCCCATCGCCAAGCAACTAGAGCTGTCCAGAGACCTCTCGTCGGCCATCTACGAGTACGCACCCGGTGCGGAGGTCGTCGCCGGGGGACTGGTCTGGCAGTCGGACGGCCTGTACCGGCTGCCCGGGCGAGACCTTGAGCGACGCTACTACGCGGTGTGCGACGGGTGCGGCCACTACCGCGACTCGATCGACCGCCTCGACCAGGAGTGCCCGGCCTGCGGCGCCGCCCTCGTCGGCATACCCCGTCAGTACGCCATTCCCGTCTTCGGGTTCGTCGCGGCACGCGGTACCGGCCGGCGACCCACGAGTGCTCCACGCCGGGCGTGGCACGGCGCAACCCATGTCGTGTCGCCCGGCGTCGAGCTTTACGCGGACAAGTTGGACCTCGCCGGAGGCGCGATCACCATCCGGGCCGGTGCCCGGGGCGAGCTGGTGGCAATCAGCGACGGCGCGATGGGACGCGGCTTCCTCGTCTGCGCGACCTGTGGCTTCGCCAACCGGGCCATCGACGGTCGGGTTGACCACCAGAGTCCACTCAGCGGCCGCGAGTGCCGTGGCCGCATGGAGAACCTGTCGCTGGCCCACAAATATCAGACGGACGTCCTCGACCTGAGCTTCGACGGTGCGGTCGTGATCGGAGTCGAGGACAACGCCTGGCGATCGGTCGCGTACGCGCTAGTCGAGGGCGCAGTGCGCGCGCTCGAGATCTCCCGCGACGACATCGACGCGACGGTCTACCGAACCGAAGCTGGCCGCAGCGTGATCATGCTCTACGACACCGTGCCCGGAGGAGCCGGCCACGTCCGGCGCATCGCTGAGCGACTGCGGGACGTACTCGACCAGGCGCTGCAGCGGGTCCGCGACTGTGAATGCGGCCCGGAGACCAGCTGCTACCGCTGCTTGCGGGTGTTCCGCAACGAGCGTTACCACGAGCAGCTACGTCGCGGTGTGGCGGCGGACGTGCTCAGCCGCCTCCTCGGCAAGCACGACCAGGCGCCCGTCGGAGCGCTGCGGATATCGCTCTCGGACGTCGGGCCTGCGCTTACCGCGACTCGCCGATTTCTGGTGACGGAGGCGCCCGGCGAGGTCTTCGAGCCCGTCACCTCCGGGCAACTCGACCTCTACGAAGGTCGTGTCGTCCTCGCCCGCCGTGATGGGGACGCCGCGGTGGGGCGGCTATGGCTTCGGCGCGATGCCGACGGTGTGGTCGGGGCGGGCCTGCAGCCGATAGCCGGAGCGCCGTTGGATAATGGTGCAGACGATCTCATGTTGCTCGGCGTTGCTGTCTGGTGACGTCGAGCTGGCCTCGGTTTCGCATACCCATTCCTGGTCACCGGCATGGGCCGTGAGTCCTGCGGAGCATGATGACTTCGGTAGTCGACAGGTGCGTTTGGAGAGGCGGTCGAGTTCGAGCCGGCGTCGGGCAGCTGTCAGCCGTATGGTTGGCGGACCGCCTGGTTGACCCTTTCCTTTGGGCGGTGTCTGGTGTGGTCGTGACTGCCAGTCCTGATCGCGGCGCTCCCGTCGGGGGCTCGGTTTCGATTCGGGGTACCCTATCGGGCCGTCGTCCGACGGATCAGTTGGTCGGTGTCCTCGTCAGCTTCCGTCTCCCATTTCTCGCCGTCACCGAAGGGTTGGTAGGCCAGCTTCGTAGGCCGGCCCCGGGACCCCGGGGTGACACCGTCGATGACCGAGACCTGCCACTCGCCCCGGCCCTTGCCGGGTCGGGCCGTCATCCACGGGCCGATCGGGATCCAGGAGTCCACGCCAGCCCGGTATAGGCCGACTGAGTTCTCCTCGGGGGAAGTGCTGCTGGTCAATTTGGCACTTGGCAGAACCGGACCAGTGCCGGTCATCCGGAACGTGGAAACCACATATCGTTTTGAATTGAGTCGCAGAGTATCGGCGATCATCACGGTGCGGCCCGGGATGTGACGCAGGGCTGCGGCGAATTGCTCCAACAGCGGGTCGACCTCGTCGAGCATGCGGGTCACCTCTTTGTTGGGGCGCTCAGAGCGGTGGCTGACCACGTTGCGGCCGGTCTTCACGACGGCGAGCGCGTCCAGGTCGAGACTGCGGATGACCTGTCCCGCATACGAGTCCTGCGTTAGCCGCGTGCCGAGCGCCTTCAGCAGATCAACCCACTTACCCAGCATCATGTGTGGCGCCAGCACCGGCCGAGGCACCCGCGCCTCTGGGTCGTCGTTTAGAAGCTCGCCGAGCCCGACCGCGCCGATGAACCGGAGGGTGTCTTCCACGGCCGCATGGCCGGCGCGTAGTCGCAGGTTGGCCACCGTCTCCGACTCGTAGCGCTGTAAACCGAGCGCCACCGGCAGTGGTAAATCCTGCAGATCACGGCGGCTTTTCCGGCTTAGATCAGCCAGAACCTCCTCGACAATGACGACCAGTTCCTCGGCGGCGTCCGCCTTGGTCACGTACTTGACGGCGCCCGCGTTGATAGCCACTCTCGCCTGGTCAAAGCCTCCCTCGCCGGAAAGCACTACCACCGGCACCCGGTGACCCTCCTCCCGGATGCGCCTTAGCAGCCATAACCCACCCCAGGTATCGGGCGGCATCTGTAGGTCGGAAATCACGACGTCGTAATGTCCGGTACCAAGCCTGGTCAGTGCGCTCTCGCCGTCGTGAGCGATCTCGATCTGGGCGGCAATCGGCTCGAGGTGTCGGGCCATCGTACGGGCGACGTTCTCTTGGTCGTCCACGAGCAACACCCGGACTTTGCGTCGGGGACCCGCCCCCACCAGTGGCACTGGGATCGGGGTGGGCTTGCGGTCGGGCGCGTCGGAATCTGTCACGTCCTCGCATGGCAGGTCGATGATCCAGCGCTGGCCGTCCGCCCCGGGGTCATCGGAGATCGTTGCGCCCAGCCGGCGTAGGTCCATGCGTACCAGCCACAACCCCATGCCCGAGCCATGCACCTTGGTGCTCGTCACGGTCTCGTCCCGCCAGAACCTCTCGCGAATCTCGTCGGACAGCCGCGGGCCGTCGTCGTGCACGACGAGGAACAGATGGCCTGGCTCGGTGTACCAGTCGACGATGATCCGGCCGCCGTTCGGCATCGCCTCGACAGCGTTCTTGATGAGGTTGTCCAGAACTCCCCGCAGCAGCGACGGCGAGAGGGTGACCTCACAATGGCCGGACTCGGCGGGCGCGATCAGGCGTATGTTCTCCATCTCTTTGATTTCCAGGACCTTGGCGGCGCAGTACTCATCGATCCAGCGGCCGAACTGGACCGCCTCTTCGTCGGCATCCGCCAGCGCGCGGTTGGTGTGGTCCAGATGGTCGGCCAGGCGGACTGCGGCCTCGTGGTGCCGGGCGGCATCGGCGAGCCGGTGTAAGCGCGTCACCCGGTCGCGGGCCAGCGCCGCCTTCTGCGCGACGTCTTCCATGCCGATCAACTCGTTCTTGAGCCGGTGCAGCACGTTCGCCAAGATCTCGAAGCCGTTCTGGTCCTGGGGGCCGTGAAATGCGAGCCGGCCGGCCGCCGTGAAGGATCGGTCGGCAGGGTCGGGGGAGTAGGGGGCGCTCAGTGTCTGCGTGCCCGCTCCGGCGGAGACTCCAAGCTCCGGCGCCATCTCCGCGAGCAGGTCGATCAGGGTGCGGACGCGGTCGGCCGTGCCCGTGGCCGTGCTGGTGCATTCAACCCGGACCCCGCCGGGAAGCCGTCGGAAGCGGACCGTTCTGGCGGACTGGGCAGGCAATTCCCGGAGCAATTCACCGATGGCGGCGGCGTCGACGGCGAAGAGGAGTGACGTCGAATCGGGGCCTGAGACCGGCCAGGAGTTGGCGAGCTCGTCTACCGCCTTCTGTTCTCTGGCGGCGCCGGCCCGTAATGCGCCGGCTACCGCCAAAAGGAGGTGCCAGTGGGGTGCCTTCCGAACTACGACGCTGCCTTCCGGGTCGATAGCCCGCGCCCAGGTCGCCAGATCCCTCAACGCCTGCTCCAGCTTCGGCCGCGGCCGCGCCTTCACAGCGTTGCCGTAGGCGGTCACCAGATGGTCGAAGAGGTCATCGTCCAGCGGGCCGGTCAGCGAGTCAACCTCCTCCGCCCACGCGAGGAAGTCGTTGGGCTCGTCACCCGAGGTGGCCAGCAGACCCAGCCCTAGAACCCCGTCCTCGATACAACGCCGGAGATCGCGGCCGCGCAGTACCGGCAGACGCCGAGCCAGGCACTGCAGGAGCAGCATGCTCTCTTCCCGCTCTGCGGTTGTCCCGACGGCGGCCCGGAATTCCGGTCCCAGGGTGAAGAGTTGGTACAACCGCTCTGCGGCCAGTCGGGTGCTCTCCTTCTTCCCCCGCGTTGGAGGGCCGGTCCGCACGAGTTCAAGCTCGCCGATACGGACGGTAAGGGTGGCCGTGGAACGGGAATCGTGCGCAGGCCCGGCGGAGGTAGAGGTAGAGGATGCCTCGCCACCGAAGGTCGCACAAAGGCGCTCCAGCCGGCTCAACTCGTCGAGCCCCTGCGCAAGGGTCTCCCGAAGTATCCAGCCTCGCAGCGTCGCCGGCAGGCCGGCTTCGCCGAACTGCCACGCGACCGAGACGATCGCTTGGAAGACATCAGCCTTCATGCGGGGCTTGCAGTCGGCCTCACCCTGACCGCGGAGCACGGCCGATTCCGGCACGAGCCTGTCGAACATGTCGACGTAACAGCGCTCTGGCAGCGAATGGATCGCCGCCTCCTCGGCTTCGGGTTTGAGCGTGCGGGAGAGCAGGTCGCGGGTGAACTCCGCCGCCGACACCGCCCTGATGGCGTACGACCCGTGGTTGGCCAGTAGTTCGTAGTCGTTCTGTCTGGCCTGGCGGACCAACGACTGGTTCTCGTAAGCCCATGACTTGTGGGTGAGAGCTTGCTGCAAATAAGCCCGGCGATCCTGAGTGATCTGGAGCGTGGTAGCGAGTTCGGCGACTGTGCGGTTTGGTGGGCCCTGCCCCGGTGGGTAGTGAAGGGGCGCCTCCGTGAGCCGCGAGACCGAGCGTCCGCCGAGGCGCGTAACGACCTCACGGTAGAGGCCAGCGTTGCGTAGGTAGTCCTGGACTGCCAGATCCTTCGCGCCGGCTCGCTTCGCGGACTCACCGCGACCCCGCCGTCCCCGGTCGTCAACGATCTCCCAGATGAAGGTCCGCTGATGATCCGGGCCCGTTGGATGGTCCTGGACACTGAGCTGCTGAACCGGGACGGAGCGAGTCAGTTCAGCCCACCAATTGACGCCGTCCATGAGCACCTGCTGAAGTGCCTGCTCGTAGACCTCTGCCACCAGCCGCTTGACGGTGGCGTAACCGCCGAGGAGCACCACCACACCAAGGACCTGGTGGTTGACGTCCTCAGCCAGGCGCGACGTACTCCGCCGGTTCGGCTCCTCACCCTTGCCCAGGTTCATTGACTCGACGACGGTCAGGTTGTCGGCGACACGCCGGGCGACGCGTCCGGGCATGTGCGCAATGAGCTGATTCTGTTTGCTGACCTTGTCTGGACGGGTGCGCTCCACGACCAGGTCGGCCACCGCGAGCGCCAGATGGGTGGAGCCCACCTTGCCCAGTACCGCCAGCGCGGCGGGTGAGATCGGCACCCGGCCAACTTCGTACAAGAACGTTGAGTGACACGCCGCGAGCCGCAACCAGCGCGTCCGCAGCGGGTCGTCGCCGACCCGCCAACCCTGCTTGCCGAGTTCGGCGACTAACGAGTCACTGAGCGGCACATCATCCGCCCCCAGGGCCGGGTCGGGAAGAGAGACGAGGGCGGGTCGGGACATGCCGGCGGTCTCCTCCAGGTAGCGCAAGGGTCGGGCAACTTTACCCCTTCTCCTTCGGCCGACCCGTTCCGCGATCTTGCGGCCCCGTTGACCACTGCCCGGACGGCGTAGGCCCGAGGTGCCTTAAGGCTTCCGGACGGTGAAGAGCTTCTCCTGCCGGCTCCGCTGAGAATCGACCACGTGGTTCCGGCTGACAGCGAGGTGGGTCGGAGGGTGGACGATCGGCGACGCATGCTCCGCTCGTGTCAGCGGCGCACTGTCAGGCCAAGCTCTGCCTGATGTGGGATCCAGGAAGGTCATCGAGTTTGATCTCCGCCGAGGAATTGCGCTAGGGCCAGCAATAGCGCGACAGTGCCGCCGAAGCCGCCGCCGCCAGCGATGATCGCTAGGGGCACCGGCATCCCGCCGGCGACTGACAACAAGCCGGTGGCGGAGCCGACGGGTATCGCGGCGAGCAGGATGATGGCGGTCCAGATGGCGCGCGACGGGTTGGGAGGCCCGGACCGCTGTGTGGACGGCGTAGAGGTGACTGGAACTGCCTGAGTCGGCCGGGGCGAGGTTGTTTTACTCGACACATGGCCAACGTTTACCGACCTCAAGCGATGGGGCAACGTTGGTAGACGCGTTTCGGCCCCCGTATCGCGTCCGAACGGCTGACCAGCGAGAACTCAAGATTTCCCAGTCAGGAAAAACCTGACAACATCAGAGCATGGCGCGGACGTACAGAAATACCTTGAAGGCGCACGCGTATGCGCTGTCCTGCCTCGGCGGAGCGTTGACCGATCTTGCTCACGAGCACCGAGTCGCTGCGAGTGCGATGGAGCGGCAGCCGTCGCAGGGCACACGGGGAGACAGCGATTTTGCCGACTGGATTGCGGCCGCAGCCGAAATTTCGGCTGCGGCCGAGCGGCTACTTGAGTTGGAGGTCGAGTTGGCCCGCCACCATGGCATGACCTGGGAACAGGTTGCCGATGCCCTCGGGGTGAGTCGCCAGTCCGCCTGGGAACGGTTCCGCACCCACTCGCGTTGGGATCGTACCCACCGGCTTTCGCGGCTGCGGCGTGTACGCGGTGCCGCGATGTTCCGGCGGATGGCGCTCGGCCAGAGCGAGGAGTTCGTAGCCGTCCTGCGACAGATGATGCGGGCCGGTCACGCCTCATCCGAGCGCCGGCCGCCCTATGACGATCGGTGACGCCGGAACTTCGGGCATCGGCAATTGAGCACCGCGGCAATCGGTACTCGGTCTTGCGATGATGTCGGAGGTCGACGCCCAGGGGCATCATTGGACATCGGTCCTCAAGCCACCGCCTGGGCACACGTCACCGCTGCGTTGGTGGCCGGGCTCACCGCCCTGCGGGAGCAGATCAGCCCGCTGGAGGAGCAGATTGAGATCCAGTTGCTGCAGCATCCCGACGCGGCAGTGTTCACGTCCCTGCCCGGGCGGGGATCGTCCGCGTGGCCCGCCTTCTGGCTGAGATCGGCGCCGCCTGCGGCCGCTTCCCGACGCCGGAGGCACTCACCTGCCTGGCCGGGGCCGCGCCCTCGAGCAGGCAGTCCGGGAAGGTGAGAATCGTCGGCTTCCGCTGGGCCGTCGACAAACAACTCGGTGGAGCAGTGATCGACTTCGCCGCCGACTTTCGGGCGGTGAAACGGCGTAGCCGGACGACCGCCGGTCGTGAAGGATGTTCGTCATGGCGGACGTCGTTCCACGCCGCGATCTTGCGACGCTGATCGTTGACGGACTCGAGATCGGCACCGGGAAGCAGGATTCGGGAGCAATTGGTGAGATCTTTGGCGCCTTCGGCATCGACCTCGACGCGATCGCGCGGCCGTTACGGGGAAAGGCCGACGAGAAGCGGCTGATCCGCCGCGAGGCCGCCAGGCAGCTCGCCGAGTCGGCACCGTCGCTGTCCGTCCTCGTTAGCGAGCTTCTGCGATGCGGTGGCCGGTACACGGCCATGGTCCGCGACATCTACGCGCGGCTGGCGAAGCACGCCGTCACGACCGGGGGACCGCGAACGTTCAGGATTTCGCGCGACGGCTTGGACGTAGCCGGGGTGACCATTAGTGAGGCCTTCATCGAACGGATCCGGTCGTTGGAGCGGACGGTTCGCGCCGTAGAGACCGGCACGATCGACGAGGATGCAGTCCGGTCGTTTGTCCTGTGGGACGGCGGCGGCCTCTACGGAACCTGGCCGGTTGATTCCGCGGACGGTTTCCGGCTGCCCGACGCGCTGCTGCACCTGGCGTGGCTCCGGCCTGCGTTGCAGGCGCGTACGGAACACGAACCTGCTTGGTCCGGGCCACTGGCCGTCATCGGGGCGGCGGAGAATGCCGGCAAGGCGCTCGTCGCGGCCGGTGAGCGGCTGGTCCGCGCTCACCTGGCGAACCTCGACCGCGCACCCGTTTTCCGCCTGACCGACGTCGACCCGCAGCTTCACGAGTGGCCACAACAGGTCGCGACCGCCGAACCCGCAGGGCGTCCCGGGCAGCGTGTTCTCGTTGCCACGGCCACGCCGGAGCATCTGCACGGCGTCAACGAACCGAGCGACATCGGGCTGGACGAGCACCTCGATGCCGTTGTTCTGCCCGGCAGCGGTCGTGGGCGACAATCAAACTTGGAGGAACTGGCCGGCTTCATCGCCATGTGGCGCCTTGGTCACTGGCCCACCGCCAGGCGCGCGGACCTGGAACTCCGGCTGTTCGCGACGCCCGACACGCTCGCCACGTGGCTTAACCAGCTGCGGACCGCCTGCGACGAGGCCAGCGAATGGTTGCAACGGCGGGTCTTCCGCAAGACCGGCTCGATGAGCGTCGAGGTCCTCCACCGGGCCGTCCAGGAGTACCTCAACCTGCCACTGTGGCAAAACCGGAGCTTGCTGTACGAGGTTTGGGTGCTGTGCGCCACGCTCGATGCGGCCGAGCACGCCGGCTGGATCGTCGAGCTGCCGGGACTGCTTCAGGACGGCGACGTATGGCGCCTGTCCGAGGGCCGAACAGATCGCCCCGTCGGCATGCTGCGGCATGGCGCGACGCCGGCCGCGCATTTGGAGGTGTGGCGAGAACCTGCCCGCGTGGCCGGCGGCGTGGAGCTGACGCCTGACGTCGCCGTTTCGACCCCCGGCGACCACCGGCGCGACCTTCTCGTCGTCGAAGCGAAAGACCAGTACGAGATGCGGCTCGGCCGGGTCCGTCCCCTGTCGGACGGCATGCCGGACCCGAATGACAAGACGCCGATCGGCGTGGCGCTACGATACGCCAACGGCCTTCGACCGAGGGCTACGTGGGTGTGCAACCACTGTGACATCAAGCCCCGGCAGCAGCCGGAGGTGAATCGCGGTGATTTCTGGACCCGGATGCATCTGGCCGGCCAGTTCCGGCCGGGCAATGTGCCGCCGGAGTTCGGTGCGTCGGTCAGTTGGGCGCTGTCACTGGGCGCCGCCGAGCACCGGGTGGCCGCGCCGCCTGAACCGCGCGGACTCGTGCTAGTGATCGATGTGACAGCCAGCATGCACACGTACCTGACCTCGGCGCTGGCGCGGCTCGGAGCCGCCGAGTGGTCGTCGTTCGACCAGATCCGAGCCGTGCTGTACAGCGATCACGGCTACCCCGAGCCCTTCCTGGTTCGCAAGTTCGGGCCCGCCCCGACGATGGCGGCGTTGCTTGAGGCCGTGGCGGTGGCGCCATCCGGCCACGGCGGCGACGTGGAGGAGGCGCTGGAGGACGCGATGCAGCGGTGCCGGGAGTTGGTCGACGATCTGGGACCTCAGGTCATCCTCGTCCTTACGGACGCACCCGCCCACACGGTCGATCGGTGCCCGTACGGGATCGACGTCCAGGTCGAGACCCGCGCGCTGCTGCGGGCCGGGTGCCGCGTGTATGTGGCGAGCGATCATCAGCCAGCGCGCGATGCGACGTGGGCAGCGTTCGCCGGCCATCCTGGATTCCGAAAGGCGCCGCTGAGTGAGTTCATCGGCCGCGAGGGAGCCCGCGGCTGACCGCAGATGAAACGGACGCGCATCAGCTTGCCGCGCCGAGGAAGTCAAGCAGGGCCGTGGGTGTAGGCGGGGGCAAGCGCCGCGAAGTGGCCGCCCGCTGACCACGTGTCAGTGGGCGTCCGGGATGGCGGCGGCCACCACCTGTTGGCGAGTGGCCAGGGGTCGCTTGCGCCAACCAGGACGAGGGCTGGCGCGTTGAGCCCCTGCTTCGCGAGCTCGTAGGCTTTCGCGCCTCGCACAACACATCGGCCCACAGCCGAGCGAACTCTGCGACTGGGGACCCACCTATCCGACGAGGGGAAACCCTGCCCTTCTCAGCAGCAGCCCCTCAGGCCAACTAAAGGCGTGTTTCGTAACTCGGGTTGGCCGGTTGAAGTCACGGCGTGGCGGTGATCGATAACTGAAGAGGTCTCCGGTACTTGGTACAACGACCAAGAAGCACCATGCACCGGAGACCTCGTGGCCACCTTAGCGGTGACGAGGCGGCATGACCTGACTGACGCGCAGTGGGCTGTCCTGGCCCCGTTGCTGCCTGCTGCGTCGTCTACCGGCCGGCCGCCGAAGTGGGAGAAACGGCAGCTCATCGATGGGATCCGGTGGCGGATCCGGATCGGTGCGCCGTGGCGCGACGTGCCAGCGCAGTACGCGCCCTGGCCGACGATCTACGGACTGTTTCGTCGGTGGCAGCGCGATGGAACCTGGGACCGGATCTTGTCAGCGTTGCAGGCCCAGGGCGACGCCCGGGGACGGATCGACTGGACGGTCAGCGTGGACTCGATGACCAGTCGCGCTCACCAGCACGCCGCAGGTGCGCGCACCGACGGCCATCTGCAGAAGGAACCACCCGGTGGGGTTCATGACGAGCCGGCCGATCACGGGCTGGGCCGCTCCCGTGGAGGGCTGACGACCAAGACGCATCTGGCCTGTGAGCAGGGCCAGAAAGTCTTGTCCTTGATCGTCACCGCCGGGCATCGCGGGGACAGCCCGCAGTTCATCCCGGTCCTGCGCCGCATCCGCGTGAACCGCCTCGGTGTCGGCCGGGCCAGGACCAGGCCGGTACTGGTGCTGGCCGACAAGGCCTACACCAGCCGCGCCAACCGCAGATACCTGCGCTCTCGAGGGATCCGGGCTTGCATCCCGAGCAAGACTGACCAGGACGCCCACCGCAAAGCCAAAGGCTCCCGCGGCGGGCGCCAACCGGCGTTCGACCCGCACCTCTACCGGCTACGCCAAGCCGTCGAGAACGGCATCAACAGACTCAAACGCCACCGCGGCGTCGCGACCCGCTACGACAAGTTAGCCGTCCGGTTCCAAGCCGTCCTGACCATCACCATCATCACCGAGTGGCTGTGACCGGCTTATGAAACACGCCTTAGCTGACCGAACCGCTCACTCCGCGATCTGGTACTCGTAGGCCTGACGCACCAGGCCCATGATGTAGGTGAAGTCGCTGCTCTCGTCGAGGCCGGCCTCGACGTTGCCGTTGCCCCAGTGGCCCCGTCCGGTGACGTCCCAAGCGAGGTCACGCTCGTCGTGGAGGGACTCGAACGGCAGGTTGAGGCTGAGCCTGAGCCTGGCGACCTGCGGGACGACGTCGACGAAGTTGGTCTCCACCTTGTAGGCCACATACAGCTTGAGGAACTGCTCGGTTACGGTGGGATCGAGCGCCAGTACCTCGGACCGGAACTTATCGAATAGCGCCCGACGAGCCGGCGGGAGCAGGTTCGGGTGGTCCTCGATGGAGAACGCCGTCTCGGCACGCGGCTGCTGGAACTCCGCCATTACTTGGGGGGGCAGCTCGGGCATCTGCCAGATGTCGAGCGCGGCATCAGCCAGGCGTGCTGCGCGGGACTGGATCGTGTCTGCGTTCCAGGTGTCGAGCTGGCCGAGCCCTTGGTTCAGCCGCAGAGGGCTGTGCTTAAATCCCCCATTCATGTCGCGCTTGACCGTGAAGGGATGGTCGCTGTACTCGGAGTTGTATCCGGTGAGGGTCAGGTTGCCGAGGGTGTGCAGGTAGCGGGCCTGGATCTCGCCCCAGTTGTCGCCGAGGGCGTCACGCCATTCTTGTGAGAGCTTCTCGTTCTGCGGCAGGATGTGCTCGATCGTGTAGTCCTCGATCGTCACGACCTCCTTGCGGTTGTGGTTCTCCAGGCGCCGCAGGAAGTAGGAGCGGCGTTTGAAGTGGTAGAGGTCCGCGGTCTTCAGGGCTTCGGCGAACTCGGAGTCGGTGGGGAAGGCGCGGTAGCTCTTCATCGACAGGAAGCGCGCCTTCACACTGTCGAGGTAGCGCTCCTTCCGTAGCGCCTTGCCGAACGTGGCGAATGTCGTGTTGAGCGAGTTGGTGGGGACGCGGCAGACGGCCCGACGGAAGATGTAGGACGTCAACAGGTCGACGATTTCGGCCACCTCTCCGGTGGTGAGGGTGCCGAGTTCATAGTCGGTGTAGACCTCAAGCAGGAGCGGATAGACCACGTCGGCCTTGATCTCGCGGAGGTCCTGGAAGGCAGCGGCGAGGCGCTTGTCCTTCTCCTGCCCGAGCGCCACCGCGCAGTACCGGCCGGAGTAGTCCCGGAGCTGACTGAGCAAGGGCTCCACCGAGCCGGTATCGCTGGTTGCCGCCCGAGCGTAGGCCTTGAACGCCTCGTAGATGTCGGCGAGTCGGGGGATTTCGCCGGTCACTACCGTGAGGTAGTGGCGGACGAAGTCGTCGAATTGGGCTTCGTAGGCGGCCTGGCCGAAGTCGCTCTCCATGGGGCGCCAGTACTGGGCGTAGAACCGCTCCTGGGTGGACGGCTCGAGGCCCATCAGCACGAAGTTGCGGATTAGGTCGGCCTGGGAGAGCTTGCGGCCGGTGGAGTTCATGGCCTCGAAGATCAGTTGCGGGTTGTCTTGGGAGCGGTCTAGCCGGATGTCCACGACGACCAGCTTGGCCAGACCCCGACAGATGGCTCCGTAGTCGGTTCCCTGAGATCCCAGTCGGCCTTGAAAGTAGGCATGGTTGCTCTCGATGCGCTCAGAGCGGTGCTTGGGGAGCTGGGCACCACCGACGATGGCCTTGAGGGTGTCGCGGTCGGTCTGCGACAGCAGCAGCTTGAAGTAGCGATCACCTTCCTCGTCGTTGTTGACGAGGTACCGGTTGCGCAGCTTCTTCGGCGAGAACCCGTCGAGTGGCTCACGGTTCTGCTCGGGAAGCCGGCCGAGGGCCTCGGCGAGCGCGGCGACCAGCAGCGTGACCGTGGTCAGGCGCTGCTGGCCGTCGATGACGAGGTTCGGCTCCTGCGAGGTGAGGTTCGACAGGCCCTTCTCGACGTGCACGATCGAGCCGATGAAGTGGGCGTTGAGGTTGTCGTCGGTTCCCGCCCTGACAATGTCATCCCACAGTTGTGCGCACTCCGACTGCGCCCAAGAGTAGGTGCGCTGGTAGATGGGGATGACGAACTGGCTGCCCTTGGCGAGCAGGTCCAGCAACTTGGTTTCCGATGCCTTCACTGCGGCTCCTCTCCCGAGGTTGGTGTGCTGTCTGGAGTCAGGGGATCCGGGATGCCTCCGGCTGTCGCGTCGATGCCTCCGCCAGCCGGCGATTTCGATGCGAACCCGTCCAGGAGCGTGCTGGCGCAGGCGCGCTTCGTTAGGCAAAGCCAGCCGCCAGTCGCATGCCTGCCCGCCGGTGACGTAGGCGACCTCGGGGGTATCCAAAGTGTCTGCGGAGACTACATCGAGAGCATCCAAGATCGTTTGTAACGAACGACCTGGACACCCTCGCGGCAGCCCCTACGCGAAAAAACGATCTACTGGAGGAGCACCCGAGCTGGCGCCGCAGCGGCCCGCCGTGGGAATCACGCCGAAGCTGCTGGAGATTTACCGGCTCGGCATCGCCACCGGCAATGCCACCTTCGAAACGAACCTTGTTGGTCAGTACCGCCGGGAAGTCGGTCAGCTCGGCAACCAACCACCTGGGAACGGTTCACCGCCTCCCGCCTGCCCGAGCACCGCTTCGTCGCTCTCGACGCCGACGCGACCGAGCTCGGCTGGACCGCGTGCAGCCCGGTCTCCGGCCGCTACGTCTATGCCGGCGTCGTCGAGCGCTCCGTCTACGTTCACCCCGACAGCGGCGGCAAGGCATCGGCCGCCCCTACTCAACGTGCCGATCACCGCCACGGAGAGCGCTGAGATATGGACCGTCCAATCCGAAATCTTCCCGAGAACACGCCCAACCTCGCCCCTGCATGCCGCCTGCGGCTTCCGCACCGTCGGAACCCGCAAACGCGTCGACAAACACCACGGCACCTGGCGCTCCAAGCTGCGCGGCCACGGCACGCCCACACCCGTCACCAAGTCCAGCGAACGGGTGGCTGTGGGATGACCGCCACCCGGTCTTCGCGAGGCACGAATGGTCGGGAGTGACCGCCACCGACACCGGGTGACCTGCCATGGCAGGTAATCATGCGCCGCGTCGACATCGAGCACACCATCCGCGTGCTGACCCGCGCGGCCACTGGCGACCTCCGCCGGCCTCGGGGACGCAAGCGGGCGAGCCCGGCAGTGCCTGACCGTCCCCGTCGTGTCCGAAAGTGTCGGTGATATGTGTCAGCATGCTTCGGTGACGACCGGCCGTGCTGATTTTTCCCCGAAGGTCCGTCGACTATTAGCCGAGCGGGCTGGCTACCGCTGTTCAAAGCCAGACTGCCGGAGTTCCACGATAGGGCCCGGGCCTAGCCCGGACGACGTGGCCCGGATAGGCATGGCGTGTCATATCTACGCCGCTGCTGAAGGCGGGCCGCGGGGGACTGGTGGGCTGACATTCAAGCAGCGACAGGAAGTTGGCAACGGGATCTGGTTGTGTGCGCACCATGGCCGGCTCGTCGACACTAATCAAGGCGACGGGTACCCTGCAGCCTTGCTGCATACATGGTGTCGAGTACACGAGGCGTACCTTCGGGCCGAAATGCGCGGCGCAACTATATCAACCGGGTTGATCACTGAGATCACGATACGCAAGGGTCCGGCGGCGCTGAAGGCCCGGACCATCGAGTTGTCGGTGCTGAACTTGGTGCAGGGTCACAACGACAACGGAAAGAGCGTGTTGCTCGAACTGCTGGCGAGTGCCACGCAATATGGCCGCGCCAGAAGTCGTAATTGGATGGGCGACCTGGCAGCGGAGATTCGCTGGTTTGACCCCCAGCCACACACGTTAAAGATAAAGGCCCATGACGACAGGCTGCGGTTCGATTTGGATGCCCGACATGGGGCGATCGTGACGGAGCCCTATCGCACAGTCGTTCCACGTTATCCTGACTGCGGCAGAGGAACAATTCTAGACTTAGCCGCTGCACTATCCATCGACGTGAGCACTTTCATCGACATCTTGGCGGAGGTTCCGAGCCGGGTCCGCGGTGAGGTGCAGGACGTGGAGATCGTCGGAGGTCGGCCGATTGTGCACCTGGCTTCCTTGCGTCAGCCAATAAAGAGCGACGACTCCCCGTGTGCCTCGCAGGCTTTAGATATCCTCTTAGAGGTGGCGATCGCGATGGCGCAGATACATGCCGAGGAGGGGCCAAACGCTGCCGTTGGTCGATGAGCTGCTTGACTCTTTTCACCCGAGCCGCGCTTTTCGGATGTTCGAGCTGCTTGCCAAGCGTACAACGGGATTCCAGGCGGTCGTCGTCACCCATCTCACGCTGCCAAGCGAGATCGAGAGGGACTGGTCCAATCAGTTCCTGATTAGAGCGAGTTCCTGACGCCTCTGTAGGATTTCGTGTCGGTGCTCCGCTACCTCCGGTCAATGCGGGCGTGCATCGACAGCCCCGGATGTTCTTTCGATGGGTCGGAACACCCGGGAGAACCGCCTCACCATTCTCGATTTCTGCCGCCGGCTCGCCCGTCTGGGACGAGCCGGCCACCAAGTCCGCCGCGTCACATGAGCTTTGGCGCTCGTTCGGCCGATGGTGGCCTGGGAGGGTGCTGCCGCCGCAGCGGCGTAGTGTCTGGCGAGTCTGTGGCTTGTGGGGCATGACGGCGACCACAGTGACTGCCCTCCGGCCGGTGACGTGCCCGAGCTCGTGGAACCGACAGGCCGACGGGTGGACGTCGGGCGTCGGGCATCGGCCGCCGTGAGCGTAGAAAACGGCGCGATCCGAATTCGTCGTACGCGCGATCGTGGGCCGCCTATGCATTTTCCTTGCAGGGCAGCCTTTCACATTTCACTCCGGTGCACCCGATCCACTTACTAAGCAGGCGAGGCAGCTCCAGTGCGATGCTGCGTTTCACCTATTGAATGTGAAGTCGAGCCAGTTGTTTGCGCGAAGCGCGGCTTGCCACCGTTTGCTCATATGCCGCGCCCACCCCGGTTCCACGTCGGTCGCGAACGCCAGTAGCCCGGAGACGTGCCGGACAAATCCGTCGAGCGAGCTGAACCGCCGGTGCAAGACGTGCGTCGCGAGGCCGAACTTTTCAACTCCGCGCACGTTTTCGGCGATCCGACTCCGCATGCTGCGACTAAGTCTCACGTCGTCGCTGTCTACCAGCAAGCCGAGCACAAGCTTGCGACCACCCGGAGGAACGACTCGGGTCTTTTTCTGGTGCAGGGAAAAACCTTCGCTCCGCAGTTCCGAACCCACCTTACGGATCAATTGGGCTGCCCGGCTGCGGTCGAACTCCTCGATCGAGGAAAACGTCAGGTCGTCAGCATATCGCGTGTATACCATCCGCTCGCGATGCGCGAGTGCTGAGAACGTAACGTCCAACTCGTGGAAAATCGCGTTGGCCAGTGCGCCGCTGGTGGGCGCACCCTGAGGCACGAAGCCGAGCACAGGCTGATTGTAGGATTGGATGACGCGATCCCGCACGTCGCCCCCGAAATGACGTACATCGACGTGGCTAGCATGCGCAGCAGACCGGGTGCACAGCCGAGCCAGTTCGAGTGACACGAGTCGGACGTACCCCGCCTCATGAAACAGCGAGAAGACTTGACGTTCATTGATGGTCTCGAAGAAATTTCTAATATCGAGCTTGATCAGCCATCGCGCCCCAGCGTGTCGCATCGCGCAGGCACGGATCGAAGAGCCGGCCTGATACGCGTAGCTGTCCGTGTGCACTGGGATTCGGCTCGCGATGCGGTGCAGGATCCAGCGTTGCACCCTCATTAGTGGTGGGTCCGGAACAGAAATCGGACGCATTTTTCGTCCGTTGCGGCGCTCGATAACGAGATCAGCGTAGGGGTCGAACGTCCGGGAGACGATTCCGCGCAGGTAGTTGTAAGAAACGCCGGTGCGCACTGCAAGGTGGTTGAGCGTGAGAACCGCGGCGAGCCCGTTGGCCTCGACTGCATAAGCCTGGGCAAGCGCTGCGTCGAGCAGTGCCTCGGGCTTGCCCTCCGCGCGTCCGTCTCGCCGGTAGAGGTGAGGGGAGCCGATAGTCATCTACCTTTGAATTCCTTCCCATCGCGGCAGCGGGGTCGCGTAGACGCGCCGAGGCATCGAGGATGCAGCGTCTTCGCGACCGCACGCGAACGTGGGATTGAACGGAGCGCGTGAGAAACTCACGGCCCGCTCTCGCACCGCGGACTCGCCGCGGCCGTGGTCGACCCGACGGGCCGACCTGGATCTAGATGTCACACGGCTCCCCTCAGGGTCACAGGATAGTAGGGCCCCTCCTCACCGCTTGCAGGCGCTTCCGCGGGCGACGTGGGGCGGTTTCGAGCGCGTCGCAACTCGGCGCGTCCCTCGTTGGTCAGTCGACCGGCGGCGTCAAGCAGTCTCAGCTCCTGGCAGGCTTCCAGCGTTCGCTGCGCGGCTTCGAGGCTGAGACCAAGCAGGCTCCCGAGCGCCATCGGATCGCGATGTCCACTTTCGATGGCACCGAGCACCAGGAGCAGAATCCGCACGGTCGTGTTCGCTTGCGCGTCTAGGGCATCACCAAGGCGCTCCTGCCTAATGATGGTGCAGATGCGCTTCGGATCAGTTTCCAGCCGGTAGTCGTCGAGTTCCGTCTGTAGCTGCGGAGACATGACGCGATTGCTGAACAAGGAAGACCAGTTACGAATCCGGGGGCACTTCGTCTGCCAGAGAATGTTGGGAAGGTTGTTGGGTACAGTGTGGTGCAACGTCAGCAGGCCGCATGTCTCACGATATCCGAGGGCGAAATCGGGCTTGTGGGCGTATCTCCGGCACAACGCCTTAACCGCTTCGCGCTCGCGCTCCGTCCATGGCGCGGTGTCGAAGCCAAGTCCTCGTTCCAGATACCGCACGCTTGCGACGAACCGGGAATCCTCCAGGCGCTGCTGAGCCTGCGCCGAGGCCGCGAGCAGGAGGATGTGAATGCGCAGCAGGCCATATGAGTGCCAGCTCCTGACTGTGGGATGGCGCATCCAGGCGTTCACGTAACTGACGATCTGATTACCGGTGCCGCTGTAGTCGTCCACTAAAAGAAGCGATCGCACCCTGTGCTGCCGCAACCTGTCCAGCGAGTTGTAAGACGCGGCTCGGCGAAACTGCGGTCGCCTGCCGACGACATCACGGATGATGTTGCCGACCACCCCTTCGCTGCCGGGGACTGCGGTGAATGGGTGGTCCAGTGGCAGAAGGCTGCTGGCGCGATCGTCCGCTGGGGACCGTTCGGCGGTGCTCGGGTCGCTCGGCAGTTCACGCACCGGGTAGACACCAACAGGCCCTCGTAACTCGCCGATTGCAGCATCTAGGGCTTCCGACAAGGTGATCCGGAAGCGCGCAGAGGAGATCACCCGAAGACTGTCGATCAACAACCTGGCGGCCTGGCGTTCATCGAGGCTGAAGTTTGCGAGCCACCGACGCCCTCGGCTCGTCTCGCTAGGGCGCAGGGTCACCGGTCCACCCTAGCAATGCGATCAGACTTGGGTGATCGGGAATTCTGCCAGTTCAGTGACAGGATTCCCGACCCCCGGGCGCGCCTGCTCGGCCCCGACATGTGCAAGCCGGAACCTGCCTCGAACCATCAAAACCGTGACGACCTTCCGACTCCTGCGCCAGACGAATTGCTTCTCGCGATTCGCTCTGGTCACCGGCGAGGTCGCACCGTCGGGCCGGTCCGACGTAGAGGTGACCGCCGTCGCGGTCGACGAATACCGGCGGAAGCTGAGTCGCGCTTTCGGTGGGCTCTGCCTGGACTCCTCGCGGCGGCGAGGGTAACCGTGACCGACATTGTCATCACCCAAGTCGACACAGCGGGGGCGACGTCTGATCCTCGGCCACGACGGTGACGCGTCCTCGCTGGTCTCGTGCTGCGGTTTGAGAACCGCGACCTAATCATCGGCACGCTCGGCGACGAGTGGGTTCTCGCCGTCGGCTCGGTGCCGGCGGCCGCCGCTTCCTACTGGGCTGTGTAGACCTTCGTGCACGGCGGCCGCCGGTAGCAATTACCTCTTCATCTCCCAGCGATTCAGGCTACGCATGCCGATCTTGAGCCGGTCACCGCCGGCGCCAGTCCAGTACTGGCGGAATCTGGCCATCTCGCCCGTAGTCGGTGCGCCAGAATGCCATCGCCCAGACCACGATAGAGACCATCCGCTCCGCCGTACTAGGGAGGGCTCCCGACGTTGGGCCGCGCTACGAGACCAAGTTGCTGAATTCGGTGACGAGACGTCGCATGGCCTCGCCTGCGTCAAGGGGCGCCATGACGTGCCTCCCACGCTCTCGGGTCGTAGCCCCGAGGGCCGAGTAGGCGCTGGAAGGTCGTTAGCTCTTTCATCCGAATATGGGATGCCGTTTGCGCCTGCGGCGGTGGACGCTGTCCTGTTGCCATGAAGGGATGACGGGAGTAGACGTGTTCGCTGAGTTGACGAAGCCGGATGAGCGGACGCTGCGCTTCACCTCGATGGGGTTGAGCCTCGGCGGGCTTCTACATGAGGATGACGCGCTTGCCTTTCAGCGCTCCCAGATCGCCGGCGCGGTGCTGACCGATGCCGTGCCTGCCGATCTTCGGGCGAGCTTCGAGCGGTTGCGTGACCAGCACAGCTTGGGTGTGGTCGACTACGAGCAGTTCACTGTCGTTGCTGACGCTGCCATCGGCCTCTACGAGCCCGCTCTACGTGCTCGATTCGTCGAGTTCTACCACGGCCGAGTGATCCCGTTCACCGACGAAGAGGGCCGACCGCAGCCGTTGACCAGCGCCAACTACAACGACATCGCCAAGCATCTGCGCAGACGTAGGCTCCGCCTGCCTGCTGGTAGCGGGGCGCCGAGGCGCTTCGCTGGCATGCTCACCGACCTGTTGACCTGGGCACGCGAACACGAACTCTTGCGGGGACAGCGCGCCCGACAGGGCGAACAGGTGGTCGTCAAGATACGCAACCACCTCGCCCACGCGCGACCACATCACATCCACACCCCGGTCGAGGCGACACTCGAGCTGCGGGACCTTGCCGAGTTCATCAACCAGCTATGGGGCGTCGCGACCCCCGACGGCAGGTGTTACCCGGCACCAGTGCGACGCGAGACGCTCGCGGTTGGCTGGAACCCGACCACCGGGGTCCAGGAGTTCACGCGGGCGGAGAACCTCAACGCCGACGAGGATCCCACCATCTTGTGGATCCTGTACCGCGGGGTGCCCGACGGCTACGAGGCCGAGCGCTTCGACTCCCGACACGTCACCACCCGTGTCCCGACGCAATACCTGTGGGGTCCGGGCTCCGCCGGCGACGCGTTCGCCTGGCTGGCCACCCACCAGCCGGCCGGCGACGAGATCGACCCAGTCGACGGGCTCTATCTCCTGCGTCATCACGGCAACCGCCTGTACCTTCCCCAGACTCCCGAGGTCTTCGCCGCGACACCCTTGGAGCAGCAAGCCGGTCGGTGGCACCTGCTGCGCGCGGACGTCGGCAACGACGCCTTCGCCTGCGTACGCGCCCGTGCCACCCCGAACGAAACCCGCAACACTTGCCGCTGCCCTGTGGAACGGCTCGCGCAAGGGACCTGGAAGGCGGTGCACGCGAAACTGCGCCACCTCCAGCTCGCCCTCGTGCCCCATCTCCCTGCCGACGTCCGAGCGCCATCGCCGGTGGCTTGGCCCCGCGCAGTGGAGATACCGGCCTGAATCGGCGACTGACGGGGGTGGTATCACTCGAAACGCGAGCCACCGGCGGCCAGGAGTGTCGAACTAACTGCCCGTAGCAGTGCGCCGCGCGCCGTAGGCGGCACCGGACGGATGGCTTGGCTAAGATGGACTCGGTACGTCGTGCGTGGCCTGGGTCGGGCGTGTCCGTTCGAGTCGGCTTGACCGCGATGTGTGTGGCGATGTGTGGAACTCTTACGCAGTCACTCCTGGGACAACCGGATGAGTTCAGGTCTCAATGGTCAGGGAAGTGCACCGGGAGGAGGCGGGGACGCATGGCTCGTGTTGTGCAAGTTCTTCGGGGTTTTGAAGAGACCGCTACCACCATCGGCATCGCGGTGACGGGAGGGTTCCTGGCCCAGACCAGGCACGACGAGCCCGCTGGAGCACTCGGCCATTAGCCGCAGACAGGGGCTATCGGCCGATGGTCGCGGTCTTCACCAAGACCCCGCTCAGTGAGGCGAAGCGGCGAAGGGTGGCGGTGCGGGACCGAGCCAAGCCCGGCAGCGCTGTTGATCCTTCGCCACCCTTCGCGATCGTCGGCGATACATTCTGTGCATGCGTGACCACGGGGAATCCGGACTCGTTGCTCATCTCCCACAAGACGAGTGGCACCGAGTGCAGGGAACCGGGATCCCCGTACGCTTCGAACCCCGCGACGTGCTCCTGCGCCAGGGCGACACCACCCAGCACGTGCACGTGGTCCTCGCGGGCTGCGTAAAAGTCGTGCGGTCGGAGATCGACGGTAGCCGCGCGATCCTGACGCTGCGAGCCGCTGGCGATGTCGTCGGCGACCTGGCCGCCGTAGACCTGCAACCTCGGTCGGCCACGGTCACCGCCCTCACCAGTACGGTCACCCGGCTGCTGACCGGCCCACAGTTCCGGCGTTTCCTGACCCGGCCCGCGTTCGCGGCGGGCTTCGCCGCCTACACGGTGGGCCGGCTGCGCACCTCGGACGCGCAGCGTGTGGCGCTGGCGGTGCTGCCCGTGCGGGAGCGGCTGGCCCGGGCGCTGATCCAGCTCGACCGCGAGAGCCGGCGTGCCGACGGGCAGCCCTTGATCCGGCTGTCTCAGGCGGAACTCGCGGAACTGGTCGGCACCTCGCGCAACGCGGTCGTTACCGAGCTCACCGCCCTGCGCGAGGCCGGCATCGTCGCTACCGGACGACGCGAGATCACCATCGTGGATCCGGTGGCGCTGAGCTGTCGGTCACAGGGTTTCCGCCCAGAACTGGGCAGAGAACCGCGCGTACCGGGCTGACGCTGAGGGGGTCCCGTTCTCGAGGAAGGACTCCCGTGGAACACATCCCGTTCGCACGTTCGATCGACCTACCACCGTACCGGGCGATTCTGGCAGTGGACGCCAAGGGCTTTACCGCCGAACCGGGCAGCGCCCAAGAGGCGATCAGCAAGAGTCTGCTCGACCTTGTGGGTGACGCCCTGACCGGCGCCGGGCTGGGGGCAGAGTGGGATCGTCCGGCGTTCCTCGGCCCTACCGGTGATGGCTTCGCCGTCGGGCTCCCGCCGCGTGTCCTGCCCTACCTGGTGGACCCGTTCCCGCGCCTACTGCAGGAACGCCTGGCGGAACACAACCGACAGGCCCGTGATCGCCTTCAGCTGAGGGTCAGCCTGCACGTCGGGCCGCTACCGGCCGACCCGGAAAATGCAAATTGGACCGGCAATGGTGACTCACGCAACGACACGCACCGCCTGCTCGATTCCGTGCCGGTGAAGGCGGTACTCGCCGCAGCCAGTCCGCGCGTAACGTTCGTGGCCTGCATCTTTTCCGATCGAGTTTTCGAGGATGTCATAGCCGCTGGGTACGCCGGGATGGAACCCGACCGCTGCCTCCCGGTCACGGCGACGGTCGACGGCAAGGCGTTTAGCCGACAGGCGTGGCTCTACATCCCGGAGGTCTCCGGGAACCTTCTCAGTGTGATGCCGGCTGAACCGCCAGCCGTGCCGCCGTCTCGGCCGCTCGCTGGGGCGCCGGTGGGGCCTCGGATCTCCGGGCCGCGGGTGAAGCGGAACGACGGCCAGGTCGCGACCACGGTCGAGAGCATGACGCAGCACCGGGGTGGTAAGTGATGACTACCGACCCGATTGAGCCGATGGATCCGGACATCGACGAGTCCTACGCCGACGACCTCGACGACGGCCCCTACATCGAAGAGAACAGCGGTCAGGCGGCCTCGCGCGTCGAGGGCGATATGGTGCAAAACATCCACAACTGGCTCGGGCGCTACAAGGCCGCCCGGGAGCTGTCCGATGTCTTCGTTCAGGAGACGATTGAGACCTTCGTGGAGCGTCTTTACGGCCCGGGCGGACTGTCCAGGGAAGCTGCTGCCGCGATCCTGCGGGAGCGGCGTCACGTCCTGCTGGTGGCCGAACCCGGCACCGGTCGGCGGACCGCCGCGGTCGGGCTGCTCGGCGGCGTTCCCTCGCCTCGGCGGGAGATCCCGACCGACGACGATCAGCAGCGGCTCCTGCCCGTCGACGAGGTTCCTTGGTCGTCGTACGGCCCATCCGCCTACCTGCTCACGGTGCCGCCCGGAAGCCGCAACGGCCGCTTGCGTGAGCTTCTCATCGCCTACCGAGAGGCGGTAGAAAAGGGGGACTCCTACCTCGTCGTCCTGGTCGACCGCAAGAGCCTCGAAAGGCCCGAGGACGTTCCGGGCTTCACCGTCCTCACGGTCACCGCTCCTGAACGCGAAAAACTGCTGAGCCAGCTCCTGGACGACCAGCGAGCCCGCCTGGACGTGGACACACTGCTCAGGACTCCGCCGATACCGGCGATGCTAGAGGGTGCCACTCCGGCCCAGATCGCGAGGCTGTCCCACAGGATCAGGGCCGCGGCCGGGAACCCCCAGGAGCCGCTGGCCGAGATCGCCGGCAAGTCGGTCCAGGCCTACCAGAATTGGGACGAAGAGCTGGTCACCTGGTTCGAAGACAACGTCGATGCGCGGACCAGGCTCTTCCTCATTGCCCTTGCCTTCCTGCAGGGGGGACAGGCCACCAACGTCCTTCACGCCATGGAGAAACTCGCCGAGAAGCTGTCGGAACCGGCGAACGTGCGCGGCGGCATCGGCGCCCCGGGGATCCGCCAGCTCGCCAAGAGCGTCCGCGCCCGGATCGACGACGAGCACCGGGTCTTCTTCACCCTGCCGTCCTACAACGTCGCGATCCTGCGCTTTGTGCACGCCGACCAGTCCAAGGCCTTCCGTACGCGCCTCTGGAGCTGGGCGTCCGACCTGCCGATGCGCCGTGGCGGATCCCCGAACGTCCGTGTCGCCGGACAGGTGGCCTCGGCCATGCTCGCCGTGACCCTGGCCCTTCCCGGGGCCGACGCCCCCGAAGTGCGTACCTTGACCGAGCGGTGGTGGGGGTACCAGACACTGCGACCGCTGGTTGTCGACCTGATGACGGCTGTCGCGATGAGCCCCGAGGCCGGGGCGGCGATGCGCGGTCGGCTCAATCAGTGGGCCGTCCAGTCAGGAAGCGTGACCCTGCTCTGCGCGATCGCCGCGGTGTGCGGCGGCGAGTTGGCAGACGCGTATCCGCAGGCGGTGTTGACCCGCCTGAACAACCTGGCCGGGCGGGGGATCCATGATGTCACTGACGGGGTTGTGGATGCTGTGCGGTCGCTTTGGGACCGACCGCTGCACCGGAAGGCGACGTTGCGCCGGGTCGTCGACTGGACGGCCGCGCAGGACCGGTGGCACGACGCAGGGCTGCGCGCCCTGGCGGCGATCTCCGAAACTCGGGACCGGGCCGGGTTCCTCCTCGCCGAGCTGGCTGACGATCCGGAACTGCAAGCTGGGCTGGTACACGCCTTCACGCTCCTATTCACGGGCGAAGGGCCGCAGGGCGAATTTCGTGAGGCGCTCTTCCGCTGGCTGGACGCGGCGGTCGATGATCCCGCTTACGAGAACCTCCTCTCCGATCTGATGGTCCGTGCTGGCGGGATCGGCCAGGGTGCCAGCAGCCGCTTCGCCCGCATCTCCGACCTGCTGTACGACTGGCAGCCACTCTCCCGCGACGCCGAGGCGCCGGCCGCCCGCGAAGCGCGTGATCGGCTCAACGAGCGGCTTCACCGAGCGAACCCACTGGTCGCCCCATGAGAGAGACCTGGCTTGATCGCCTGTTGGGCCTCTGGGCAAGACCCGAGGATCCCGTACAGCCGGTTACCTTCTCCGTCGAGCTGGGCAGCTGCCATCCACACGTAGCGTTCGACGCGATCTTTCAGTTCTCGTGGCAGGGAGACGATCAGGCCACCCTTTGGGCGGCACGGCTGAAGATCACGGAGTGGGCCGGCCAAATAACCGCCAAATACAGCGTCACCCAGGCCGGCAACGCCGAGCTCGAGATCAACACCCGGAACGCCAATGGAGTCCGTGTCCAGCTGGCGGTCAGCCCGCAAGCCCGTGTCGCCGCGGAAGCCATTCTGGAGATCGACCGACAGACCGCCCTCGAACGGCTGAAGCAACAGGCTGAGCTCGAGCGGATTCGATACCTGCGGGAGAGCGTCTACTCTCGTCCCGACGTCGCCCGCAGCTTCTGGCTCTACCACCACCCTGACCGGCCCGAAGAGCTACTCACCATCAGGTTTGAGGAGATTGCCGAAAAGTTCGGGGATGTTGGCGAATCTCGGTTCCTGGTGATTGCCAAGCTGATCGGTGATTTCCTTGGGCGGCTTGAGGACGGCGATCGCCGATATCTGCTCGGGCAGCTGGGGCAGCTCTTCTCCTCGTATGACCGGCCCGATCTGGCGGAACGACTGGAAGCCTCATGAGGGAGGCGGAACGAGCCACCCTTGAGCAGGCGAATGAGATGATCCGCTTCGCCGATGTGAAGGCGGCAGCCATCCTGGCCGCCGCGGGGATCCTGGCCGGGCAACTACCATCGGCTCAAGGCTTCTGGGCCAAAGGCGCACTGCTCGTCGCCAGCGTCAGTGTCATGCTTAGCGCGTTGCTGGCGCTCTACACGCTGGCGCCGCGACGGCAGGTAACAACCGCATGGTCGCTGCACTACTACGACCACGTCGTCCGTCGGTACGGCGACGACCGGGAAGCCTTCATCGACGCCTGGGTAAAGGCGGCAGCCGACGAGGACGCGTTCGAACGGGCGGTCGTCGGGCAAATCTGGGCCGCGAACATGGTGGCCCATCGAAAGTTCACCCGGATTACCTGGTCCATCCGCGCGCTAGTGGTTGGCGTCGTGGCCGTCGTGGCCGTAGCTCTTACGTAAGACGGTTTTCTGTTCAGCAAGCCGGTCTCATCGACGACCTGCGTCGGATAGCCACGCAGGTCGTCCCGGACAGCGTCCGTGTGCCAGTTGGCCGCATTCAGCAGCCGTTGCATCCGGTCCGGGGGGAGTGGTGCGATGACTCCTTTACTCGGCTGGTTTACACTTCACGCGACCTGGGAGAACGTGCTTGAGCACGTCGCTGGGGCCCTCAACTACTGGGGGTCAAGGGGTCGTCGGTTCGAATCCGGCCGTCCCGACAGAGGTAGAGGGGCAGTTCTCGCGATCATGCGATGCCCCGCTGGGGACCATTTGGGGACCTCAGCCCGGCGAGGTGCAAAGTCAGCGCCTCGCCGGCCGCGTGGATCGACTGCCGATCCGGATGCAGATAGCGCTGAGTCGTCATCAGCGAGCCGTGGCCGGCAATCTTCCGTAGGACGTGTACCGGCACGCCGGCATCCGCCATCCAGGTCAGCCCGGTGTGCCGCAGGTCGTGCCGCCGCAGGTACTCGAAGCCCAATGCGCCGACCACCTCATCCCAGTGCGTCGCGTCGCGCAGCACGGCCGTGCTGATTCGGCCGCCGCGAGGACCGACGAAGAGCCGGCCCTCATCCTCCGTGATCCGGTCGAGCTTCGCGGCCACCATCGGCCGCAGCTCCTCGATGATGGGCACCTGCCGCGCCCGCTTGCCCTTGGTGCCCTTGTCGACCAGGCCACCAGGCCCGGTGGTGGTCTGCCGGCGCACCGTCCACAGCCAGGTGTCCCGGTCGATGTCGCCCTTGCGCACCCCCGACACCTCACCGATCCGGGCCGCCGTGCCGGCCGCGAACATCACGACCTCACCCCAGCCGGGGTAGCGACCGTGCGAGCGCTCGACCAGCGCCGCCGCCAGGGTGGCAAGTGCGGT
Source organism: Micromonospora sp. 067-2 (assembly GCF_046549295.1). NCBI lineage: Bacteria > Bacillati > Actinomycetota > Actinomycetes > Micromonosporales > Micromonosporaceae > Micromonospora > Micromonospora sp. 067-2. The sequence goes on along the minus strand of NZ_JAJPWB010000007.1, from coordinate 375,917 downwards.
CCAGTTCGGCAGTGCCAGGGAACGGGGGTTGTCCAACTCGTCCTCGGCCCGTTGGTACTCCCGCTGCCACCCGGTCAGCCGTGCCGGGTTGCGGTCGATCAGACCGTCACGCACCGCCTGCTCCAGGATCCGCACCAAGACGGCGAGGCTGTTTTTCACCGTCGAGCGCCCGCAACCTTCGGAGATCCAGCCGTGCGCGGCCCGGTCCACCGCACCATTGGTGATCAGCCGGACGGGCAGGTGCCCGAGCGCCGGCACGACCCGCTTGCGCCACCCCGCCAGGTACGGGTCGAGCGTCTTGCCCTCCAGGCCGCGCAGCGCCAGCCGCATCACGCTCTCGCCGTACTGCGCCAGGCGCATCGACGCCGCGTCGGGGTCGACGCCGCCCCTCGCCGCGCGCTGCATGGTGGCGAGCCAGGCTTGCGCCTGCTCGGCATCACCGAACGCCTGCGACTTGGAGCGGCGTCGGCCCGACGCCGGATCGACCCACCGGACCCGAGCACGGTACGGGTTCGGCCGGCCGGGGCGATGCTCGACGTCGGTGGAGACGGCGACGCCGATCGGGAGCAGGGGAGTGGTCACCGAGCCGGTTCCTCGGGATCGGTGCGGTGCCGCCCCAGCCACGCCCGCACGTCATCCGGGTCGTACTTCACCACCCGGGCGGACAGCCGAATGAACGCCGGCCCCTGGACGGGGTCGGAGGTGCGCCACCGCCGCACGGTGGACGGGTCGACCTTCACGAGCCGGGCAAGCTCCTCTGTGGTCAGCAGCGCGCCCGGCGCTGCCGGTACATCAATGCTCATCAGATCCCCATGGTTGTCGGTTTCACTGTCAAGGCGGGCTTGACGCTGAATCGCGCGTCAGGCGACGAGGGTCTGTAGGTAGTCGCGCGCGGCGTCCTGGTGCTCTCGGGCCATCGCGGCGGATGCGTTGGCGAGCATGGCGTCGGCGGTGGTGTGCCAGCCGGCGCCCACGAATTGCAGGAAATTGACCACCAGCGTCGTCGGCTCGGTGTCGGCTGCGGCTTCCTGTGGCCCGCTACTCTGGGTGCGGCGGAACACGACGCGTTGGTTGCGCAGCAGGGCGAAGGTGATCGAGTAGCGGCGGGACTTGGTGAGGAAGTGGCCGCCGAAGCCGAGCATGTGCGCCCAGCGGCGCAGCCTTCGCCAGTCGCGGGGTGTGCCGAGCATCCAGCACGCGTCTATGAGGCGTTCGGCGTGGCTGCCGGCCGGGTCGGCGTAGATGTCGATGGTGTCGCCGGTCAGCCGATTCGAGGCGTGGCCGGTGACCTCGGTCGACTTGGTGGCGTACTTGCCTTGGATCAGGGCCGCCGCATCCTTGAAGGGCTGCCGTACCCGGAGAACCTGGATCACCACTTCGTCGTCGACCCCGCCAAGTTCGACTTCTACGCGATGGACTGCTACCGAATCGTCGGCGAGAACGGGCTTGCAAAGGTCTATGCGGACGAGGTGATCCGCTCATCCACGGACAGCAGCGGCATCGTGCGCAAGCCGATGCGGGTGGCGGAAGCGCAGATCACCCTTGGTGTGGTGGCTGCACGAGCGGGCGACTTGGACCGCGCCGTCGGCCTCGGCCGCCAGGCGCTCAGCGGGAACCGGCGGTCGCTGCCCTCGCTCGCCATGGTGGCCACGGACCTGTCGTCAGCGCTGTCGAAGCAGTACCCGGACGCGCCAGAGACGCGGGATTTTGCGGACGAACTGCGGGCAGTCAAGGCCGCACCGAGCGCCTAGCGTTCAGCGTCGTCGCCCGAGGGCGATTGGACCTCCACCCGCGATCTACCGCCGACACCGGGTCGCGGCCGCGCCTCATGCCAACCGACAATGTGCGCCGGCCGCCACACGTGCGTCCGCCCAACGGTCAGGTCGGGCGCAGGCATCTGCCCCCGCTTCCGGTACGTCGCCACCGTGCCGACCCGCACCCCGAGGTACGCGGCGACGTCCGAGGTCGTCCACCACTCCGCGTCGGGATCAGGGTTCGTCACGTCCGCCATTCTGCCTGCGTAAGGCGACTCACGCACCTGCCTACCGGGGCAGCCTTCTGGGCGCTTGCCGCCAAAAAATTACCAGGATCGATGATCTGCGCTTGTTCAGTTTGATCCTTCTGTCCCTAATCCGACTCTCGGATGCCGCAATGTTGGCGTATTTGCAACTTAGAGTCGACGCGAAGGTAGCGCTCGGTGCGTGCAAGTAAGTTCAGGTCGTGCTCATTCCACGCCGACCGGTATGCGAGAGAGGGCTCATGTAGATGCTTGACCCTGAGGCCATGGCCGTCATCACAGGCGCGGCAGGCAACATCGTCGCTTACATGATCAACGGTGAGGTGGACACCCTGCAAGCCTGGGCGAAGCGCATCTTCCGCCCATCACGGGGGAGTGATGAACCGGCTCAGGTTCGCGCAATTACAAACGACTGTGCCGCTCTCGCCGAGGATGGGATGTCTGAACTGGAAGTTAAGATTCGATGGAAAGCCATCCTCGAAACTTACCTCGCCGAACACCCCGAGATCCTTCCGGAAATCGAGGCATTGGCATCAAGTGCGCCCTCCAGGGCAGGCGAAATGTACGTAGGGACGCAACGGAATGAAAGCGGCGTATTTGTCGGCCGGGATAATTACGGCCAGATCTCACGTTCTCGGGAGAGCTGATGCCGACGACGTCTGCGGAAGACTGGCCGGAGCCACGCCAAAGCAACGAGAGCGGCGTGTTCATTGGACGAGATAATTATGGTCCGATCCACCACATCGACGAGGCAACACGCGGGGTCCTCAAGAAGCTTGCGAAGGAAGCGCCGGCACTCCACGAGATTCTCAAAAGAGCGATCAATGAGGGACTCGTTTCGCCAGACGTGGTCTATGCCCTACAGTACGCGGCTCGGAGCATAAACGAAGATGTTGCGATGATGCTTAATCGCGCTAGCAGCAACATCAATGAGGATGTTGCGATGATGCTTGTTGGCGCTAGCACGCACATCAACGGAGATAATGCCTCTACCTTCATGGCTGCGGCCGACAAGCTTGGACAGCTCACCGGACACGGACATGACGGCCTGAACGGTGTTACCCAACGAGTGGAGAATCTCGTTGAGCGACTCGAACGGACATCGAGCGAGCTGGCTGACAGAAGTCCTGAGGATTTGCCACGTAGCCTTGACCAGGTTCTAACGAATTTCCGCTACGAAGCAGACAGGATTGAGGGGGTAGTTACGCCCCCGCCTGCGCAAATTGTCGTAAACTGGAAGGCTACCTGGCTAGCCTTTCTCGTTGGCATTGCGACCGGTCTCGCATTTGTTCTGGCCTGCTATGTCGCGTATCGAGCCAATCGCTAGGCATGTCGGGTGTCGTGTCGGGTCTCAGGACGTGCGTGACAGATCAGTCTCGGGACGTGGGTGACACGTCCGGCTAGACAATCTTGTCATTGGGCAGGGTAGCGAGACTGCTCTGTCGTCGGGACTACGGGCGAGCCCAGTCGGCGAGTTCTTTGGCCCCGGTTGCTGTGGTGGGGTCGGGGTCTTGGGCCAGGGCGTCGCAGAGGATGAGGAAGTCGTCCACGATGCCGGTGAGCTGGCCGAGCCAGTCGGGGAGGAGGTAGTTCACGACGGCGGCGTGGAGGTGGTCGAGGTGGTCGAGGCCGATGGTCAGGAGATCGTGGGCTGTGGTGGTTGCTCGTGCGACGAGTCGGGTGCCGTGGATATCGTTGCGGCGTAGCAGGGCCAGGCAGGTCGCTTCGACAACGGCGGTGTCCCCGCGGTCGAGGAGGAGCCGCTGGAGGATGTCGGCGATGTCGTCTTGGTTGGCCCAGGCGGCGAGTTGTTGTCCTGCGGCGGCCCGGGTTGACCAGTCCGGGCTGTTGGCGGCCGCGACGGTTTCCTGAGGTGGGGCAGGGGCCTGCATGGGCTCAGGCTTCCACAGGGGGTTGTGCTGTGGGGGTACGTCGGGCTGGTTCTGGCTTGCGGGCCTTGAACCGGGCGATGTCCTTGGTGGTGGTGCGGGCGACCTCGGTGAGGAGCTGGTCACCGTCGCCGTCGCGTACGCGGAACGTGGTGTCGGCGGCTTCGACGATGAGGGTCGCTCCGGCGTGAGCGATGCCGACGTGGATCCGTTGACCCGCGATGACCAGGGCTCCTCGGCAGCTGACGCGGCGTTCGACCTGCACCGGTTCGGGTGCTGGGGTGGGTGGTGGTCCGGCGGGGCGGGCGTCGCATGCTGGCGACTTCGGCTGGTGTTAGGGGGTTTGGCAGGCTGCGCAGGCGGATGCCGTCGGCGATGATCTGCAGGAGGCCGCGGTCGAGGCGGACGGTGAGGCGTCTTCCGGCGAAGTGGTAGCCGATGGGGTGTTGTCGGCCGGCGAGGCTGATCAGGCCGGTGGCGTTGACGAGCCGTTCGACCTCGATCGGGGCGCCGGCCTGGACGGGCCCGGTGGCGATCGGTGGCGGCCCGGCCGGTTGGCCGTCGTCGGCGAGAAGCTGACGCAGGTGGGCGGGAGTGAGCCGGGACGGCACCGTCTTGAGCCGGACACCGTCGATGAGCAGGTGGACGACCGTGGTGTCGGCCCACAGAGTGATCGGCAGTCCGGCCCGGGTGGGGCTGAGCCAGAACTGTTGCCCGCAGACGGTGAGGTTGCCCGAGGCGGGAACGACCCGGGTGACCTCCACGGCCAGGTCGACGCCGTCGCCCGTGGCCACTGGCACGGCAGGGACGGCCCGCCCGCCAGGTGGCGGAGGTGTCGCCGGTGCTGCCGACAGCGGCCGGCGGGGCTCGGGGATGGTGGGGGCCAGCGTTGGCGGAAGCCGCAGCGACACCTGCTCGTCGGTGGGGCAGGCGGTGAACCGGTCGGCCGGGAACGCCATGTTCAGGGACTGGTGAGGCCGTTCGGTGTTGTATTCGTGCCGGAAGACGTCGATGGCGGCCTGGGCTTCCTCTGGGTTGGCCCAGACTTCGACGTCGTCGAGGAGTTCGCGTTGCAGGGTCTGGTGGAACCGTTCGACCTTGCCGGTGGTGGTGGGTGAACGGGGCTTGGTCAGCCGGTGGGTGATGCCGTTCTCCCGGCAGATCCGGTCGAACATCACCTCCCCGCCGCCACGACCGAACCGGGCGGTGAACTGCTTGCCGTTGTCGGTCAACACCTCCTCGGGCACCCCGAACCGGTGCAGGGCTTCGGCGAAAGCAAGACACACGGCTCGGCCGGTGGCCCGACGGACCACGGCAGCGATCACGCAGAACCGGGAGTGGTCGTCGACGCCGGTGACGACCTTCGCCTCACCGCCATCGGCCAACTGGATGCCGCCAACGATGTCCATCTGCCACAGCTCCATCGGCCGGCCACGTTCCCACCGCCGGTAGTCCTCCCGCCGACGCCGCCGAGGCGTCGGATCTACCAGGCCGTGCCGGACCAGCACCCGATGCACGGTGATCCGCGAAGGGATCGGTCCGGGGCAATCACGACGGCCGAGCTCATAGAGCAGGCGACGGGCACCCCATCGCGGGTGATTCCGGCGCAGCTCACAGATGAGCGCCTCCACCTCAGGAGCAGTCTGACCAGGCGAGGAACGCGGCCGACTGGACCGGTCCGCAAGGCCATCCAAGCCCTCGTCCTGATACCAGGCCAGCCAGCGATGCACCGCCTGGCGAGAGACCCCGAACCGTTCGGCGACGTCCGTGACCGTGGATCCGGCCAGCACGTCCTGCACGGCTCGATACCGCTGTTCCATCACGCTCATCTCCACCAACACTCGGAGAAGTGTCACGCAGGTCCTGATACCGATCTGTCATCCAGGTCCGGAGACCGGACATCTGCCTGGTCTCGCCGGGTGAGAACTTTCCATACGTCTTCAAGGCGGGCCGCAAGCGGCCCGCTGCGCGCCGCTCGGGGCACACCGCGCCTTGCCGCTTCGCTCCCGGCGCGGCGACCCCGGCAGCGCGCGGCCACCCGCTGGTATCCCGATGCCCAGTCTTTGCGAACAGGCGGCACTGAGCGACCGGCTGGCAGGGAGGTCGCAGCGGCTGCCGTCCGAGGTTGCACGGCTGCTTGCGGCGGACCGGCACAATTGAGCGCTGTGGGAGAACTCGTAAACCGGGCAGAGGATGTCGTCGCCAAGACCGCTGGCGGTACCGCCGGTTCAGTCGTCGCCGCGCTCCTGGTCGCTGCCGCAGCCGCCACCAACAGTCCCGACCTTGCCGCGTGGTCGGTTCCTGCTGGCGCTGCAACGGGCGCGATCGCAGAGCAAGGAAGCCGGGTCATCGCCGAGCGGATTCGGAACGCCGCCGAGAGGATCACGCGTTTTGTGGATGCCGTCACCGATGAAGCAGGCCAGCCCATGGAGGATTTCATCGATGAGCATATGGTCGACGCGAACAGTCGGGAGTTTCTGGGCCGAGTCGTGGACGCTGCGACGGCGGCAAGGTCGGACTGGAAGGTTCGCGTGCTTGCCCGGGCGTTCGTGCGGGGTGCCAAGGATGGAGATCGTATCGACGAAACGGAGATGTTCGTCGCGGCGATCCGTGATCTGGAACCGCCACATGCGCGATTTCTCGCCGCTGCGGAGAGGCTTTTCCGCGATTCGCCCGGTCGCTTCGCTGCGACAGTCGACCTGCTTCAGGATCTTGACAAAGGGCTGGGGCCATCGGCTGCCCTGCTGTGGCGACATCTCCGGGATCGCGGGCTGATGGTGGAGATGGAGCCGGCCACGGGTAATCGCGGTGCGGATCACTTCCGCTTGACGGACCTGGGTTGGGCTGTGGCTGAATGGCTGCGCGAGTTGGGTGCACCCGCCCCGGGGGATCTCGAAGGTGCGGGTGCTACGGCAAGCCGACAGGGTGCCTCCGGCGGGTAGGGCCTCCGGCCCTACGACCCGGGGCGCGCCTCCGGCGGCAAGGGCTACCCGCCCTTGGACCCGGGCGGCTCTGGGATGCCCGGCCGATCCGGGGCCACCCGCCGCACACCACAGGCAGCCAGACCGGGCCTGCCCGGTCCAGGTCGTACGTCCTGTGGGGCGCTCCACCTGGACCGGGCAGGCCCGGCCCGGCAGGACGAAGCCTGCGCGACGGGAAGCCGGCACCCGCAGGTGCTGCGGACGACCACACCCAATGGTTGGATGCGTTAGAGCGCCATGGAAACCAACAGCGCCACCGGGGACCAGTGGGGGACCACACGTCCACCCCGGACAGACACGGACGACGCAGCCACCGACGGCGTGCCGCCGGGCACACCGTTGCTGACGTGCGCGGACGCCTACTGCGACGTCCTGGGGGTCAAGGGGTCGTCGGTTCGAATCCGGCCGTCCCGACTGGTTTTCACCAGCGGATATAGAAGATCACGTGTGATCTTGCGGTAACGCTGGCGGTAACGGAGATCGCTTAACGTGGGTGGCATCCCTCGATCCCGTTACTGCGGAGGTGCAGCCTCATGGCTGTCTGCAACTACCGCCTCGCCGACGGCCAGACCCGCTGGTTCTTCATCATCGACCTCCCGCCCGACGCGAACGGCCGGCGCCGTCAACACAAGCGGCAAGGGTTCCCCAATCAGGCCGCTGCGCTGAAGGCGGAGGAGGACGCCCGCGCTGCCTACGGCGGGGCGGACCTCGGGGCCGACGGCAGCGTCGCTGCCGAGCTGGAGAGCTGGCTCAACGAGCGCGAGCTGGATGTCCAGGAGACAACGCTCAGCAACTACCGGGACATCATGCGCTGCTACGTGGTTCCACACATCGGCGCGCGGCAGCTCTACGCCCTCGACAAGCGGGTGATCCACGAGCTGTACAAGAAGCTGCTCAAGGGTGGGGGAAGAACGGCGGGGCCGCTGTCGTCGACCACCGTCCGGATCGTGCACCGCGTGATGATGAAGGCGTTGAGCGACCTTGGGGTCAACGTCGACGGCGTGCGGCAGCCCCGAGTGATAGCCGGGATCACCCCCGCGTGCGCGGGGAGCAGCCGGCCGGTTCGTCGCTGCTGCTGCGCCACACCGGATCACCCCCGCGTGCGCGGGGAGCAGGACAGGATCGTGTCGACGTCGGCGGCCGCCTGCGGATCACCCCCGCGTGCGCGGGGAGCAGATCGGCGGTCTCGGGGCTCTCAATACCTTCGTGAACGCTGCCGCTCCGGGTGCTGCGGCGGTGACCGTCCGGGGTCCCCAGTAGCAAGAGCGGACGTCAGGTGAAGAGTGGTGCGTACGCCGCCCGCATCAGGACTGCCTGCCTCCGTTCGGGCAGCGGTGCCCGGTTGCGGCGGCCCCGAGCGCGCGACCGCCGCAACGCAGGGGGCGAACCTCTGCCGCCGGTGGACCGTCCCAAACTGCGAGCCCAGCGTGGGCGGGAACCCCAACGCATCGACCTTTTCGATCCGTTGTCGGCAGGCTGGCGAGATCCTCGGCCGGGAGGAGTGCCGCCAGCGACCATTGGCACGCCACCCTTGATGGCGGTGTTGGGCGTGCGCCGCAGGAGCCTGGCTGGACTGACGCCCCAGCGTTACGGCGTCATGGACCACCAGCAGTCGGCTGAGCTTGGCCAACGACCTCACCCTCTGTAGCTCAGCGGTGCTCCACGACTAACTGGCCGGCCGGAGCAGCGCCTCGGGCTCGCCAGCGCCGAGCAACGCCCGGGCCTGCCGGGCCAGCAGGTGGTGTTGGGCCGCGCGGGCGAGTTGTTCGCCCATCCGGGCGTGGCTCCCCGCCTCCTGCGGTCTGTCGGCCGCCCGGTACGCGCCTACCAGGCCGAGGTGGGCGTTTACCTCGGCACGGCGGTAACCGATCTCGCGGCCCAGCCGCAACGCCTGGTACAGCAGATCGAGTGCCGCCGCCGGGCCGTGCAGGCCGAGCGCGACGGTGCCCAGGGTGGCCAGAGCCTCCGCCTCGACGCGGCGTCGACCGATCGCGCGCGCGATGCTCAGGCATTCCTCGGCGAGGCGCTGCGCCTTGGCGTGGTAACCGAGATCGACGTACGCGGCGGCGAGCTGGTCCAGATCCGTCGCGGCACCGTAGCGGTTGCCCACCTGCCGACGCAGCACCAGGGCGCGGGTGAGGTGCAGCACCGCCAGGCTGGGCCGGCCGAGCGCGCGCAGACCGGCGGCGAGGTTGTGCAGCACGTTGGCGATGTCGTTGAGCGGCTGCTCGGCGCCGTCCAGGGACGTATACCCCTCCAGCGCCGCCTGCTGCGCCCGGACCGCTTCGTGCACGTGGTCCAACTCCAACTGGACGACACCGAGGTTGCTCAGGCAGCTCAACTCGGCGTACCGGTTGCTCAGCTCGCGGTAGAGCAGCAGCGCCTGCGCGTAGCACTCGCCCGCCTCGGCCAGCCGACCCTCCTCCCGGTGCACGATGCCGAGGTTGTTGAGGATGGACGCCTGCCCGACCCGATTACCCAGCCGGAGCTGGATGGTCAGCGCCGCGTCGAACCGTCGCCGCGCGTCGGCGTAGTCGGCTCTGCTGGCGCTCAGTGTCGCCAGGCTCGCCTGCATCGCGGCGACCCCGGGGTCGTTGCCTTCGAGCTGGGCCTGCGCCAGGCCCAGCTCGGCGACCGAACGCCACTCGCCGTGTGCCCCGGTCTCCTGGAGGTAGCCGCGCATTCGGTCGGCGAGATGCCAGGCGATCTCACGCGGGCCGTGCTGCGCCAGGTGCCGGATCGCGGCGAGCAGATTGGGGTACTCGGCGTGGAACCAGGTCGGTGGTTCCGGTTGCGCCGCTGCCGCTGCCGCTGCCGCTGCCGCTGTACGCCGGAGCGGCCCGGCGGGTTGCGGGAGGAACGCCATCCGGGGATAGCTGCGCCGGGCGAGCGCGTCGGCGGTGGCCAGGTAACCGTGGAACAGCCGGCTCAGGGCTTCGGCGCGCTGGTCGGCGGTGTCCTCGATGCGGGACTGTTCCGCCGCGTACAGACGGATCAGGTCGTGGGTGGCGAACCGACCGCCCCGGGTGGGGCGTACCAGGTGACTGCTGGTCAGGGTGCGCAGCACCGCGTCCGCGACGGGCCAGTCGACGTCTGTGAGCGCTGCGAGGTCTTCGATGGTGAAGCAGTCGGTGGGCGTCGACCCGAGCAGTCGCAACGCCTGCCGCTCCGCGCCGCCGAGCCGCTGGTAGGACGGTGCGATCGTGGCGCGCAGCGCCACCCGCGGGTCACCGGGCACCGAAAGGCCGCCGAGTCGGTCGCCGTCGCGTAGTCGACGCACGTACGCGCGGGCGTCGGTCGGGCCGGCCGTGGCCAGGTTGGCCGCCACGATCCGCAATGCCAGCGGGAGGTTGCCGCAGAGCGCGGCAAGGTCGTGTACGACATCCGGCGCGACGGTGAACCCGTGCTCCTGAAAGACCGCGGTGAGCAGGTCGACCGCGTCCTGCGGGCTGAGTGGGTCCAGACCAACGGCACGGCCACCGTGCAGCGCCACCAGAGCGCCGAGTGTGCTGCGACTGGTCACGATCACCGCGCAGCCGCCGGCGCCCGGCAGCAGCGGTTCGACCTGTTCCGCCGAGGCGGCGTCGTCCAGAACGATGAGGACGCAGCGACCGGCGAGAGCCGCCCGTAGCGCGGCGGCGCGCGCGTCCGCCGTGGCGGGTTGGGCCGCACCGCGCACGCCCGAGTAGGTGAGCAGCTCGGCGAGGAGGTCGAGGGGGCGAGCGTGATTGTGCTGCTGGCCGCGCAGTCGTACGTACCACTGACCGTCGGGGAACTCGTCGGCGAGCTGGTGGCCGAGATGGATGGCGAGGGCGGTCTTTCCGACGCCCGGGGCGCCCGAGACGGACACCAGGGGTAGGCGTCCCTCGCTGGCGGCGGTGACGATGGACCGCCGGATGGCCGCGACCGTCGCGCCGCGTCCGTGCAGCACGCCGGTGTCGGCCGGCAGTTGAAACATCGGTGGCGCGGCCGGGGCGACCCGTTGCGTCGTGGGTGGTTGCCAGCTCAGCGCGGGGTCGGCGCGCAGTACGCCGTCGCGCAGCTCCCGCACCGCCGGCCCGGGGTCGACGCCCAGCTCGTCGGAGAGGATCGCGGCGAGCCGATGGAAGGCGTCGAGGGCTTCGGCCTGCCGTCCGCTGCGATACAGCGCGAGCATCAGCTGCGCCCACAGCCCCTCGCGCAGCGGGGTGCGCCGGGTCGCCCGCCGCAGCTCCGCGACGATCTCGCTGTGCCGGCCGAGGGTCAGCTCGGTGTCGAAGAAGACCTCGGTGGCGCGTACCCACCGCTCGGTCAGCGCCGGCACATCCTCGCGGTGCAGCACCTCGGAGTCGACGTCGGCCAACGGGTCGCCACGCCACAGCGCCAGGGCTTCCCGCAGCAGGTCGGCTCGGCGTTGCGGATCGGCGGTCAGGCCGGCCGTCACGAGCGTGTCGAAGCGGGAGAGGTCGAGGGCGGCCGGGGGAAGATCGAGGACGTAGCCGCTGACCCGTGTCGCGATCAGCTCGCCAGGGTGATCCTCGATGGTCAGGGTGCTGCGCAGCCGCCGGACCAGTGAGTGCAGTGCGGCTCTCGCGTGGGCGGGTGCCCGCGTGCCCCAGACCCGGTCGACGAGGGCGGAGACGCTGACCGTCTCACCCCGGTTGAGCAGCAGCGTGGCAAGCAACGCCCGCTGCCGGTTGGCCGGGACGGGGATAGTGCTTTGGTGTCGGGAAACGCGAAGCGTGCCGAGCACGGCGAAATTCCACTCCACGAAGCCCCCAGCGTCGGGACGACCAGACGCCGCACGGCGTCGACCGAGAGCGACGGTAACACGACGGTCCGACACGGCGGCGCGGCGGCGACGCACCGTGATCGCCCAGGGGAAGTCGTGTGACAGCGCGATGACAGCGCTTCGACGACGCCCGCTGCGACAGTTTCTCGGCGACGAGGAGGAGCAGGTGACGCAGATGGATTTCCGCATTCTGGGGCCGATCGAGGCCGTCCGGGCCGGTCAGCCGGTGCGCCTGGCCGGTCCGCAGCAGCGCTCGGTACTGGCCGCGCTGCTGCTCGCGCGCGGCCGGATGGTGTCGATGGATCGACTGGTACGCCTGCTCTGGGCGGAGCAACCGCCCGCGACCGCGCGTACCCAACTGCGCAAGCGGATCAGCGAGCTGCGCGCGTTGCTCGGCGCCGACCGCATCCGATCCTGGCGGGACGGCTACGCACTGCGCTTGGCACCGGGTGAGCTTGACCTCGACCGGTTCCTCGACGAGGTGCGGCGAGCCGACCTGCTGCTCGGTGCGGGGCGGGCGGCCGAGGCGTCGGCCGCGCTGACCGCGAGTCTCGGTTGGTGGCGCGGGCCGGCGCTGGCCGACGGCACCGACGAGCTGACCGACGCGGAGGGACCGCAACTGGAGGAGGCACGGCTCGCCGCCGTCGAGCAGCGCGTGGCCGCGCGATTCGACCTGTGCCAGCATCCGCAGGTCATCGGCGAGCTGGTCACCTTGGTACGCCGGCACCCGTACCGGGAGCGGCTGCGTGGTCAGCTGATGTTGGCTCTGCACCACAGTGGACGTACTGCCGACGGGCTGGGTGTCTACCGGGACTGGCGGGCGGAGCTGTCGGCGCAGCTCGCCATCGAACCGGGGCGAGAGCTGCGCGACCTGCACCGCGCACTGCTGTCCGGAAATGTCCCCTGCTGAGCGTGGTGGTGCCGGGCGAGAGCTGGTTGCCCCCGCCCGGCTGGGCGTCATACGCAGGAGACGCCCCAGTAGTGCGAGCTGATCTGGTTGTCGGCGGCGGTGCCGTCGTTGAAGACCTGCCAGCCCAGGGTGAAGTCGGCCCAGGAGTCGCCGCGGGACAGGCACATGCTGCCACCGGTGTGGAACGTCCCGGTGTGCATGCGTACCGCGTCCGCGCCGTCGAAGTAGACGCCGTTGTTCCACACCGACGTGGCGATGTTGTCGAAGCCGTAGTCGCCGCCGCAGCCCCACTGGCCGCTCGTGCCGGCGCCGCCCGGGTTGATCCAGTTCTTTGCGTTGCCCGCCCAGGCGCACCAACGGCCCCCCCAGTAGGCGTGCTCGTAGGCGTAGAAGTAGCCGTTGGCCGCCGCGGCGGTCCGCGCGGCGTCCATCGGGGTTCTCTTGGGCAGGTCGACGCGCTCGGCTCGGCCGTCCCGGTTGGACGGCGCGGCCTGATCGGCCGATCCGGCCGAGCCGGGCTGCGCGGTGGACGCGGCCGCCGGTGCGCCGGCCAGCAGCATGGCGAGCATCGCGCCCCCCGCCGCCAGGACCAGGTGGATCCGTTTCATCTCGTCCTCCATCTCGCCGGGCGACCATCGCCTCGGCCTTCATTCCTGCTCGGCGGCGACCACGGCCCGGGCCCGGGGGAGTGCTCCGTGCTCCAGCCGGTGCTTGGTCGCCACATCCTGGTGGTACGCCGCCGTCAGTTCGTCACCGTGGCGGGTGTCCAGCGCCCGTGCGGTCGCGGCGAGGCCGTCCTGGGCGCACCGCGCCTCGGCGACCGCCGCAGCGATCTCGTCCGCCCGCCCCCGTTCAGCGACGCTCTCCCGCAGCCGATCCGGGCTGTCGGCGGTGTACCCCTGCTGCCGCAGGCACCGTGCCCAGGGCCGTAGCGCGGCCGTCCAGGCGGGATCGGCGAGCACCCGCCGCTGCCGCAGGTATGTCAGGTCGGCGACCACCTTGCTCGACCGGTACCACCCGGCCAGGTCGTCGTAGAGCCGGCGCTGCGCCTCGGACGTGCAGCCCTCGGCGCTGCGCCGCATCACCCCGCCCGAGGGGAGCCGTGCCTCCAGGCCCTCCGGACGGGTGCCGTTGAGCGTGGCCAGCGCCGCCTCCCTGCGTTCGGGGGACAGGCCGTCGACGTAGCGTTGGTTGGGGTCGGCGAGTCGGCGGGCGTTCACCGCCTCCACCACGTCCGAGCCGAAACCGTGTTTCCGCGCCCACGCCACGTCGTCGACGAGGTACGGAAAGGTGCGCAGCTCGTCCGCCGACGGCGGTTGGACCAGCCACAGCTGGAATCCCGCGCGGGTCATGCAGTCGCGGGTGAGGAGCGCTTCGGCGCGGTCCAGCACGCGCCGTTCCTCGACGCTGACGGGAGCTGCCGGGACCGGATCGGGCGGGGTCGCGATGGCCGACGCCGGTCCGGCCGACGTCGACCCGGACCGGGCTGCGGCGATCGACGACGCGGCCAGTGGCAGAGCGACGGCGGCGACGACGGCGACGAGCGCTCGCTGTCGGGGCCGGAGTGGTCGTGGTGTCCTGCCTAGTCGCATGAGCTGAGCAGACCAGCGCGGCGTTCCTTTTCCGTACCGTCGATGTACCGCGAGCACCGCGACTGGCACCGTCACCGACCGAGCTGGGCGCGCTGGGGACTGGGTCCGGTCAGGTCCCACTTTGACGGCCCGAACGTGCATGGCGTCGATACTCGCCCGGGACCCGTCGATCTCCCCGGCAGCGACGGCCCCGGCAAGGCTTTCGTCCTGGGGCGTCGAAGCTGGGCCGGCTGACGCGGCTACTGCTTGAGCAGTGCGATGAGCGTGTTGTCGGCCTGGGCCAGGATCGACGGGCCGTCCATCGGTGTGGTCAGGACCCGCCGGCAGTGGTCTAGTTCGATGTAGATCTCGTTGCCCGTGATGGCGGGGTTTTGCAGCACTGCGAACCGGTCCGCGGCGCCTGAGCACGTCTTGGCCGGGGGGAGCACCGTCAACGTGCGTTCGATGGCCGCGGTCCGCTGCTGGGGCATGATCAACCCGTGTTCGAAGGTCCCGGCGGGTTGCGGTGTTCCCTGCTGCTCCGCCGACACCCGGTATACGCAGAGACGCAGCTGTGCGGCCGACGACGGGATCGGCACCTTGCCCGGCCTCGGCAGGGACGATGGATTTCTGCTTTCAGCGGCCACCACGTCCGACCATTGCTGGCCGCACCCGGACGCAGCCGCCCCGGCTGACAGGATTTCGCGTACGACCGTCTCCGAGACGGTGGTCAGCCGCAGACCTCGGACTGCCGCCGGGATCTCGGGGAGTGGCTTGCCGCAGGTGTCCATCGGCAGCCCTGGCCGGATCCATCGGCCCTGCGCGTCGAAGAGCAAAAGGTTCGGTTCCCAAGGCATCTCTAGGGTGCAGGCCTCGATGGTGGTCCTGTCTTCGGGCAGGCGTAGCGCGGCAAGAAGCGCTGTCACGTCGGTGGCTCGGCCCTCCGTGAGGACCAGGTCCTCACCGCCGTCCGCGCGTTGCTTCGGCTCTAGTTGGCAGTGGACCGCGGACGCGACCGCGAAGTCGGTGCCCAGGCGCGGAAGGGTACGGATATGGGGCGGACGCCCGTCGTCCCCGAGTGGGGCGTCGACCGCGCAGGAGGTCCACCCGGATCGGACCACGGGTGTGCCGGTCGCGGCAACGGATGGCTGCGCCTCCCGCCCGTCGTTCGTTGCCTCGGCCATCGTGGGCGCACCCTCACCACACGCGGCCAGTCCGACCATGGCCACTATCACGACAAAGGCTTTGACGATTAATCGCATATCGCTCCTTGGTGCTTGATCCACGCAATTCGTGCACCTCTGAGACGATGCCAGCCGCGACGCGGTTCCCGGCCATCCCCCCGGTCTCTCGGTTCAACCTGATCGTCGACCTTGGAGGCAACGTCGGCGAGCGAGTGGCAGCCGAGGGAGGCATTGACGGCTTATCGAAAATGACTATCATTATCTCGGTTCGGATGTCATGTTCGTGTCGATCTGGAGGGTCTATGCACCTGTTCAAACCCCTGCTGATGGCCTCTGCCGCAGCGATGACTGCTGCTCTCGTGGCGGCCAGTCCCGCCGAGGCGTCGTGTCTGATCACCATCTCCGAGGGACACGTCGACGCGGTCGACGTTGAGTACGAGGACGGTGTCCTCGACCTGCTGGTCCACGACGAGCGCACCGAGCCGGGCGCGGAGTACGCTCCCGCGGACGTCGTGCTTGTTGCCAAGAAGGAGTCGGCGACGCCGGTGCCGGCTGATCCGGTGTACGCCTTCCTCGGTGCGCCCGGCGCGACGATCTACCTGTTGCCGGAGACGCAGAACGAGAACGTGCTGTGGCCGGGGCTGTCCGCTGAGGAGATCGAGCCCGGAGCCTTTGTCAACAACACCGTGAGCATCCGTTTCAAGCAGGTCATCGGCCCCGACGGAGTCAGCCTGTTCACCTTCAACCCGGACGGGTCGCCGCACAAGCTGGTGGACAGCGAGGACGGTCTGCCGGACGTCGTCACCCTCCAGGCGGGCGCGCACGTCCACGAGAACTGGGCGTTCGAGAAGGCTGGCACGTACCGCATCAAGGTCGATGCGACCGCGAAGCTGGCCGCTGGCGGAGCCACCGTCACCTCGGCGCCGGTCTGGCTCACGTTCACGGTGCAGAAGTGAGCGCCGCATCCACCGGACAGCGTTGTCGAGGAGCTGCGATGCTCGTGGGCAGGATGTTCGCGGTTACGGTGGCTGCCACGCTCGCAACGGTTGGCCTTCTCGCCGCACCGGCCTCCGCGGCGACGATCAGCTCCGGGCACCTCGATGTGCTCGACGTCGACTACGACGCCGGGGCGCTGACGCTGGACATCAAGACGCATTCACCGATCAGCCCGGTCACCGACGACCTGTCCCCGGTCGGGACGGTTCTCAGAGTCTCGTCGTCGTGGACCAGCACCGTGCCTTCTGGCGCAGCCTGGTCCTGTCTCGGCGCCGCCGGATCGACGTTCTATGTCGCTCCGCAGGCGTACGACGCCAACAAGCTCTACGCCGGCTGGGACAGCACCGACGTCCCCGCGGCGCAGGGGCCGGTGAAGATGGAGTTGGTGAGCGCCGTGTCGTCTCCCGCTGGCGGGCGTTTCGCGCTCTACACCACCGCGACGAGTGGCCTGACGGTGGTGCCGACGTTCCGGCTGAACAGCAACACCGCCGCCGGTTGCGCGACACCCGTCTGGTCCGGCGGCATCGGAGCCGGGGTGCACGGTCACGGCAACTGGGCGTTCTCCCAGGTCGGCACCTACACCCTGACCTTCAGAGCGACGGCCGGCAACGGCGCCGGCCCCAGCTCGGGCAACGTCACCTACACCTTCCAGGTCGGCTAGCCCCGGCAAAGCGGTCAGCAGGTCAGGGTGGCCCGGGAAGCTCCCGGCCACCCTGACCGGGCGATCAACCATCCCGCACCACCTCTGACTGTTCGTAGCGCTCCGGGCGGTCACCGCGCCCGTTCGTCGCGGACTGCGGCGACGGGCTCCACGGCAACGCGCCCGGAATTCCGGGGGAAATGAGATACCGCCAATGACGAGACGAACGTCCACCCGGTGGGGCGCGGCGATCATCGTGCTGGGCATGGCACTGATGACCAGCGCGGTCGGTACGAGCGCCGCACGAGCCGAGGCGCCGGCCAGCCAGGAACGACGTGTCCTCAATGACGTGCACACCGACGCGGTCGATGTGCGCTGGACCGACGACAAGCTGTCGCTGCAGACCCGGATCGGCTACGAACCCTTCGAGTACGACGATCCGGACCACCTGATCTTCCAGATCAAGCAGGCTGCCGCGACCGAGGTTCCCGAAGGCTTCGCATTCCTCGGAGCAGCGGGGTCGACCGTCTGGCTCGTTCCGGAGACGCAGGATCCGTCACTGCTCTGGCCGGGCTTCGACACCGAGGGTCTGTTGCCGGGCAGCTTCGCCGACGACGCCGTCGATCTGCACCTGCGGTCGGTGCGCGGGCCGGGCGTTGTGGAGGTCTTCTCCCTCGGCCCGGATGGGTCGCCGCTGCGGCGGCTGAGCGCCAGCGACGGGGCCTACGACACCTACCGGATCCCGGTCAGCACCCATGTCCACAGCAACTGGGCCTTCGGTGCGCCGGGCTGGTACACCTTGACCTTCGAGGCCACCGCGACGACCTCCGGTGGCAGCCAGGTCAGCTCGGGCCCGGTGGACTACGCCTGGTACGTCGGCGGCGACACCGCTGCCGACATCGTCCCCGAGACGACCGGCACGAGCCTTACGGCATCGCCGGACCCGGCGTCAGCCGGCGCGCCGGTGACGCTGAGTGCCTCCGTCGTCCCGTCCACGGCGACCGGCTGGATCGAGTTCCTCGACGGAAAGACGAGTCTCGGCAACTCCGTGGTCGCCGCGGGTCAAGCGGCACTGGCCACGCCGTCCCTCGGCCCGGGTGCGCACGCCCTGTCGGCTCGTTACATCCCGACCTACCGAAATCGATACGCGCCATCGGTAGCTCCGGCCCTCGACTATCAGGTCCCGGACGGTCCGCCAGGTGGCACACCACCACCAACCCCGACCGCCACGCCGACCCCGACGGCCACGCCGACTCCGATCGCCACGGCGACACCGACCGCCAGCGTGACCTCTCGACCGAGCGAGGCGTCGACGCCGGTGGTGCCGCCGGCACAGACCCGACCGACCCCGGAGCCGTCCGTCACGAAGGGCTCGGCCTCGGCGCGCCCAAGCCCGTGCGTGCCGACGGCATCGACCACCAGGGTGCCCGGTACCGGCAGAAGCGCGGGCGTCATGCTCGACCAGGGGCACGTCGACTACGCGAGCCGGATCGTCGACGGTCGGCTCGTCTCGCAGATCAAAGACGGCACGCAGGCCGGCAAGACAGTCTGGCGAGCGCCCTCTGATGTGGTGTTCCACCTGCCGGACAAGGCGTCCACAAAGGTGCCGGCCGGGTTCGGCTTCCTGGGCCCTCAGGGTTCGACAATCTGGCAGATCCCGCAGACCCAGCAGGCCGGGATCCTCTGGGCCGGCTGGAACACCGAGGAGATCCGCTCCGCGCAGGTCAAGGGTCAGGTGACCTGGAAGCTTACCAAGGTCGACGGCCCCGGATCGCTGGCCATTTTCCAGTACGACCCATTTGGCAAGCCTACGATCGTCTTCGACAGCAAGGACGGCCTGCCCGACACGTACCAGATTCCGTTGGGCACCCACGCCCACGGCAATTGGGTCTTCACCCAACGCGGCGCCTATCGTCTGACGTTCAGCCAGTCCGTCACGCTCGCTTCCGGAACAACGTCGAGCCGGACCGACGTGGTCACCTTCGCCGTCGGAGCGACCGATGCCAAGGCGTTGCTGCCCACGACAGCGCCAACCACCCGGACCGTCATGACGGGTTGTGGAACGGGGCGAGGCGGCGCCCTACCACGCACAGGCGACTCCCTGCGCTTCCCCCTGTTCGGCGGCGGAGGGTTGGTCATCAGCGGCATTGCGCTGATCGTCGTCGGTTCGGTGCGTCGGCGCCGTAGCGTCATAGAGGGTGATCAACCAGCAGTCCGCTGATCACGTGTACGGCGGGACGCGCCCATCCCGCTCCGCGCCTGTCCTGGCCTTCTGCCCAGGGGCGTAGGGGCGTAGGGGCGAGGCGGGATGGGCCGCTACTGGCCTTCGCACCGTCGACGTCACTCTGTGGGTTAACCACGCCCTGCGGCCAGTTTCCCGCGCCGAGGAGTTCGACGTTGCGCTGACTGGTCTGGTCGCCTTGCCGCTGTCCGAGCCCCTAGTTGGCGTTGCGGGCGTACGAGCGGGTGTTGTGGCCTGACGGCAGCTGGATGCTCACTCAGATTCGCTGTCCGGGGTCCGGCGTTCGTTGCCGCGTTGATTGCGTTGGCAACACGCAAGCCGGCGGACCAGCCGCAATCGTTGCCCGAGCCGCGCACAGCCGGGGCGTGGGGCTCCGGTGACCCGACAGGCATGTGCACTCGACCGTGTGGCTGCCAGAACAGCGGAATCGAGGGCTCCGTCTATGTCGCCGACAACACTGCCACACCGACGGGGGAGCCACTGACGACAAATGAATCTGATAATCGTTGCCATTAGTGTGTTAGGGTGCCCTGCGGTGCGAGCGTTCGAGAAGCACAGCGTCAGCCGTTGGGTCGAACTATCCGGGGGAGGGGCAGAGTACCGATGTCTACTGTCGGCGCCACTGCGGCTCGCAGGCCTGGCCGGCGGCTGCCGCTGGCGGCCCTGCCTCTGCTGGTCGTGTTGCTGATCTCCGGTTGCCGCTCGGAGGTTGCATTGGGCGCGCACGACGAGCGGGTGCAGGTGATCACGACCACCGGGATTCTGCGGGATCTGGTGAGTCAGGTCGGTGGTGGCCGCGTGGTCGTCAGCTCCTTGGTGCCGGACGGGGCTGATCCGCACAGCTATGAGCCGTCGCTGCGCGACGTCCGCGACGTCGTTTACGCCGACGTCGCCTTCAGCAACTACCTGCTTCTCGAGGAGCAGGCCGTGATCAAGGCACTGGACGCCAACCTGCGCGACGGGGTACCGAACGTCTCGCTGGCCGAAGGGGCGGTGAAGTACGCGGCAGAGATCATTCCGTTGGTCGAGGACGTGTCACTGGACACCATCTGGTTGGGCATGCGCGTGCGCGGCACTGGTGCGGCAGACGGAGCGAACCGCTCCTCCGATGTGTTGCTCAGCGCGACCGAGGCGAGCGGACCGGGTCGGATGCTCGCCTATCTGACCGAGTCGTTCGGCAACCCGTCCTTCTACGTCGACTCGGCCGACGGCTTCGACCCCGCCAACGGATACCGGGACGACACCGCCGTCCTCCCGCCGGACGCGCACACCCACATGAGCTGGGCATTCACGAGACCGGGCGTCTACCGACTGACCATGCGGGCGCGGCTGGCCGTCGGCGCGGGGACCGCCCCCATTGCCCTGGGCGAGCGGGCGTTCACCTTCGCCGTCGGGGTGGACCCGCATGCGGTGCCGGGTATGACGGGCGCGACGGTGCTGCGATCCGGACACGCCGACCTCACCGTGGATCTCGACGAGCGGCGGCTCTACCTGTTCGCCGACCCGGAGGGCAGCGGTGAGGCCAACCAGAAGGTGTACGACCCGGCCAGCACCGTCATCGAGGTGCCGAGCAAGGCGCTGTTGGAGGTGCCCGGCGACCGGAGGCTTCGCTTCCTCGGCCGGCCCGGCACTCAGGTGTACCAGCTCCCGCAAGCCGTTCTCGGCAAGCACGTGCACGGTGAGATCGACCCGCACCTATGGCAGAACGTTCGCAACGCGATCTCCTATGTGGAGCTGATCCGCGACACTCTGATCGGTGTCGACCCGGGGGCCGCGGCGATGTACCGGGCGAACGCTGCGGCCTACATCAGAGATTTGGAGAAGCTTGACTCGTACGTGCGGGACACCATCGCGCAGATTCCAGCGTTCCGACGTCATCTGGTGAGCACCCATGACGCGTTTGGCTATCTGGGCCAGGCGTACGGCATTCAGATCTCGGGCTTCGTCACCCCGAACCCGGCCACCGAGCCGAGCCTCGCCGACCGCCGCCGTCTCACCGAGACGATCCGCAACCTGCAGATCCCTGCCGTCTTCCTGGAACCGAACCTGGCGGCACGCGCCACGGTCCTGACCGAACTGGCCCAGGAGGAAGGCCTGCGTGTGTGCCCGATCTACGGCGACACCTTCGACCGCACGGTCACCAACTACCTGGACATGATGCGGTTCAACGCCGTATCGCTGCGCGACTGCCTGAGCGCGGCAGAGTGAAGGAGGACCAGTGACGGCACGAGGACTGCGATGCCGCGCCCGCGCGATCTGCGCCATCACGCAGAGCGCGCTCGGCGTGCTCATCGTCCTTTCGACCGCACAGACGCCTGCGTTCGCGGAGCCGACACCAGGCCTCGAGCAATCGATCGCGGCGGACCAACCTCTCGCCAGAGGGCGGACGACACTCACCACCGGCCACGTCGACATCGGCCCTCGCTACGTCGACAACCGGTGGAGTCTATTGCTGCACGACGGCACCCAGTCCGAGCCCGTGTGGCGCGACCCGAACGAGACCCTGCTGCGCGTGTCCGACGCCGCGATGCAAACCGTTCCGGACGACCCGGCGTACGCGTTCCTCGGGGTCGGAGCCGGCAAACGGGTGTACGTGATCCCACAGACGCAGAACCAGAACGTCGTCTGGCTCGGCTGGAACACGCAGGATCCCCGGGTCATGCAAGGCGTCGACCGAGGCGCCACCCTGACCCTGCTCGGCGTGCGAGGGCCCGGCCGCCTGACGATGTACCTGCAGTCGGGCAACTTCACCGGGCCGCAACCGTTGTGGCGATCCACCGAGGAAAAGGTGCAGTCCTTTTGGGCCGAGGTCAACAGCCACACCCACGCCAACTGGGTCTTCACCGAGCCAGGGATCTATCTGGTCACGCTGCAGGTCTCTGCCGACCTGATCACGGGGGAGAAGGCCTCGACGACCAGCACGCTGCGCTTCGCGGTGGGCGACGCGGCCAGTGCCGACGACGCGTTTGCCGCCAGGACGGACGTTGCCCAACCGTCTGCTCTGGCCGAAACACGTGCAGACCGAGGCGGAGCCCGCGGCTCATCCGCCGGTGACGGGAAGCTGCCGCTCGCGACGCTGACCGGTGCCGCCGTGCTGCTCGCCGGTGGCCTGGTGTTCCTCCTGGTGCGGGGACGGCGCGTGAAGGGGCGAGCCGAACGGCAACGGAACTCGCCGCTGTCGGAGGGACCCCGATGAGGGCATTGGAGATCGAGCAGTTGGACGTCGACCTCGGCGGTCGGCCTGTGTTGCGCGACGTGCGGTTGCACCTTGAGCGAGGTGAGTTGGTGGGTTTGCTCGGTCCCAACGGCGCCGGGAAGACCACCCTGCTGCGGGCTGCTCTGGCGCTGATCCGCATCCGAGGTGGCCGAGTACTGGTAGAGGGAAAACAGGCACGTCCCGGAAGGTCCGCAATTGGCTATGTTCCTCAGCGTCACGAGTTCACATGGGACTTTCCGATCTCCGTAGAGCAGGCCGTACTGAGCGGCCGTACCGGGCGGATCGGACTGCTCCGCAGACCCGCCGTCGACGACCGGCGAGCAGTCGGTGAGGCGCTGGATCGGGTACAGCTCACTCAGCTGCAGCGCCGGCCGGTCGGTGAGCTGTCCGGTGGGCAGCGGCAGCGCGTTCTGGTCGCGCGGGCTCTCGCGCTCGCGCCGGGCATCCTCCTCCTTGACGAGCCGTTCACCGGGCTTGACATGCCGACCCAGGAACTGCTGGGCGACCTGTTTACCAGTCTCGCGGGAGAGGGTCGTGCGGTGCTGATGACCACCCACGATCTGGTGGCCGCAGTGGAGTCCTGCACTCGGCTGGTTCTACTCAATGGTCGGATCATCGCCGATGGGCCTCCCGCCGACGTGCAGGACGTCGAGCTGTGGAGGCGCACTTTCGGGGTGAGCGCGTCGTCCCCGTTGTTGAAGCTCATAAAGGCGGCCTAATGTCGATCTGGGATTTCATCACCGACCTGCTCAACCCTGACCTCGCGTTCCTGCCGAAGGCGCTGGCGATCGCGGTCATGTCCAGCGTCGTCTGCGGCGTCGTGGGCTGCTACGTCGTGCTGCGGGGGATGGCCTTCATCGGTGATGCCGTTGCGCACGCGGTCTTTCCTGGCATCGCTGTCGCGTTTGTCCTGCAGGGAAGCCTCGTCCTTGGCGGCGCCATCGCCGGCATCGCGACCGCGCTACTGATAGCAGTCTTCTCGCAAAACCGGCGCGTCAAGGAGGACTCGCTGATCGGTGTGTTCCTCGTCGCTGCCTTCGCCCTCGGCATCGTCATCATCTCGCAGGCCCCCGGTTATGCGGGGTCGCTGCAGCAGTTCCTCTTCGGCTCGATCACCGGCATCCCCGACCGGGACCTCTATCTCGTCGGGGGAGTCGGCCTGGTCATCCTCGGCCTGGTGCTCGCCCTGCACAAGGAATTCGTCGCGGTCTGCCTGGACCGGGAGATGTCCCGCTCAATGGGGCTGTCCGTCTTCTGGCTCGACATCGTGCTCTACGTCCTGGTGACCCTAGCCGTGGTGATCTCACTGCAGACCATCGGCAACATCCTTGTCCTGGCTCTGCTGATCACCCCCGCCGCGGCCGCTCGTCTGCTCACCGACCGGCTTGGCGTCATGATGCTGCTCGCACCGATGATCGGCGGTGTGTCGGCGATCGTCGGGTTGTACCTGTCCTGGAGCTACGACACACCGGTCGGTGGCACGATCGTCTTGGTCGCCACTGCGGTCTTCCTAACCGTCTGGCTATTCGCGCCGCACCATGGCCTGCTGACCAAACGGTGGCGGCGCCCCGGCGGGCAGCAGCTCACCGACAACCGACCCGACCGCCGTCCGCGCTGGCAGCGAGCGTGACCGCTTCGTGTGGTTACCGCTGATCGAAGTATGAAATCGATCATTACGCTGGGCCGGTCTGGAGTGCCGTACCGCCGGTGCGAGGTTGGGGCAACGAGCCGGTCGCGATCACAGGACTTCCGCGTCCATCTCTTGATCGGGAAGGACGCAGCGATAAGCGGGCGGTCACGAGGTGGAACCGAGAGCCGGACGAGGATGCGCAGGTGCAGCGGGTGGGCCATCGCGGACGACGGCGTCGATCGCCGCGGAGATCATCCGCCACGCATTGAGCACGGGTGCGGTGCTGTTCGACTATGGCGTCGAGCTCACCGTGATCGGCCGCTGGTCGTCATCGCCTCGGCGTGAACGGGCTCGGTCATGAACGTTGCGACGCCGATTGCGCGGGCGGTGCGGAAGGTCGTGTTTTGGTGCCCAGGCGGCGGCGAGCGACAGCAGTAGGACAGCGGTTGCGCTCGGGGTATGGCCACACCCGCGGCGACCGGGTAGGCGGTGGAGAGCAGCACCCCGACGACACCACTGACGACGCCGACGGGCGCTTCGTACTGTCTTTCTGCGGCGCTGTTGGGGATGTTGGCGCGTGGGCCGGTGCGCACGGCCACGTTCGGCTGAACGTGCACGCCGCGCACCTTTCCGGCGTGCACCTCGTCCACCAGCGGCTGTGCCGGCGTAACAGCCCCTGCACGCCGGAGTTGCTCGATACGATGAGCCGGGCCTCAGGCGCCCAGTGATCATCAGGCGTACCCGGTTCTGCCGGCGCCGACAGGAACGGAGCCGGTGTGACCGCAACCGAGCGCGCCACCGCAACCACCCAGAAGACGACTGCCGCAACGAGCAAGCCCCTTCCGAACGGGCCCGCGCCGGACGAGCCACTCGGCCGCAGGGTCTGGGGATGGATCACCGGCCGGGCGGACTCGGCCGAAGTGCTGTTGGCGCTGCTGATCGTGCTCCTCGTCCTACGTGATCAGCTGGCTCGCGTACTGTCCGCGCCGGCCCTGGCGACCTGGACGACCGTCTTCGTCTCCGTGCTGGTGCAGGCGGTCCCCTTCCTGGTATTTGGGGTACTTCTCTCTGCCGTGATCGCGGTGTTTGTACCCCGGTCGTTCTGGGGCCGGGCCCTGCCGAAGCATCCCGCCCTCGCCGTGCCCGTGGCCAGCGCCGCCGGCGTCGTCCTGCCGGGCTGCGAATGTGGTGCGGTGCCCATCGCCGGCTCGCTGATCCGCCGGGGCGTCACACCCGCCGCGGCCCTGGCGTTCTTGCTCGCCGCGCCGGCCATCAACCCGATCGTGCTCACCGCCACCGCGATTGCCTTTCCCAACGATCCCGAAATGGTCCTCGGCCGGGCCGTGGCCAGCCTCATAGTCGCGATGGCCATGGGTTGGCTGTGGCTGCGCCTGGGCCGCGCCGACTGGATTCGGCTACCGCACCGACCCAACCTTGAAGGACTCCGGCGCGGGGAGGCGTTCTGGTCTGCCGTGCGCCACGACGTCGTCCACGCCGGCGGCTTTCTCGTGGTCGGGGCCATGGCCGCTGCCAGCATCAACGTCCTCGTACCCGAACGGTGGCTGCAGACACTGGCCGACCAGCCGGTGCTCTCCGTTCTCGCCCTCGGCGCCCTCGCCGTGCTGCTGTCCATCTGCTCCGAGGCGGACGCCTTCGTCGCCGCGTCGCTGTCGCAGTTCTCCCTCACCTCACGGTTGGCGTTCCTCGTGGTCGGGCCGATGGTCGACCTCAAGCTCATCTCCATGCAGGCCGCGATCTTCGGCCGCCGCTTCGCCGCCCGCTTCGCCCCCGCCACCTTCGCGGTCGCCGTCGCGGTCGCTGTGATCACCGGAACGGTGCTGCTGTGAACCGTCAAGCGCAGGCCTGCGTCATGATTCTCCTCGGCGGCGCGGTCCTGCGCGTCAGCGTCACCGACATCTACCTGCGCTACGTCAAGGAAGGCCTGCGGCCCTTCCTCATCGCGGCCAGCCTTTTGCTGATCGCCACCGCCGTGATGACCCTCTGGTACGAACTGCGGCCGGCACCCCCGTCCACGGACGCAGAGCCTGCTGGTGAAGTACCGGATGCGGGCCAGGAACATGGTGAGGACGCCCACGGCCACCACGAGCCGCGCGTCGCATGGCTGCTGATCCTTCCCGTGCTGGGCCTTCTGCTCGTCGCTCCGCCCGCCCTCGGCTCCTACGCCGCCGGGCAGGCCGGCACCGCACTGACAAGCGAGCAGGACTACGACTACCCACCTCTGCCCGCCGGTGACCCGGCCCGCACGACGGTCTTCGATTACGCCGCCCGGGCGCTGTTCGACAAAGGCCGCTCGATCGGCGACCGCCGGGTGCAACTCACCGGATTCATCACGCCCGGGCCTGGCGGCCAGCCGATCCTCGCCCGCATGATCCTTTCGTGCTGCGCCGCCGACAGCCGGCCCGTCAAGCTCGGTCTAACCGGTGACGTGCCCGCCGGCCTCGCTAACGACACATGGGTCCAGGCCACCGGCCGTTACAGCGGCCGGGTCACCCGCGATCCTGTCAACGGCGAGGAGATTCCCTACCTCGACGTCGAGTCCTGGCAGCAGGTCACGGCACCGACCGACCCCTACGAATAGATCAGAATCATGTGTCATGTGGGGGTCGCTGGTGATTATTTCTGGGTCTTGTGCTGGATGGGTGGGTCGGCGGTCACCGGCGGGATAGTTGAGGTCGGTGGCCACCGAGGCTGAGCCAACGACGCCACCACCTGGTCGAACACCCGCGTTTGCCTGGCAAGGCCACCAGCGCGACAGTGTTGGCCCTGGTCTGTTCCTCGCGGGATATCCATATCTTGGCACCGCTGACGCCGCCGAGCGCCATACCGACTACCAAGGCGACGGACAGGTAGACAGCACCCTTTCTCCCCAGCCGGGCTCCGGCGAAACAGCCCTCATCCGAGCCACCAGCCTCAGCTCCAGGCATATCCAGATCGATGACTCCATGGCTCGCCGTCATGGCGACAGATTAGGGGTTGGTCTTGCCGGAGTTAGGCCAGCGAGGCCGGAACGCCTTGCATCAGGCCCTCGACGACTTCGATACAGGCTCCAACACCATAGGGAACCCGTCCGGATCTGGCGAAGGCTTGCCACTAGCGCCCCAAGCGTCGAACACGCCGGGGTCCGCGATGACAACTACTTTCCGCACACTCTCACCCTCCAATGCCCAGAGAGCGCAGCTTATCGACGACGCACCTCCGTACTTGGCGGCGCCGATTCGCTGGTCCGATCCCGACTACAGGGGAGAAGCGCCCCCCTGCCTCCCGTCGAGAAGACCACGCGTGGAGCACCCCGCCCGTCCGTCACTCAACGCCCGGTGGGCGGCAGACTAGCGCGATGCCAGGCAGGACACCGTCCGAGGAAGGGATCAGGGACCGGCGGTCGCTGACTGTGCGTGGCGGTTCGTCCGGCTGCACAGACGGCGCCGCCATGCTGCCCGGTGAGCGCGCTGTCTGGGGCAGATCCGTGCGCCCGATCTTGACAGCGGTCCGTTGGTCTGATGGCCCAACGCCGCAGTCGGACTGGACTGCGCGGCCCCGCCGCTCGGCGCCCACGGTCACCGGTGCAAGCACACTGAAGGCTAGAGGAAGTCAGAAGCGGAACCGCGGCAAGCGGTCACCGTCGTCGCGGAATCGAGCCGTACCCGGCCGTTCGTGCGCCGACGACACCATTGCTGCCGTCGCAGCCGAACGGGGCTGTCCGGCCCGGACGGTGACCCCTGCGCACCTCACCGGTGGAGTCGGCCGGGCGGGTGGCCGACGCGGCCGGCGGCGACGGGTCCGAGTCGCGGATCCGTACCGATTTCCGGGCGTGGTCGATCCGGCCCGCCTCGTGTCATGCTGCACGGACCCCGACGGGAGGACGACGATGACAGCAGGCGACGCCGTACAGGTGCGGCCAGCGCGACGGTCGCTGCGAGCGCTGGCGTCCGGGGCGACGCTGGTTGCGCTCCTGGCGTTGCTGTTCGGGCTGCCCTGGTGGACGTTGACGGTCGCGGCGCGGTGGCCGGCGCCGGTGGTGGCCGCCGGCACGGCGGTGTTCGTCGTCGCGCTGCTGGCGTTCCCCGCCCTCATGTATCTCGGGCACGGCCGCCGGCGGCTGGACGCGGCGGCCCGTGCCGGGGACACACTCCTCGGCCTGGTGTGGATCCTGTTCGTGTGGGCGTTGATCGGAAACGTGGCCCGGCTACCACTGGCCGCGGCGGGGATCGCCGATCCCGTGCGGTCCCGCTCCGTGGCGGTCGGCGCCGCGGTCGTCTCTGCCGTCCTGGCCGTCTGGGGGTACGCCGAGGCGATGCGGGTGCCCCGGGTGCGGCGGATGGACGTCACTCTCGACCGGCTGGACGCCGGCCTCGACGGGGTCCGGGTGGTGCTGCTGACCGACACCCACTACGGCCCGATCGACCGGGCCCGCTGGTCCGCCCGCACCATCGAGGTGGTCAACGGGTTGGCCGCCGACATCGTCTGCCACACGGGCGACATCGCCGACGGCACGGTCGATCAGCGGCGGGCGCAGGCGGCGCCGTTGGGCGCCGTCCAGGCCCGGCTGGCTCGGGTGTACGTGACGGGTAACCACGAGTACTACGGCGAGGCGCAGAGCTGGGTCGACCACATGCGGGCTCTCGGCTGGGAGCCGCTGCACAATCGGCACCTCGTGGTGGAGCGCGACGGCGCCCGGCTCGTCGTCGCCGGCGTGGACGACGTGACCGCAGCCTCATCCGGCGTCGCCGGCCACCGGGCCGACCACGCCGCGGCCCTCGCCGGCACCGATCCTGAGCTGCCCGTGCTGCTGCTGGCGCACCAGCCGAAGCAGATCGCAGACGCGGTGGCCGCTGGCGTGGATCTGCAACTGTCCGGGCATACCCACGGTGGCCAGATGTGGCCGTTCCATTACCTGGTCCGGCTCGACCAGCCGGTCGTGCAGGGCCTCACCAGGCACGGCCGGACCCAGCTCTACACGAGTCGGGGGACCGGCTTCTGGGGTCCGCCGTTCCGGATCTTCGCACCGAGTGAGATCACCCTGCTCACCCTTCGGGCGGGGTGAGGGGCTCCGCCGAGTTCACCGGCTGCGCGTCGGCCAGGGGGGTCGTCGGTTCGAATCCGGCCGTCCCGACAGCGAGAGGGTGTCCGCAGGTCAGAGACTTGCGGAAGCCCTCTTCTCATTGCTCGACACGAATGCCAGGTCTGGCGCGCCGCTGTTGGACTCCTTGACTCGGGCAGGTTGTCATGTCACTTCTTGATCTTCATAAGCTCACCGCTGGACTGTCCCGGACCTGGGCCGTGGTCGGCCGGGTTTCGTACCTGGTGCTGCATGTTTCTGGCGAGGCCGCGACTGCGCGCCCCGCGGGCGGAAATCCTCAGGTCGATCAGCGGGCCGGCGGTGAGGGCGAGGAGCCGGACAGCGAGTTGCGGGAACGGCAGTTTCTTGTGCCTTGAACCTGCACACGGATGTGGTGGCGTGCCCGTCAGGTGATGGGCCACCGAGGAACTCCGGTTGTGAACCGTGGCTGGCGGGACGGCCGGAGTCGGAGCGCCCACGCCAGGGGCGACCTATGACCGATGTCGGCCGAGGTGGAGGTCGCGTGCTATCCAGCGGTCGCGGCGATGAACACCACCGCTCCGAACACCACCAGCGCGCAGGCCAGGAAGGTCTGTCGGCGGGACTGGCGCAACGTCTCCCGCACCTGCCAGGCGTGCGCGGTGCTGAGCAGCCACCGCAGGTACGGGTCGGTCCGGACGATGTTGCGACGCGCGACCGCGAGGCCTTCTCGCAATGCCACCCGCTCCTCCGGCGGGGCCGTCGGCAGGCGGCCGGTGATCGCGGCGGCGATGCGGCGGTGCCGTAGCAGCCCGTCGATGTCGTCGGCGTACCCCCCGAAGTGGTACCAGGGCTCGGCCTGCAGCCGCTCGCGCAGCCCGCGCAGCTCCGGCCCGGTGAGCGATGCCGGCGTGGTCATCGGCGGGACGAGCACCTCGCTGGTCCGCCAGATCGCCCAGGCCACACCGAGCAGCGCCACCAGCAGACCGCTGCCGGCCCACGTCGCGTGGACCCAGTCGGTGACCTTGCCCGCGGCGATCAGCGGGCCGGCGCCGAGCAGCAGCGCGCCCACCGCGCCGGCCGAGGAGATGATCCAGCGCGCGGTCGCCCGGCTGTCCGCGACCGAGTCCAGAGGGGACGGCAGCGCGTCCATCTCTCCGCCGCCCGTCGGCGGCTTTCCCATCATTGGCCGTTGTCGTGGCGGAAGACGACACCCAGCGGGCCGGTCTCGTCGTCGGGCAGATCGGTGTACGGCATCCAGCGCTGGCCGTCGAAGAACTCCAACTCGCCGACTTCGTTGATCCGCACGGCATTGACCTGCGCGAGCTCCTCAGAATCGTCAACCATGGATACAGTATCGGTCAGTTCGGCAAGGCGTCCCGGCATCGGGTCGTCTGCCGACGACCGCGGGGAGCGTCTGTGATCCGGCTGACCGTGAGCGCGACCGAGGTGGTCGTGGCTGTCCGGGCTCAACGGTGGCGGCATCCGGTGGGCCGGGCCGACCAACGCACCGCCGATCTGCTCTGGCGGCTGCACGGCGATCCCTCGGTCGAGCTATCGTACGAGATCGGCGCCGCGCTCGGGCGCCGCTTCCTCGACGCTCCCGGCGCGGCCCTACGCGCGGAGCTGGCCCGGCCCGGCGGGCACCGGCTTGGCATCGAGGTGACCGATCCGGCGCTGGCTGACCTGCCGTGGGAAACCCTGGTGCCGCCCGGCGAGGACCTGCCGCTGGCGCTGCGCCCCGACGTCGACGTGTGCCGGACGGGCCCCGAGGCCGCGGTGCCCGCGGTCCGGGTGGACGGCCCGCTGCGGATGCTGGCGGCGATCGCGAGCCCGGACGACTCCACCCAGCCGCTGCTGGACCACGAGCGGGAGCTCGGACGGATCCTCAGCGCGGTGGAACCCGGGCACCGGCACGGAGTGCGGGTGCGCGTCCTGGAGTGGGGCAGCGCGGCTGCGATCCGCGCCGCTCTCACCGAGGAGCCGTTCCACGTCCTGCACATCTCCTGCCACGCGCGTCCCGGCGCGCTGCTGCTGGAGACCCCCACCGGAGCGGAGGACCGGGTGGACGCGGCACGGCTGCTGACCGAGGTGCTGCCGACGGGCCGGACCGTGCCGTTGATCGTGCTCGCCGGATGCTCGACCGCCCGCCAGGGCCAGCGGGAACTGCCCGGGCTTGCCGGCGCGTTGCTGGCCCAGGGCGCGCCGGCGGTCCTGGCGATGAACGGCACGGTGAGCGACGCGTACACCATCGAATTCTGCGCCCGGCTCTACGAGCGGTTGGCCGCCCACCACGAGCCGGAACTACTGGCAGAGGTCTCCGCCGTACGCCGAGAGCTGGCGCCGACCTCCGCCGAGTGGTGGATGCCGACGCTGTTCCTGGCCGACCCCGCGTTGCGGTTGGCCGGCGGACGGGACGCCGCGGCCGCCGCGGGGCCGCCAGGTCAGTCGGTCGTCGGGGACGGCGTGGTACGCGCTCCGACGGACTTCGTGGGCCGGCGGGAGATCCTGCGCAGGCTGTCCCGGGGCAAACTGCGGATCCTCGTGCACGGCATCGGCGGGATCGGCAAGACGAGCCTCGCCGCCGAACTCGCGCAGCGGTTTGACGACGCGGGCGGCATCGTCGTGGCGACCAGCGGCGACGCCACTGTCGACGGGATCCTCGACGAGCTTCGCCGCCAGGTCGAGATCCGATGTGCTCTGCCGGCGACATCCTCGGACGACCCGCTACGACACCTTCTCGTCGCCCTCGCCGAGCCGGGCCGGGACTGGCGTCAACGGCTGACGGCGAGTGGCGCCGGCGGCACGCCGCTGCTGCTCGTCCTCGACAACGCCGAGGACGCCCTGGACGCCGAGCACCAGCTGGCCGACGGTGACCTGGCCGCGTTCCTCGCCGATTGGGCAACCCGGCACGAGCTGGTCGTGACCAGCCGGCACCCGTTCCCGGTCGCCGGCATCGAGCCCTACCACCTCGGTCCGCTCTCCTGGCAGGAGACCCGCAAGCTGCTCTGGCGGCTGCCAGGCGTCGGCCGGCTGGCTCCGACGGAACAGCAGCGGGTGTGGCACCGGCTGGGCGGCCACCCGCGCGCGCTGGAATACCTCGACGGTCTGCTGCGCGACGGCAGCATCCGATCCGACGAGGTGACCAGCCAACTGGCGGCAGCCGGCGGCAGTCACGGCGCCAGGGCGACGGGGATCGGCACGCCGCTGGCCGAGGCCGGCGCACTGGCGGCGGAGGACGTGCTGCTACCCAGGCTGCTCGCCCACCTGGAAGCCGCGCCGGCGGCCCGCCGGTTACTGCTCGGCTCGACGGTGTATCGCAGCCCGGTGGACCGGACCGGACTCTCCTGGCAACTCGCCGACGCGGCGGACGGCGACGACCCGCCGCCGGAGTCGGCGGGGCTGGACGAGGCGGTCGAGACTCTGTCGCACCTGGGGCTGCTCACCCCGATAGCTGGTGACCACATGGTGCACCGGTGGACGGCGACGAGCCTGCTTCGAATCGCTGGCCGCGACGCGGTCACCGAGGCACACCGCCGGGCGGGCCGTTACTGGGGCTGGCGGGCGCGGACCACCGCCGACCAGCACGACTTCATCCGGCAGGTCCTCGAGGCGCGATACCACCACCTGCTGGCGGGTGACACCGACAAGGCCGTCACCTACTCCGAGCTGGCCTGCCAGGAGTTGCACGCGGCCGGGCACTGGGCCTGGGAGGAGAAGATCTGGAGGGAACTCCTGCCGATGGCGCCGCCGGGCTCGGTGCGCGCGGCGAGCTTCCTCAAGGGACTCGGCGACGTGCACCTCAACCGGGGCGAATACCCGCAGGCGACGGAGCGCTACCAGGCGGCGCTGGCCGTCTACCGGGGCCTCGGAGACGACAGCGGGATCGGCAAACTCCTGCACCAGCTGGGCCTGGTCGCCGACAACCGGGGCGACTGGGCGACAGCGGACCGGCTGTACCAGGAGGCGTTGACGATCCTGAGCCGACTGGGCGACCGCGGGGCTGTCTCCAGAACTCTGCACCAGCTCGCCGGCATCGCCCGGGGCAACGGCGACGCCGAGCTGGCTATGACGCGGTACCTGGAAGAGCTGGCGATCGCCCGGGAACTCGACGACCTGGACGGGATCGCGGCGAGCCACCACCAGATTGGCATGCTCGCCTTCGAAGCGCGGGACCTCGTGAAGGCGGAGCGGTGCATCGAGGTGTCGATCGCTACCTACGAGCGGATGGGCGTCCGGGTCGAGCAGGGCAGCGGACTGGTGATGCTCGCGCGGATCGCCCTCGCTCGCTTCGCGTACGACACCGCCGAGTCCCGCGTCCGGGCTGCCCTGAGAATTTTCGAGACGGTCGGCAGTAACGGCCGCATCGCGGAGTGCACGCTGCTGCTCGGTCACCTCTCCCGCGACCTGGGTGATCTCGAATTCGCCGAGAGCTGCTTCGCTCGCGCCCGGACGATAGTCGCGGCCCTCGGTGAGGCGGCGCTGCTGCGCCGCTGCGACGAGCTGCTCGGCCATGTCCTGACCGTCCTCGGGCGGGTCGTCGAGGCGGTACCACACACCCTGAACGCGATGGGCCGGGACGACGGGCCGCCGCATCAGTCGGCCCTGGAGTGGCTGGCCGTGCAGCGCCTGGAACTGGGCGCCGCGTCCTTCGCCGACCTGCTGGCCCGCCACCTCGACCCGGCGCGGGCGGCCCACTGGGCCGAGCGGGTCGGGGCGTACCTTCGGATCCAGTTCCCGGATGACCACCCGACCCCCCTCGGCAGCGGATACGTCCTGCTCGCCATCGCCGCCGCTCAGGCGGGTGAGTTCGGCACCGCCCGGATGTGCCTCCTCCGGGCGTTGCCGATCTGCGCCGCCGCCGGCTACCGGGCGGGGATCGCGAAATGTCACGAAGACCTGGGCATGGCTGCCCTGGAGACTCGCCAGCTGGCCGAGGCCCGCTCCCGCTACGAGCAGGCGCTGGAGGTCTACCGCGCGCTACGCCACGAGCCCAACCAGGCCATCGTCCTGCACCAGCTCGGCCGGGTCTGCGAGGAGCAGGAGGACCTCGCCGGCGCGGACCGGTTCTACCGCCGCTCCATCGAGATCAAGGAACGGCTCGGGAACCGGCCGGGCGTCTCCAACAGCACCTTCCACCTCGGCCGGGTGGCCGGCCTGCGCGGCGACCAGGTCCTGGCCGAGCGGTGTTACCGGATCTGCCTGCGCATCGACCGCGAGCAGGGCAACTGGGAGGAGGTGGCGCTGGACCAGGTGGCGATCGGGCAGCTACGCGTCAAGCAGGGCCACCCCGCTGCGGGCATCCCGCTGATCGTCGAGGCACTGGCCATCGACCGGCAGATCGGGTCGAGGAACGCGGCGCTCGACCTGAACGCGCTGCGCGAACTGCGGGCCGGGCTCGGTGATGAGGCGTTCACCGCCATTCTCACCGACGCCTTCGGGTCGACCCACGCCATCGAGGTGCTCGACCTGACCGCGGTG
Organism: Micromonospora sp. 067-2; assembly: GCF_046549295.1. Taxonomy (NCBI): domain Bacteria; kingdom Bacillati; phylum Actinomycetota; class Actinomycetes; order Micromonosporales; family Micromonosporaceae; genus Micromonospora; species Micromonospora sp. 067-2. The sequence continues at coordinate 341,332 of NZ_JAJPWB010000007.1, read as the reverse complement.
CTACCAACCAGGGTCGAGGGGACCTGACCGTCGCTGAAGCCGCTCCAGCCGGACACGACACAGCCCGAACCGCACCCGCCCTCAGGTAGAACGCCTGGTGCTGCATTTACTGACCAGCCGGCGTTGGGGGCCCGCACGGATCGGCGGATGCCTGGATCTGCCCGCCTCAACCTGCCACGCGATTCTGCGCCGCGCGGGCGTTACCCTGCTGGCGCACCCAAGGCCGAGCTCGCGGGAAAGTCAACCACACGGCCACCGCAGGTCACCGCACCGACGCTTGGGGCGGCGCCCGGCTCGGCTACGCCTACCTACGCACCGCGATCGACGACCACTCACGGCTGGCCTACACCGAAGTCCTTTCCGACGAACGTCAAGACACCGCTGCCGCGTTCTGGCAACGCGGCCACGCCTGGTTCAGCTCATCCGGCATCACCGTCCGCCGCGTCCTGACCGACAACGGCTCCTGCTACAAGTCCCGGCCCTGGTATGACACCCGCACCCAGCTCGGTGTCACCATTCAGAAGACCTGCCCCTGACGGCCACAAACAAACGGCATGGTCGAGCACGATCACGAATGGCGGGAATTGGGGGCGGAGCTCGGGCTGAGAGCGCGGTCCGAGTCGACGCAGAACCCTGTACTTTCCCGACGAGAGCGAGAGTTCGGTGCTCACGATTTCTTCCGTGCGTCGGATAACTCGCGCCTGAACGCGTGGCTTTGATACCTCCAAATGCCAAGACCGCGAATACGCACACGTCCTCCTCGGTCGGCCCGTATGGTGACCGAGAGAGCGCTGTCGGGACATCTTCGATGCTGAAGCGGAGTCGGTCGCGATGCGAGAAATTAGCAACGAGTTTTTTGTGGCTTTGGCGGAAGTTGCTGGTACTCTAATCGGCACATTCCTCGTTGGGGTCTTCTTCTATCTCGACTCCGACCTGCACAAGACTCGCCGGGGTGCAGCTGCGGCCGACCGCTACATGCGCTCGGGAGTGCGGTGGGTCTTCTTGGTCTCGGCCGTGCCGCTCATCGTGTCCCTCACACTCGCCGGCCTGGAGCCGATCTGGGGTGCGCTTACCTTCATTGCGCTCTCGGTCCTGCTGGTTGCCTCAACCGCCGACACGACCTACCGCACAGTCGCTCGCGGCGGCTCAGCTATATCGACCGCGTTCGTTGTCAACGAAGTCATCACCACCGCAGCGGTCGTCGTCCTCGTCACGCTGCCCTGGGTGCTTGGTGGCTGGGTGCCACCGCCATCTGCCTTCGTGCCCTCGCTCCTGCTGGCCCTGGGATCTGGCTTCTTCAGCACCGTGGCGCTCGTCATGACTCTCTTCGGGCCGGCCCGGCAAGACGACACCCCTGCATAGCACTCGCCGTGCGCCCGGCCAGGCTTCGCCCTGCCGCCGCCGGCGACCGGGGTCGCGTCGGTGCTCGTCACCGTGACGGCTGCCGGATTGGTGGTTCTGCAGGTTGTGGCGACCGGTCTGCGCCTGTCCCGCGCGACGAATCACGGCTCATCGGCCTCAACGTGGTGTTGATCGTGCTCGCCGCTGTCGCGGTCTGGCTGTCACCAGCTCGTGGACAGGTGGTCGGTCGTCATGGCTGTCGGCTTGGAATGGTGGGCATGCCGGAATCAAGGAGATCTGCGGTTGTTCCGTTAGTGGCCGATCTTGTCCAGCTCAGCCAGGTCGTCGTCGCTGAGCGTGAGTCCCGCGCCGGCGATGTTCTCGCGCAGGTGTGCTGTGGAGGAGGTGCCGGGGATCAGCAGAATGTTCGGTGAGCGCTGCAGCAACCACGCCAGGGCAACGGACATCGGTGTCGTTCCCAGCCGAGCGGCCACCTTGTCCAGCGCCGTGGACTGCAGCGGGCTGAAGCCGCCGAGTGGGAAGAAGGGCACGTAGGCGATGCCTTGGCCGGCGAGTGTGTCGATCAGCTCGTCGTCGTGGCGGAAGGCGAGGTTGTACATGTTCTGCACGCAGACGATCGGTGCGATCGCCTGCGCCTGCGTGACCTGTCCGGTCGTCGCGTTGCTGACACCGAGGTGCCGGATCAGGCCCTGCTGCTGGAGTTCGACGAGCGTCTGGAAGGCCTCGGTGAGCGAGCCGGGCTGGGGCCCCTCAGCGTTGCCCAGCCGGAGATTGACCAGGTCGAGCGTCTCGAGGCCGAGGGTCTCGAGGTTCTCGTGGACGGCCCGGCGCAGGCTTTGCGGGTCCCGCGCCGGGGGCCAGCCGCCCTGTTGATCGCGGGTTGCGCCAACCTTGGTCACGATGTGCAGCGACGCGGGGTAGGGGTGCAGCGCTTCCCGGATCAGCTGGTTGGTGACGCGCGGCCCGTAAGCGTCTGCGGTGTCGATGTGGGTGATGCCGAGCTCGACGGCTTCGCGCAGGACAGCGAGAGCGCCGTCGTGGTCGGCCGGTGGCCCCATGACCCACGGGCCGGCGAGTTGCATGGCGCCGTAGCCGAACCGGGTGACCGTCAGGTCCCCCAGCGTCCAGGTGCCGCCGGGAAGGGAGATGGACGACATGCTCGTACCTCTGGCTTTCGATTGGGGCCATGCAGCTCTGGTGCCTGGCGATTGCCTGCTCCACTTTGAGTGGGTAACTTCCCTGAAGGAAGTAGGCACCTCGAAGTGCGTTACTCACCCAGAGGTTGGAGGACGGTAGGTGGCAACGACGACCGCGGGGCAGATGAGGGCCCAGAGCAAGGCGGATTATGACGCCTTCCTGGCAGTATGTCCCAGTCACAAACTGCTTGAGCGGGTCTCCGGGAAGTGGGTCGCGCTGATTCTGGCCGCGCTGGGTAGCGGCCCCGACTGTGCCGGTGAACCTCGACCAATGCGCTACTCCGAGCTGTCCCGCCTGCTGGCCGGTGTCAGTCAGAAAATGCTCACGCAGACGCTGCGTTCCCTCGAGCGCGACGGTCTGATCAGCCGTACCGTGACGCCTACCGTGCCGGTCACCGTCTCCTATGAGCTGACCGAACTGGGTCTTTCCCTGCACCGAATGATGCGCGGCCTGAAAATCTGGGCCCAGACGAACATGAACGATGTCTTGGCCCACCGCGCCGCGTACGACAACACCACCGCCTGAACCGAGCTCTATGGGTGTATATCGAGCCGGCCCGCTTGTGCTATTGGCCAGCGTCGTGGGCGGCGCGATCGAGGTGGTGACGCCGCACGTCGGCAAGACGCGACGTTCACGGCTGCGCGATGTACGAACTCAGGAGCGTGATGGCGACGGCGAGCACCAACGTGTTGAACAGGAAGGCCAACAGTCCGTGCACGAGGACTTGGCGTCGCACCCGGCTTTGGGTGACGGTGACGTCAGTCGCGCCGAAGGTGGTGCCGACCGCAGCTGAGAAGTACAGGAAGTCGATGGCGTTCGGCTCGTCGTCGCCAGGGAAGGCCAAGCCGCCTTTCTCGGCGAACATCCGCAGGTAGCTCATGCCGAACCCGGTCTGCAGCACCAGCCAGCAGGTGAGTACCGCAGCACCGCAGACGGCGAGTACTACCGGTAACGGCGCACCGAACTGCCGCGCCTGGGGCATCAAGACGACGGTGGCGACCAGGGCGGTGGTCGCGGCGGCTTGGGAGAGCTGCTCCGGCGCGGTGACCAGCAGGCGATCGGCCATGCTGGAACGGCGTCGCGCGAGAACGATTGTCCGTGACTCCTCCGGCGTGCGGCCACGAAAGGCGAACCAGGTGAGCACGAGATACACCGCGGCGTAGAGGTCCCAGGCGGCCAGCCATTTCACCAGCAGGTCACCCGGGACAAGGAGGCAGAGGGCGACCGCCGGCACGGACAGCCCTTGCCGTGACGATTCACGAGTCCACCAGGGCATAAGTCGAAGCCTTCCAGGTCATGCGGCAGACGCGTCCGACCGTGCCGCGAGGGTTCTGGGTCACGCGATGCGCTCTCAGGGGTGAAAAGGATAGTTCTGCATCTTTGGGTCGAACTAGCGCTCGCCGGTGTGTCGACCCGGTGAATCGCAGTCTCAAGGTGACCAACCAGTGTCCGCGCCGCCCCGTGCCGCGAACAGTGACGCCACGTCATGCGGTCGCGTGACACAGCGCCACTACGGAGCGGCAGCGGCGGCTGGTGTCATGGAGGTATGAAGGCTTCGGGGCATTGAGCCGATACGCGACGACCGCGATCAGGGCGCGGGCCTTGGCTGCGATCCGGGCCGCGCTCAGGCAGGCGAAGGCCGTCTCTATCGAGAACGTCCAGGCCGCCGGGCTGCTGTCCTTCGACGGTGCGCAACGGTTGGGGTCGGCGCTGGGTGTCGCGTACGCGCCGATCTTCCGCTAGGCACCACCGGATCGCGATCGACAGTGTTCGGAAGAAGTGCGGCAAGCGACCCCAGCCGGTGAGCCTGCGACGGCAGCGGGAACGCAGAGCCATCGCTGGTCGTGACCCCTCAGTGCGATCAATACGTCTCGGCTGGAAAGCAGCACGATGAAGGAGTCCACAGCATGAGTAGTACGTACCTGCCCGGCACCGGCCGCCCGATTCTGCGGAGACTCGGTCTCGCCTTTGTCGCCCTGATGGTCTGCGGGGTGTCGGTTGTGGCGTGTACGCCTGGCGGCGATCCCGATCCGGGCGAGAGCGCGTCCAATGCCGCGCTGCAGCGGTACTACACCCAGAAGCTGGCGTGGAAGGGTTGCGCTGACTTCGCCACCAGCAAGCGCGAAAGGGAAATCTTCGAAAAGGCCCCGGCGCAGGCGCAGTGCGCGTGGCTGAGTGTGCCGCTGAACTACGACGACCCTGAGGGCACCGCCACCACCGTCGCGGTCCTGCGCTTCCCCGCCCGGGGTGAGTCGCAGGGCTCGCTCCTGTTCAACCCCGGCGGACCGGGCGGCTCCGGGATCCTCGGAGCCTTGGGCGTCGGCGCAGTTTCGATGACGAAGAGCCGCATCACCGAACGGTTCGACGTGGTCGGCTTCGACCCCCGCGGCGTCGGCGCGACGAAGCCCGCTGCCGACTGCTACACCGAGGGCGGCACGAGCCGTGGTGACGAGGTGTTTCCGCTGCTGACCATGACCGCTTCGCTGACGGAGGAGGACACCCGCGCGGTGCTCGAGCGTTGCGCCCAGGGTTCGGGTGGCGAGGAGGCTCTCAGGCAGATGGGTACGCGTACGACCGCGCGGGACATGGACGTGCTGCGCTCGGCGCTCGGTGAGGAGAAGCTGACGTACCTGGGCCAGAGCTACGGCACCCGGCTGGGAGCGGTGTATGCGGAGCAGTTCCCGCAGCGGGTACGGGCGATGGTGCTTGACGGCGCGTTCGACCCGAGTCTGGGCACGGTCGATCGTCGGCTTTCGGCGTACGCGGGTTTCCAGCGTGCCTTCAACGCGATGGCCGCCGCGTGTGCGAAGACGGCTGATTGCCCGTTGGGGACCGACCCGAAGGCGTGGACCTCGAACTTCCAGAAGATCGTCCAGCCGCTACGGGACAAGCCGGTGCCCGCGCTCGACCAGAAGCTCGACTTCGACACCGCGCTGGGTGGAGTGATGGCGGGCCTGTACAGCCCGGACAAGTGGCCCACCATCGTCAGGGGCCTCGCAGAGGTACGGCAGGGGCACGGCGACACTCTGCTGAAACTCACGTACGACCTCGAGGGCGGTGAGCCCGACGCCGCGATCAACGGCAACTTCACCGAGGCGGCGTTCGCGATCAACTGCATGGACGAGCAACGCCTGAGCCCGGCGGACGCTGCCCGGCTGCGTACGAAGACCTATGAGGTCGCACCCTTCATGAACCCCGGCGGAGACCCCGCGCAGGGTGCCCGTGACGGATGCGAAGCCTGGCGCGCCCCGCCGACGCTCGGCATCCCGTACGCGCAGAACGTCAAGGGCCTGCCGGACACGCTGGTCATCTCGATCACCGGCGACCCCACCACCCCGCACCAAGGTGGCGTGAAGCTCGCCGAAACCCTCGGAAGCGACCTGTTGACCGTCAACGGCGAGGGCCACACCATCGTCTCCGGTGGTAAGAACGAGTGCGTCGACACCATCGCCGCGGACTACCTCATCGACCTCACACTGCCGGAGAAGATGCCCACCTGCTCCGTCTGAACGCTTCGGTGCGGGTCGCGTCAGTCGGTAGGCGTGGCGGCGGTCGCGCGTGGTTGGGCGTACGGCGGACAGGTGAGATAGCCGTCGTCGCCGCCGGTGTAGTAGGTCGCCTCGTCGGCGATCGCCAGCGGCAGGTCCACCCGCGATCGCGCCTCGCGCTGCTGCCGCGAACGACTCCACCTCGCCCGCCACCTCATCGGTGGACAGCGCGCCCGTGGTGTGGACGCCAGTTGTGGCCCGGTGGGGGTGAACACGTGTACCCCGCGTGGAGCGACTGCGGAGGGCGCGACCGGCTGGCGTCCGGTCGTGCCCGGATGACTGATCCGTCCCCCGTGCATGATCTGCGCGAAGATCCGGCCCCCGACGGTGTGCACGGCGGAGGTGACCTGCCGCCAGGAGTCGACCTGCGCCGGGGTGTAGAGCCCCGGCGTGAGCGGGTTCGACTGCCCGACCAGGCTGGGGTGGACGCCCTCGGTGATGATCAGTCCCGCGGTCGCCCGCTGGGCGTAGTACGTCGCCATCGACGTGGTGGCGAGCCCGGGAACCAGGGGCACTTACGGCAGGTCCTGGCCACGAATGGTGGTCGCCCTGTGGGGGAGCGGCGGGGGTCGGCGAGGGTGTCGAGGTTTGCGTCAGCTCTTCGGCACGCCGAAACCGCCGGCCCGTGCCGTCTTATTCACCAACACCGTGCTGCTGAATTGCGGTTCATCGAATAAATTCCTTTGGCGCGGCGGCGAAATTGATGCGCGGCTTGCCGCGCATCGCCGCGCTCAAGGTCTCGTAAACCGGTGGGTTGATGCCGTCGCGCTGGTTGTGCTTCATCTTGACGTTGGTCTGCGGCCAGTCCGGGTCGGTCAAGATGCCGGCCACGGCGTACTGCTTGGTCATCGCCACCATGGATGCGTAGTTTTCCAGGTCGGTGGTGCCGGACTTGCCGGCGACCGGAGCGTTCACGGCGGCCTTCACCTGCGGAACCGTACGGCTGCCGCCGCACTTGCTGGTGGCGGAGTCGTCGCCGACCGGGCAGCGGGCGGCATCGACGGCGGCGCGGGCCACCCCGGTGCTGACGCGCTTCTCGCAGTGCGGCTTGGCGACGGGCATCGACGTGCCGTCCGGACTGCGGATTTCCTGCACCGGCGTCGGTGCGCAGTACGTGCCGTCGGCGGCCAGTGTCGCGTATGCGTTGGCGAGATCCAGCGGGGTCGTGGAGGAGACGCCCAGGGTGAACGCACCCCAGTCGTGGGCGGCCTCCTTGTCGTCGGCCCACTGCTTTTCTCTGGTGACTCGGAACTGGACGCCGAGCCGCTTGGCCACGTCGACGACGTTCTCCGCGCCGATCTCCTGCTGCAGCGGGACGAAGTAGGTGTTCGTCGACCGGGCGAACGCGCTCCACATGTTCAGCTCGCCACCTGCCTTCTTGTCGGCGTTCATAGGGCAGTAGAGGTCGGTGCCGGGACACGCGGTGGGACTGGCGCGGTCGATGACGTACTCCGACCTGAACCGTTGCGGTGCGTCGATGGTGTGGCTGAGTGGGATGCCCTTCTCCAGGGCCGCGATGATGGTGAAAATCTTGAAGGTTGAGCCGCCCTGGTAGCCGGTGAGGCCACCGCCGCCGGTGAGCAGCGGATTGACGGTGCTGGGATAGTTGCCCAGCCTGTGTTTCGTCCGCTGCTTCGGGTCGCTGTGGGGCCCGTTTGTCGGGTTCCTCGGGTCGTCGATTTTGAAGGTGCGGTTCACGGCGAGCGCCCGGACGCGGCCGGTGCCGGGTTCGACCACGGCGACCATGGCGGCCTCCTTGGCGGTCTCGCGCTTGGCCTTGCGTACCGCCCTGTCCGCGCCTAGCTGGGCCTGGGCGTCCAGGGTCGTGACGATGGTGTAACCGCCGCTCTTGAGCCGGCGTTCTCGGTCGTACGAGGTCGAGCCGAACGCCTCCTGCTGCATCCACCAGCGGTAGAGGTAGTCACAGAAGAAGCCCCAGCGCTTCTCATTGGTGGATACGCAGCCGTTCGGGGTGCGCTTGACCTTGACCGCCATCGGGGCCGCCTTGGCAGCGGTGGCCTGCGGCTGCGTGACCGCACCGGTCTCGACCATGTTGTCGATCACGTAGTTGCGTCGGTCCAGCGCCAGCGGACGGCCGTTGCGGGTGGTCGGGTCGTTGGTGGTTGGCGCCTTGACCATCCCAGCGAGCAGCGCCGCTTCCTCGATTGTGAGCTTGCTCGGCGGTTTGCCGAAGTAGACCTGACTGGCGGCGTAGATGCCGTACGCGCCGTTGCCGAACGAGGCCACGTTCAGATAACGCTCCAGGATTTCGTCCTTCGAGACGTCCTTCTCCACCTGGATCGCGTAGCGCATCTCGCGCAACTTGCGGGCAGTGGTGTCCTCCGTCGCGGCGACCACATCGGCCGGGTGCGCCGCCGAGTAGGCGATTGCCAGCCGCACGTACTGCATGGTCAACGTCGAGGCGCCCTGCTGTGCCGTGGCGCCGGACTGGTTGTTGACGAACGCTCGGACGACGCCATTGAGATCCACGCCGTTGTGCCGGTAGAAGTCGTGATCCTCGGCGGCGATGATCGCCTTGGGCATCACTGGCGCAATGTCGGCCAGCTTCACGTCCCGACGATTCTCGTCGTACATGGTCGCCAGCGGGGTCTTGGCGTCGGCGGCGAGGAGGTAGGTGATCTGCGGCACGGGGGCCGTTCTCAACTCGCTCGGCAACTCGCCGAAGGCATCCGCGCCGGCCTTCGCCATAAGACCGGACATCGCCACGGCGGGAAAGGCCCCCGCCGCGACCACCACGCCGGCCAAGAGGCCACAGACAAGCAGTGATACGGCATTGGTACGGACATTTCGGTTACGTTTGCGCATCCAGGTCTCCTCCACCCACGCGCAGAGCAGCAGCAATACGTGACTGGCGGCTCCACGTCTCGGTCGGAGCGTTTCACCACGCCCGCCCCGCGGTCCAAGACGCTGGCGGCGCGGTTGATGCCGTTTCAGCATCGCGGGACTGGGCGCGCCGAAACCCGCCGATCTGGATGGTGCAGCGGCTGATAGGGCTTCGACGGCGCCAACGGCCGACTGTTACGCCGAGGGGGTACGAGCCCCGTGGTGACGAGGTGTTTCCGCTGCTGACCACGACCGTTTCGCTGACGGAGGAGGACACCGTGCGGTGCTCGATCGTTGCGCCCAGGGTTCCGGTGGCGAGCAGGCCGCTATCAGGGTTGGAGCGAGCGCAGCATCATTGAGAGATAGCGCTGGGAATCCGCCGCGGCGTCGGGTCCGGCGGCCAGGACGACGCCGTGGTGGGCGGCGATCAGCAGCCGGAAGTCGGCGACGGTCAAGTCTGCGCGAACGGTGCCGGCCGCCTGCGCTGGCGCCAGCAGCCGGACGATGACAGTTCGGTCTCCTGCCGCTCGTGGTCGAGCCCGTCCCCGGCGACCACCGCGTCGACGTAAGCCCTGGTGAAACCTCTGTCCTGTAACTGGTACGCGCACAGCGTACGGATCAGCTCCCGCAGCGCACGCGCCGGATCCGGGTCGCGCAGGGCTGCGGCGTGCGTGGCCGCACAATCGTTCCACTGATCGGCGTAAGCGTCGGTGACGAGGCGATCCCGCGTGGGGAAACGCCGGTAGACGGTGGCGACGGACACGCCGGCACCGCGGGCGATCCGAGCCACCGTGACGTCCTCGCCCTTCTCAGCAAAGGCACGCCGCGCCGCGGCGAGGATTCGGTGTCGCTTCTCCTCGGCGTCCCAGCGCATCGAACGAGCGTACGCGCGGAACCCTCCCCGGCAGGAGGAAGTGCGGCAACTGGACGGTGCCTTCTCTCAGCGCGTTGCGGCATGGACGACAGGGGCCGGATGGTCGATCCAGTTGCCCGATACGAGAAGCAGGAGAGAAGCGTTGAGAACACTGGACGGCACCACCAGCCTCGTCACCGGCGCGAGCCGGGGCATCGGTCGCGCGATCGCGAAGCGTCTCGCCGCGGACGGATCGCTGGTCGCAGTGCACTACGGCACGAACGAGTCGGCCGCCGAGGAAACCGTCGCTCAGATCACCGAGGCGGGTGGCGCGGCGTTCGCAGTCGGCGTACCGCTCGGCGCCGCGGATGCCGCTGATCGGCTCTGGGCCGGCCTGGAGGCCGGTCTGGCCGAGCGCGGCGTGCCGGGCGGCATCGACGTACTGGTGAACAACGCGGCAATCGGCGGGGCCACGCCGACACTGGCCAGCGCACGGCAGGACGATTTCGACGAGTTGTTCGCAATCAACGTCAAGGCGCCGTTCTTCGTGGTGCAGCGTGGCGTGGATCTGCTCCGGGACGGCGGCCGGATCGTCAATGTCTCGTCCGTCGCCAGCCGGATCGCAATACCCGACACGCTCGCGTACGCCATGACGAAGGGTGCAATCAACACGTTCAGCGTCACGTTGGCGCAGGAACTGGGCGCCAGGGGTATCACGGTAAACGCGGTGATGCCCGGGACCACCGCCACCGAGGCCAACGCCGCGTGGTTCGATGCCCAGCCGGCGCTCCACGAGGCCGTGACCGGGCTATCGGCCCTGCGCCGTGTCGGTAAGCCGGAGGATGTCGCGGACGTGGTCGCCTTCCTTGCCTCTCCGGCGGCCCGCTGGGTGACCGGCCAGGTGATCGACGCATCCGGCGGGGCCCATCTCGGCTTCTCGTCAGCTAGGGTCCGCCGGAGAAAACGTGACTGCCTCATCTACGGCGTGCGCCGGGCTGGCGGGAAGCTGGCCCGGCGCAGGCGCGGACCGCCTGCAGTTTCCGTGGGGCGGCCTGGAAACGACAAAGCGCATGATGGGCCATCCCGTAGTGGCGGTGTCCGCGAGCGCTCCCAAAGAGAAGTGCTCCCGGGCTCCCGTCGCGTGCCCGGGTGAGATCACCGTCCCGTCCGGACCGAATCAGCTGGCACGTCGCGTCGCCGAGGCGCTGTCCAACGGCCAAGTCGACGTGCGTCATGCACGCGCGCAACCGCGGCGAAAGATGCTCCAGACCGCGCGGCGATCCGACGGTGCCTGATCGGGTGTTCTCCCCCGACTTGTCGGCGGCATCGCCGGACCGCGCGCGGCCACCAGCCCGCTCACAGCTGGGCGATCACCACCTCCGTGGCGTGGGCGATCAGGGCGTCGTCGTAGCTGGCGTCCTTCTCATCGCGGCTGGACAGCACCGCGAGGACAATTGGCGCGCGATTTGGCGGCCAGAGCACCCCGATGTCGTTGCGAGTGCCGTACCCGGCTGCCCCGGTCTTGTCCCCGACGATCCAGCCGTCGGGAACGCCGGCGCGGATTAGCGCGTCGCCGGTGGTGTTGCCCCGCAGCCAACCGTTGAGGACACGTCGGTCCGCGGGCTGAAGGGCATGCCCGACGGCATACGCCCGCAGGTCACCGGCCAGCCCCCGTGGGGTGCTGGTGTCCCGCCTGTCACCCGGCGTCGCCTCGTTGAGTTCAGGCTCGTAGCGCGCCGCGTCGGTCACCGTGTCGCCAGCCTCCCGCAACTCCTTCTCGAACCGCTGCGGTCCACCGAGATGCCGCAGCAGCAAGTTGCCGGCCGTGTTGTCGCTGTACCGCACGGCAGCGTCGGCGAGCGCGCGAAGGGTCATGCCCTCGGCGACGTGCTGCTCGGTGATCGGCGAATAGGTCACCAAGTCGTCCGCCGAGTACCGCACCACACGATCCAGCTCGGCGTCCCTGGTTTCGTCAAGGACCTCGGCAGCGGCTAGCGCCTTGTACGTCGAGGCGTACGCGAACCTGTCCTCGGCCCGGTAGCCCACGGTCCGACCCGTACCGGTGTCGATCGCGTAAATTCCCAGCCGCGCGTCGAACCGCTCTTCCAACTGTCGGAACTCGCGGTCCCGATCGGCGGAGATGAACGCGGCGACCGTCACCGGACGGCTCTGCGTGCGCTGCTCAGCAGCGTCGGCGGTGCCGCAGCCGGCCAAGGCTACCGAGACCGAGACCGCTGTCACCGCAGTTACCAGGCGTCGTGCCGAAAAAACCATCACCACTCCTTGTCCCTAGACCCGACCGCGAACAGCACCGGTCGGCAGGTTTCGACCCTGACAGGGGACCGACTCCCTGTCGAAGACCGAAGTCATGAGGTTCATGCCGATCCGGCATCCGTTCGGCGGCGCTCAGCGCAAACTCTTCGCCCGGCGGCCGATGCCTTCGGGTGAGAAGACAGAGCTATCGCCGCGCCTGACCGAAGCGCATCACGGACGGCTTCGCCGCAAACCGACCGCAATCGAACGTTCCGTGGGACGCGCTGACGGCGTCCCACGAGGGGGCACGGCCGTGCGCCCGGCTACACCCGCTTTCCTCGCCGGCCTGGAAACGGCCGTCACCGCCGGCGCGGAAGAACGCCATGGAGAGCCCGAACCCTCCTCATGGAGGAAGCTTGCGCCTCCCGGCACCGGAGAATTCCCGGCCGGCCGTCGACAGCTCGCGGCCCTTCGGCGCCCATCTCCGCATGAGCTGGTGGAAGCCGCTCGTGGTCATCCTCGTGCCGCCGCTGGTGATGGTGGTCCTGCAGGTCGTGCTCTACAACATCGTGGGCGTCATCGAGGGCAGCGACGATCCGCTGTCAGCCACCTTCACGCCGTTGAAGTTCCTGGCTGTCAACCTCAGCATCGGCGCGGCCGGCGTCTTGGCGATCCTGCTCCTGGTGTGGATCGCCAAGGTGCCATGGCGCAGCCTGATCAGCTCACCCCGAGCCTTCGACGCCCGCCGCCTCAGGTACTACCTGATCCGAGCGGCGTTGCTGGTGGGGGCGGGGATCGGTGTCGTGGCGCTGGTCGCGCCCGACGCCCCGGGCTGGACCGCCTTCGCGGTCACCGGCACGACGATCGGCATGCTGGTGATCGTCGTGCTGAGCACCCCAATACAGGCCGTCGGCGAGGAACTGATGTTCCGAAGTGCCGTGCTGCCCGCCGCCGCGTCCTGGGTGCGTGCGGTTCGCCCGGCCCTTTCCGTCGGGCTCGTCGTCTCCGGCCTGGACTTCGCCCTCATTCATGGGTCGGCCGACCCCTGGCTGTTCAGCTACTACACCGTGATCGGTGTCAGCACTGGCCTGATGGCGATCATCAGCCGCGGCATCGAGGCGCCAGTCGCTTTCCACGTCGCCAACAACGTCCTGTTGACGACCGTCAACACGCTGATGGCGGACGGTGAGGCCTTCTCGATCGACCGGTCCAACGACTCCGGTGACGCGTCCCTGTTGATCCTCGGCGCCGTCACCATCGCCATGGTGGCGCTGGTCTGGCTGCGGGAGCGGCGAGCCCGGGACACCAGCGCGGGCTAACTCCACCAGGGCAAAGTGCCCGTGCGCAGGTGGTCGTGCAGGCTGCGGGCGACCTGGGCCATCGTCGCCTCACTGCCGGGCTGTGCGACGGCGGGCACTCGTGAGGCGGTGAGCGCGGCGACCGCGTACGACTGCCCGTCGGCATGATCCACCACCCCTACCTCATGGCGCAGGTGCAGCAGGGTGCCGGTCTTGGAGGACCAGCGGGACGCGTCGGAGGTGAAGTCGGGGGTGAGTCGCTGCCGGTGCAGGTTGTCGGCCATCAGGGCGCGTACTCGGGCGGCGGTGCTCTCGTGGATCGTCGAGGGCCGCCAAAGGGCGTGCAGCAGGTCGACGAAGGCCCGCGCAGACCCGGCGTTGGCGCGGGTGACGTCGAGTTGAGCGACGGGGTGGCCCTGCCCGGTGGTCGCCGCGCCGATGGCGAGGGAATGCGCCAGGTGCACGTCGTCGGGGCCGAAGCGTTCCGCCGGCGTGTCGGCGAGATCGCCGACCCGATGCCGTACGGCGATGCCCTCGATCCGCAGCCGCCGCAGCTCGGCGGCGACCGCGCCCGGCGGGACCAGGTCGAACAGGGCGTCGGCGGCGATCCCGTCGCTGATCGAGGTGCTCAGGTAGAGCAAGTCGTCCACGGAGATTCGCGCAAGGTGGCGGAAGCGGGAGAGCCCGGACGGGCCGGGGGTGGTTATCCGGCCGGGCTCGACGTGGACCGGCATCGCCGGGTCGAGTTCCCCGCGCCCGACCCGCTCCAGAACGGCGACCGCCAGCGGCACTTTGACCAGCGACGCCGATGGATACGGGGTGTCGGCGTCGAAGCCGATCTCCTGACCGCTGTCGAGGTTACGGACGAGGAAGGCGCCGCGCAGCCCTGCCTCATCGAGCACCTCACGCGCGTTGCGGACGACGGCGCTGGCGCTCATTCCGGATCTCCTGCCGGGCGGTCTCCGGGTGTGGAATCCCCGGCCGAGCCCGGGAGCCCGGCGGCCGCACCCAGACATCGTGCGACGTCCGCGTGCAGCACCGTGCGCAGGTGCTCGACATCCTCTCGCATGCCGGCGGCGACGTCATAACCGCGCAGGAGCCGCAGGCCGGTGAGGGGGCGCCAATGCAGTGCGAAGTCCTCGGCCTGCTGGCGGGAGCAGAGCAGCAGGTCGGGGGAGCCGAGGGCCGCTGCTGCGGCGTCAACGAGGGACGGCGCGACCGATACCTGAGCCGGTGCCAGGCCGGCCGAGTGGCCGGCGCGGGTCAGCGGGTCCCGCAGGTGCGCGACGTCGTCCTCGGGCTGGATCAGGATCCGCCGACGTGCCTGCGTGCGGGCGCGGCCGCTGCGCAGCGTCTCCAGGAACACCGTCGGCGCTGGGAAGGGGGTCCGGGCGGCCAGCCCGAGTGGCACCCGCCATGCTGCCGTAGCTTCCGGAACCGCCACGATCCCGGTACCGACCTCGAGGGTCTGGCAGAGCCGTTCGCGCTCCTGCGGACCGGCCGGCCGCACCTCGAGGTCGATTCGCTGCCGTCGGGCCGCAACCACCAGGGCGGCGAGGTGGTGCGGCGGGCAGATCTCGGGCACGGCGACCCGCAGCGGCCGCGAACGGGCTCGCTCGGCGTCGTCGGTCATGGTGTCGGCGAGGTCGACCAGGCGTCGTGCCGTCGGCAGCATGTCCTGTCCGAATGGGGTCAATCGAACCGCGCGGGATTTCCGGTCGAACAGCCGCGCCCCAAAATGCTCTTCCAGGGCGGCGATGCGGCGGCTGGCGACCGACTGGGGGATTCCCGCCGCAGCGGCACCTGAGGTGAAGCTGCCATGACCGCTGACGGCGACGAAGGACCGACACGCGGCGACGATGTCCATCTACGAAACCTATTTCCGGAATGCATGGACGAGGCGACAGTGAGCTGGATCGGCATCGTCGCGCCGACGGTCTGAGACAAGCGCAACGCAGATCATGCGGTGACGAGTTCGCTACGGTGCGCCCGATTCGCCAGGAGCAGATCGGTGAGCACCGCTCGGGTTTTGTTGAGGTCCGCAATGTGTCGATCGAGCCGGTCCCGCTCCTGGCGCATCCGCTTCAGGGCCACCTCGGAGGTGTGCTCGCTGGGGGACTCGACGCAGGGTAGGAGGTCGAGGATGGTCCGACTGCTCAGGCCGGCGGAGAACAGCCGCTGGATCAAGCGGATCCGCTCGACTTGGCCCTCGACGTAGCGGCGCTGACCGCTGGGGCTGCGCAGGCCCTGCTCCTCGTAGTAACGCGGGGATCGCACGCTCGCTCCGGTACGGGCAGCGAGTTCACCGATCCGCATGGTGGCAGTCATCGTTTCCTCCCGTCCGACCGGACAATCATTTGCGGCCTAGGCTACCCATCTGTCGGAACGCGGCCAGTGACACCACGTCACGGTCACTCTGGACCGCGACGTGATGTGTCTGACGGAGCGGCCGCGATGAGTGCTGCCGCGGCTGCTTCTCCCGCCTGCCGTCCGTGTTCGGCTCCGGCAGCAAAGCCTCGATCAGCGCCCACTGGGCGTCGGTCAAGTCCGACGGGTAGCCACGACGGCAGGGCGGAGCTTCGGCTACGACGACGCCGGGCGTATGACGTCGCTGTCGGTGCCATCCGGGACGAACACCGTCTCCTACGACGATCGGGGCCTGCCCCAGACGATCAGCGGCCGACGGACAACGTCTCCTACCCGTACACCAAGGATCGCCGGCTGTCGTCCCGCGCCGACGCGGCGGGCACGGCAAGCTTCACCTACGACAACGTCGGCCGGTCCGGACGGCGGTGAACCCGACCACCGGCGTCAACGTGTTGGCCGCCCACAACTCGATGTCGCAGGTCTCGTCGGTCACCTACGGGTCGGGTAACACCCGCACCCTCGCCCCCTTTCCCGGGCCCATACCAGGCACGACGCCCGACCGGCCCCAGCTGGCCCTGGTCCCCGACACGGTCCAGCTCAACCGTCTCGCGACGTTGCTTGATAACCGGATGCGTATCGGCCCGGAGACATTTCCCGTGGTCGCCGTAGGTTGGCGTGCTGGGCTACCAACCGTGGCGCAATACGGGGTGAGCTAGCGCTGCGCGCACAGGCCGATGAGGCGGAGGTCGACTCGGAGGGTTGGGAGCTTTTCTATTTCGCCTCCATCGCCTTGGCGGGCGGGGCCATCTAAGAGACGCCCAGCAACACGTTCCTCGCCCACCTCGCCGGGCAGCCCGTCGACACCGCCGAAGCCGGCAGGCGCCTCGCCGATCTCGTTCAAACAGAACAACCAGCACATCGACCAACTGCGCACCGAACCGAGAGCGGGGGTGCCACCTGGGACGGCGAACGCATCGGCAGTCGGTGGGCCGCGATGCACTCGGTGATCAGCGGATGGTCGTCGTGCCAACGCTGACCGGCCGTTCGTGACACCAGTAGGACCAGCGACCGAACAGCCTGCGATCGCGTAGTCGACGATCCGCTGCTCAGACCAGTCGTCCGGATCTACCGCAGGCTCGATTCAGCGCGGTGGCGGCGACGTCGTCGAGGTCGCCGAATAGCAGCATGCTGGCCGTCATCGCTCGTCCAACACTGTCCGCAGATCCTCGCCCGACAGTCGCCGTCCGATCAACTCCATGCCCATGAACAGGTCCTTTCGCCTGGACTGATGCCGACGACGAGGATCACGCTGACGATGCCCATGGGTGGAGGATCCCGGACGTGGTAGCTATCCCCTTGGATGGAGGAGCAGCTCAGCGATCTCCTGTACTCGTTTCATCGTGATGCCGCTGTGTTGTTCCACTGCTAGCGGGTGGTCGGTTGGTTCGAGTACCACGTGTGGGCGAGTGCCTACTGGCTCGGAGTGCACCTCTGTCTTGAGGTTCAGCGTTCCCACGGGGTATGCCGGAAGCTCGGTAGATAGCCAACCGAAGTACGCCGGTTCCTGCTCCCGGCCGGGGGTGGTCCACAGGTCAAGCATGCGGCGGAAGCTGTCCCTGCTGAGCGAGACCCAGACGCCCCAGTCGAAGTCGTCTTCGGCGTCGAGGACAGGGATGATCAGCCGGGCCCGGACGAAGTAGTGCTGCGCCTGGATGACGCAGGTCTCGTCGTCGAGAATGCTGCGCTCGTCGCTGGCGAGATCGTCGCGCCAGTACGCCGGCGCTTCGGCCCCGTAGGAGAATGGGAGGCCTGCGTGCCGCTGGCCGCAGCTGCGGCAAATGAATTCTTGATCAACCATGGCGCGACGGTACAGCCCTGCACCGAGCCGAATAGCGGGTGCCTCTGCCGGCTCGTGGGACGTTCCCCGCCTCGGGCCTGTCCTGCCGATCACGGATCGGCAGTCCTGGTCATGACATGCTTCAGCCGTGTACCGGATCGAGGATCAACGGCGCTTTCAGCGTCTGGTCGAGGCGCTGTCGGGACGGGCGGATCCCCAGGCTGAGGCCGAGATGGGCGCACCCCTGGATCCACGGCTCGCGGACTCGCGACGTGTACCTGCTGATTCCGCCGTGGGCTTCTGCTGCTTACTGCGGTCGGTGGACGGTCAGCGGGCAGGGTCGCACGAGATCTCGTTCGCGCGGTTCTCCGCGACGAAGCGGGTGGTCGTCGGACGCGTTTTGGCAGGACGAACTCGTCGACCGGTGGGCCGCCGGGATCGATACCTGTCTCCCGAGACTCGGTGCGGGCCGAAAGCGCGGCGATCGTACGGTGTCACCCACCTGCCAGCTTGCGGAAGTCCCAGCTCGTGATCTTCGTTGGTCGTAGCCTCAGCCAGGCGTGCTTGCCGTCGTAGGGCAGGTCCCGCATACCGAAGTACTTCTCGGCGAACGTCGCCTCGACGTCGGGAAGCTGCTCGTTGGGCTCGCCCACTCTCGGCACCTCGCCGACCGTCTCCACGATGCCGGTGATCTCCACGCCGCGCAGGTCGAGGTAGTCGTGCCCGTCGTCGACGACGGCGCTGACGCGAGGATCCCGCCGAACGTCGCTGAAGCGTTGGCTGCGAGCGATCGAGTACAGCCAGAGGTCGGAGTGGTGCCAGCAGAACCACAATGGCGTCACATGCGGCCCGTCGAGCCCGATCGTGGCCAGGCGGCAGACCCGCTGCTCGGCAAGGAATGTGTCGATGTCCTCCGCCGTCATCGCGATCCGGTTGCCCCGGCGCTGTCGCTGCATAGCATCGTTCATGATCGGCTGCTCTCGAGTCGACTGTGGAGGCCTGTGGTGACGACGAACCCGGTGCGGACCGTCGCGTGCCAAACGACGCCCGTCACGCTAGCAGCCGATCCTTCGCCCATTCCCGGCAAAGCCGTTGGCATCGAGTGAGGGCGGCCCCCGGCTGAGAGGAGGCAGACCCCGTGCCGTCGCCACCGCCGGACAGAAGGAAGTCAACCAGGCGGCTGCGCCGCTTGAGGCGTACGTCGCGAATCTGAGGAGAGGGGGCCGCAGTCGCTCAACACACTTCCCAACCGGCGCGTACGTGCTCGGGTGTGCATGAGGTCCGCGTGTCACGAGATGAGTCAAGTTCGGTAGTTGACGACCGACCGAGCACTACGCTGGTGATGTGCGGGGTCGCAGGGCCTGAGGATGGCCGAGTGTCCGGCTTTCGGGCGATCGGGGAAGGCGGAACGTCTACGTGGATTCCCTCAACGCATCGGCTGCGGAGATGCCTGCGGCTTTCATCGGGCACGGCAACCCCATGAACGCCCTCGAGGTCAACCGGTACACCGCGGCGTGGAAAGCGTTCGGCGCTGCGGTACCCCGTCCTCGAGCCATCCTGGTAGTCAGCGCGCACTGGTACATCAACGCCACCGCCGTCACCGCGATGCCAAGGCCGCGGACCATCCACGACTTCTACGGATTCCCACCGGCGCTGTTCGAGGTGCGGTACCCCGCCCCCGGACTGCCCGAGCTGGCCGAAGAGATCAGTGACGTCGTCCATCCCACCTGGGTCGGCGCTGATGTCGACAGCTGGGGCATCGATCATGGAACGTGGTCGGTTCTGGTCCACGCGTTCCCAGATGCCTCGATCCCGGTCGTACAGCTGAGTATCAACGCCGACAAGCCTCTGGACTACCACCTTCAACTCGGCGCAAAACTCGCCGCCCTGCGGCGACGCGGGGTCCTCGTCGTGGCCAGTGGGAACATCGTGCACAACCTGAGCGCGATGAACTGGAAGCTCACCGACGACGGCTACGACTGGGCGCGACGCTTCGACGAGGCCGCCAGGCACGGCATGACGACCAACCCCGCCGAACTCGCGACCCTTGACGCTCACCGTGACTTCCGGCATGCGGTACCGACACCTGACCATTTCATCCCTGCCCTCTACCTCGCTGGCCTTGCCTCAGTCGCGGGCGCAGGGGACGTCGAGGTCCTTGTCGACGGTCTCGCCTACGGATCGTTGTCGATGACGGCCTACACCATCGGAATGACCTGTCCGGAAACCGAGGACGTAGGCGGCTCACCGCAGTCGCCTACTGATCTGCCGCCAGACGGCTCCAACATCTGAACCGAGGCACAGGTGGTCGCCCTGTCACCACGGTAGGCACTGGCCCGGCGCCGTCGCGGGTCACGTCCGACAAATGGAAGAACGACTGGGAGGGTAAACATTCATGGGACACGATCCGGTCAAATCCAACCTGAAGAGCATGGATGATCTTGATTTCGTGGGGTGGAACAACGCCGATTGGAACGGGGTCTTCGCCCACCACCACACCGACGACGTGTTGGCCGACTGGCATGGCCAGGCACCGACGCGCGGGATCGAGCAGCACATCGACGCCATGAAGGCCTACGTCGAGTCAGCGGGCGGCACGCCGCCGCGAATCACCGCCCACCCGATCGCCTTCGGCTCGGGGGAGTGGACCTGTGTCGTCGGCGAGCTGGAAGACGGCAGCCGCATGGTCACCGTCGCCAGGTGGCGCGAGGGTGCGATCGCCGAGGAGTACATCTGGGCCTGATGTGGCAGCCCTCCGTGACGGGGGAGGTTGGGCAATGAGGTGAGGGGGCTGGCCAGGCCGGACACCCATGGTGACCGCTCGTCGTCCCACCGGCGCGCGGACGGCAACTGACGCGGATGTCAGGTCGCTTCCGCCACACCGTTGCAAGCGTGTTCGGGCCTGCCCAACCGTCGCGTCGGCGATGACTTCTTCGTGAGCGGTGTCCTTCCAGACAACCCGCTTGCCGCCGGGGGCATCTCGCACTAGCGTCGGGCAAATGGGTGGACTCTTCCTCGTTACCGGCGGCACGGGCAAGACGGGCAAGAGAGTCGCTGAGCGGCTGCGCACACGAGGAGCTGCGGTGCGCAGCGTGTCCCGCTCGACAGACCCTGCCCTGGACTGGACGGACGAGGGCAGTTGGGACGCGGTGCTCGACGGGGTGCAGGCCCTCTATCTGGCCCCGGCTGAGGGCAGCCGGGCCGCGGCCGCCTTCGCGAAACGGGCCACGAGGGCCGGTGTCCGGCGGATCGTGCTGCTCTCCGCCCGCGGCGTGACGACGCCAGGCTACTTTGACGATCAGAACGTACTCGCGCCGCAGATCGTCGAGGGTGAGACCGGCGTGATGACGAGCGGCGCCGCCTGGACGATCGTGCGGCCTGGCTGGTTCATGCAGAACTTCGACGAGGGCGAGTTCCTCGGTTCCGTGCGCGCGGGGCGGCTCGAACTTCCGGTCGGTGCGGGTGCGGCCGCCTGGATCGACGCCGAGGACATCGCGGACGTCGTCGCGACGCTGCTCGTCGACGGCGGTCACGACGGCGAGGCGATCGAGCTCAGCGGCCCTCGAGCCGTCTCGCTCGGGGAGGCCGTGGCGCTGATCTCCGCGCAGTCGGGTCGGCACGTTGAGTACGTCCCCGTCACCGAGGATGCCTACCGTGACCGGTTGCGGGCTGATGGGCTCGATGATCACGCGATCGCCGTCGGGATCGCGGCGCTCAGCGCGATCCGCACCGGCAGCGAGGCCGTGACCACCGACGGCGTGCGGCGCGTGCTCAGTCGAGATCCGGCTCCCTTCGAGGACTACGTGCGCCGCGCGGCCGACGCGTGGCGATGAGCAGGTAGCAGAGACTCACACAGCTGTGTTGGCAGGCCACTCGTCCTCGCGCACCCGACCGGCACCGGCCTCGTGCTCATGGTGCGGTGCTGGCGCCGAGGTGTGCGGCTTGGCGCACCAGCCGGTTGGCGTCCCGCCGCGACAGGCCGGTCGCCTGCAGTAGCTCCGCGGCAGCAGTTCGCACCTGGGCCAGCACGACCGTGCCCGAAAGGCGCAAACCGTCAGCACCCGCCTTCGCGGCTTGCGAGACCGCCTTGAGGCTGCGATGGCGGGCTTGATCGGGGTGTCGCCCGTAAGAGCAACTGCGGTGCAACTCCTGGACGGCCTGGCCGAGTTCGGCCACGGCGTCGGCGAGGGTCGACGGCAGCGGCTCTTGGTCGTTGATCGCGGTGGCTGCTCGCCGTACCAGGCCGGAAGCAGCATTGACGACCCGCGGCGCGTGGTCGGCCGTCTGCTGATACTGCTGTAGAGAGTTGCGTCGATGCCGTCGCTGCGGCGAGTAATGAGTGACCTCCGCGGCGCCCTGCAGCGCATCGGTGAAGTCATTGACCTGACTGCCCATCGCTCGGAACTGATCGAGGGCGCGTAGGGCACCGGCGGCGTCCCGGGTTTCGATGGCTCTGCTGGCCGCCGCCAACTGTCGGGACAGTGTCTCCAGTAGGGGTCTGGCGGCGCGTTCCACTGTCCTCAGGGGGTTCAGCGGCAACACGACGATGACCACGACAAGGGCTATCAGACCTCCGATGACGGCGTTGGCGATCTGAGGACCGTCGACGCGCGGGGCCTGCGGGGCGACGGTGGACACCAGCACGGCGGTGCCGCCAGCTTGGGGGATGACGCCGCTGCGGCCAGTGAGCGCGATGCCCAGCAGAATCGTCGCGATGACGATCAATCCGAGCTGGGCGGCGCCTCGGCCCATCAGCGCGATCAGCGCGTCGCCGATGCCAACGCCCAGGGCCACACCCGCGATGAGTTGAACAGTCCGGCGTAGTCGCTGTCCGACCGCGGCGGCGATGGTCGCCACGGCGGAGATCGGGGCGAAGACCGGGTTGGCGCTCACGGCGAGCTGTCGAGCCAGCGCCCATGCCAGACCTGCGGCTAGCCCGGCCTGCATCGCCACGATGAGGTACAGCGTGATCTGTCGGCGGTGTGTCCGTCTTGTCGTCCTGCCGCGTGCCTCCCAGTCCCGGAGCAACGACCGTGCCCGCGCCCCGTGTGGATCATCGCGGTCGGTCTGTCGTTCGCTGGATCGGTGAGGTGGCCGTGGCATGCCCGCATCTACCCGCGCGCGACGGTGGCATGCCTTATGGCCATGTTGGCGCTGTCCGTGCGAGTTCTACCTGCTCAGACCCCTTGCCCTCGTTGATCGTCGCGCGAAAGCAGGGCCAATGAGCCCGGACTCGACCGTTGGCGGTAGTGCCGTCCAGCGGGCAACCCCGCCAACCACGGCCTGCGGCTCGCGATCGGGCAACAGGCAACAGGTAACAAAACTTACGATTGTTGTTGACATTTGCATCGATGGCCATGACTCTGTGAGAGCGCTCTCTCATTCTCCTGGCCGACGTCGTGCCAGGCCAGGCCGATTCAGGAGGTTCGGGTGAACAGGAGATTGTCGATGCTAGGCCGCCTCAGGCTGGCCCTCGGCGCCGTCGTGGCGGTCCTCGTCACCGCCGTGTCGATTGTCGTCGTCATGCCGCAGCCGGTTCAGGCGGTCGGGCCCGATCTACTACCCGTCACCGTCACGAACAACTCCGGCCGCGGCGAGGCGGTGTTCCTCTACATCCTCGGACAGGACATCCGCCCGGGCGGGCGGCTCGGCTACGTCAACGCGGCTGGACAATTCTCGGCCTGGCCTGCTGGCGGCCTGCCACCGACCCCCGCCCCGGACGTCGCGATCCCCGGTCCCGGCAACGGGAGCAGCGTCACCGTACTCTTTCCGCGGTTCATCTCGGCTCGGATGTACTTCTCGTTCGGCCGGAAGCTGGACTTCCGCCTCAGCCCCAGCGGGCTCGTCCAACCCGCGCCGTGGGCCGGCGGTGACCCGAACCGTGACATCCTGTTCGACTGGTCCGAGTTCACCTACAACGACTCCGGCCTGTGGCTCAACAGCTCCCAGGTGGACATGTTCGCCATCCCGCACGCCGTGAGCGTCACCGGAGCCGACGGACGAACGATCCGCACCGGAGACCCGGTCGCGAACGGCCGGGAGAATGTGATCAGCCAGATCCGGGCGATCCCGGAATTCGCCCGCTCCGTGTACACCCGCTCCGACGGCACCGTCCTGCGGGTTCTCGCGCCCGGCAAGGCGATGGACGCCGGCCTGATGAGCCCGAACTACCTGGACGGGTACATCACCTCGGCGTGGAACGCCTACACCGGCCGTACGCTCACCGTGGTGCCCAGGGTCAACGAGCCGAACCGCCGGTTCTTCGGCCGCGTCAACGGCAACACCATGAACTTCACCGACTCCACCGGTGCCCAGGTCGCCACGGTCGCCAAGCCCAGCACGGCCAACGTCTGGGGCTGCGACGGAGTATTCAACGCTCCGAACACGCCGCCGTTCATCGAGCCGGAGATCAAACGGACGCTCTGCACCGCGCTGAACCGGGGCACCCTGGGCACCTCGACCCAGGAACCGGTGCTGGATGCGAACCAGTTCTACCGCAACAGTGCGCCCAATCACTACTCGCGGATCGTCCACGCCAACATGGCCGACGGCAAGGCGTACGGCTTCGCCTATGACGATGTCGGCGGCTTCGAGTCGCTGGTGCACCACGGAGACCCCCGCTCGGCGGCGATCATCCTCTCGCCGTTCACCGGTGGCAGTCCGCCGCCCCCCACGCCGCCCCCGGCCACCGGCTCGGCCATCATCAGCAACTGGCACAACAAGTGCATCGACGTGCCGAACTGGAACTTCAACGACGGTCAACGCCTGATTGTCTGGAACTGCACCGGCGGCACCAACCAGCGCTGGGAATTCGTCAACGGCACCTTGCGGACCGAGAACAACAAGTGCATGGACGTCGCCTGGGGTTCCACTGCCGACGGTGCCGCTATCCAAATCGCCAACTGCTCCGGCAATGCCGCCCAGCAGTTCGTCCTCAGCGGCGCCGGCGACCTCGTCAATCCGCAGGCCAACAAGTGCGTGGACATCAAGGACTGGAACCCGAACAACGACGCCGTCCTGCAGTTGTGGACCTGCGGCGGTGGTGCCAACCAGAAGTGGCGCCGGGGCTGAACGACGCGCGGGGGCAGGCACCCGACAGGTTACCCACCGAGGTGTCTGCCCCCACCGTTCCATCGACGAGGACCGGTTCCAAGCCTCGCAGCGCGGTGTCCTGACCGTGGGTTCCGCACCGCTCGCTGTTGGTCGCGGTGAGACCCTCACCGTCCGGGCTTCGAGTCGATCCGTCCCCAGGGATTGTCCCTCGCGTCCAACGCTTCTGCGGCTTCGGTCCAGGTCGGGTCGCCGGGGATGAGGGCGCTGCGAAGGTAGGCCCAGATCAGTGCGCGTACCGCTGCGACACGCTCGGGGTTCTCGTCGGTCGTCTCGGCGGCGTCGTACCCGGAGACGCCACCGAGCATGTGCTCGCCCTCGCGTACGGTGAGCAGCGTCTTGTTCTCGCCGGGACTGCGGTGATACGGGTCCGCGCGCCAGTCCTCCCGGTCGGTGAACATGGGGTTGTGGTCCTTCTCGCCGACCACGACGAGGGCCTGTCCGGTCATGGTGTCGAAGCGTGTGCCAGCGAGGTCCGGGTAATGTTCCGCCGCGAAGCCGGCCAGGTCCTCTCCGGTGCCGGGGCCGGCCATGATCACGCTTGCGGTGATGCGCTCGTCGCGCCGGTCGAGGACCGTGCCGCCCTCACGGCTGGTCACCGTCATCCCGGCGAGCATGCTGACGGTGTGGCCACCGAGGGAGTGTCCGACGGCGGCGATCCTGGTCCAGTTCACACGTCCGGAAAGGCCCGGCACGACCTGTTCGATCTCGTTCGCGTGGTCGAGGAGGACGTGCATGTCCTCGACGCGCGATCGCCAGAACAGCGGTGCGCCCTCGGTGCCGTTGTCGCGAAGGCCCAGCCCGCTGGAGTCGAGATGCGTGGGCTGCAGGACGACGAAGCCGTGCGCGGCCCAGAAATCGACAAGGGGGCCGTAGCCGTGCAGGGAGGACAGGAAGTTCGACCGCCCGTGCCCGTGGGAGAACAGGATGACGGGCAGGTCCCCACCGGTGGCGGGTGCGGAGACCTTGATTTCCAGCGGAACCGGGCGTCCCGGCACCGGCAGCGTCACGGGGCTGAAGGTGATGACGGGCTTGGCCGCATTGACAGGTAGGCCGGTGGATGCGGTGAATGGCGTGCTCACAGATGTTCTCCTGTTTCGGTGTTGTTCGTCGTCGAGAGCACCCTGCTGCGGTGTCTTCTTTCCCACCGCCGGGTCGATGATGGGGTTTCCGGATCCGTCGATCAGTCGTTCACATCACCCCACCTCCGCGGCGCGCTGAGGGTCGCGAGCGCCGACGGTCACCGACGCACCCGCTGCGGCCAGAGCGCGCGTCACCACCGCCCCGAGGCCGGTGTGGCCGGCGGTGACAACGACGTTCCGGCCGGAGAGGTCGATTCCGGTGAGGATGTCATCGACCGTGGAGGCGGCAGTGAAGCCGGTACTGCCTGGCAGCGACTGCTGTTTCTCGGCCCTGGCGTCACCGGGAGACGGAGATGTTGAACGTCGGCGTCTTCAACGCCATGGCGGTAGCGAAGAACAGAGGTGCGGCGTGCTCGGTGGCCAGCGCGGTGCCAATGTCGCCCAGATCCAGGATCCAGTCCTGGGGCCACCCCAGATCGGTCAGCAGACCGCGGACCGCACGCTTGGCCGCCTGGTCGTCGCCGCTCACGAAGACCGTGGCCTGCGACAGCGATGACCTTGGCTCCACCATGATCGTGAAGTTCATCGTGTTGAGCGCCTTGACGACACGGGCACGGGGAAAGCGCGCCTGGACCTGGCGGGCGACACTGTCGCCGTAGGAGGCCATCGTCAGCTGCGGGGTCAGCGCAGCCGACGGGTCCAGCACGATCCTGTTGCCGAGGACGTCCTCGCCGATCTCCTCCAGCGTGCTGACCACAGCCGAGCCGGGAATGGCGGTGATGACCACATCGGCGGACGCTACGGCCTCGCGCTGGCTGAGCGCGCCGGAGGCTTCGGCGGGATTTCGTGATCCGTAGACGACGTGATGGCCCGAGATGGCCAAGCGCGCCCCGAGGGCGGACCCGACCTTTCCGGTGCCGAGAACGGCGATGTTCATGGCAGCTTCCTTCTCATTGCATGCGAGTAGTACGGGTGGAATCGCAACGGGCGGGGCTCCGTCACCAGGGCACGACCCCGGCGTCCTCGAAGAAGCCGCCGGTGGGACCACCGTCGGGCAACGTCGCCAGCCGAATGGCAGTCGCTGCCCCTTCAGCCGCAGTACGCACGCCGCGGAAACCGTTCAGGTCGGTGGCGACGAAACCCGGACAGGCGAGGTTGATCAGGATGTTCGTGTCCGCCAGTTCCTGGGCGTACTGAAGGGTCACCGCGTTCAGAAACGTCTTCGAAGGGGCGTAGGCCACCGCGACCGGACCCGTGGTGGTCTCGCCGCCAGGGCCGGACTGCCGCGTCAAAGAGCCGACGCTGCTGGACATGTTGACGATCCGCGGCGAAGCCGAATGGCGCAGCAACGGCAGCATCGCATTGGTGACGCGGATGACCCCGATCACGTTGGTCTCCACCACCGTACGGATGATCTGCGGGTCGACGGAACTCGGCTGTTGCGGCCCACCGCCGGTGATGCCGGCATTGTTGACCAGGGCGTCCAGACGC
Source organism: Micromonospora sp. 067-2 (assembly GCF_046549295.1). Classification (NCBI taxonomy): domain Bacteria; kingdom Bacillati; phylum Actinomycetota; class Actinomycetes; order Micromonosporales; family Micromonosporaceae; genus Micromonospora; species Micromonospora sp. 067-2. The sequence continues at coordinate 314,090 of NZ_JAJPWB010000007.1, read as the reverse complement.
CCAGTACGGCCGGCGATGAACTCAGCGGCTTCGGCGACACTACGGTCATCCGCGACATCCAGCGCCACACCGAAAGCATCGACGCCGGCGGCACGCAACCGGGTCACTGCCTCCTCGCGCCGCACCTGGTCGCGGGCCCCGACACCGACGCTCCAGCCGAGCGCACCGAGGCCCGCCGCGATCTCGTACCCAATGCCCTTGTTGGCCCCTGTGACCAGGGCGATCTTGGTTTCCGTCATGTTCCGATCGTGCGTGGCCCGCCTCTCGGCCTGCAAGACCGGCTAGGTCATGCGCGATACCCAGAAGGTATGCTGTGGCGGCGAAGACGACCGTACGCTGAGTAGCGTGGACAGTCGGGAATTGCGCTACTTCATCGCCGTCGCCGAAGAATTGCACTTCGGCCGGGCCGCGCAGCGCCTGGGAATCGCTCAGCCGCCACTGTCCAGAACGATCATGCAGCTCGAACGACGCCTGGGCGCGGCACTGCTGCAGCGCAACAGCCGGCCGATCTCTCTCACCGAGGCCGGCGCGGTGCTCCTGCACGAGGGGCGAGCAGCGCTGGAAGCTTTGGAGGCCGCCGAACAACGCGCCCGACGCGCCTCCCTCGCCGCACTCGGTCAGCCCAGCGTCGTCCTGGCGATCAAAGCCGGCGCCTCCAGCGAACTGCTCGCCAAGCTGCTGCGCGCCTACGCCGCCGAGCCAGGATCGATCCACGTCGACGTCCTGCTGTGCGATTCAGGAGAGCAGACTCGCCTGCTTCGAAGTGGTCACGCCGACGTGGCAATCCTGCACCCGCCCATCGACGAGACAACGGGCTTCGACACCGAGGAACTGATCACCGAAGGTCAGGTGGCCGTCCTCCCGGCCGGGCATCCCCTCGCCACCCGTACGCACCTGAACGTAGCCGAGACGATCGATCGCACCGACCTGCCGCAGCCTCGCTGGCCTCGGCCGGACGGTACCTACATCGAGGGTCCCGGACCGGAGGTCCAGAACCACGCGCAACTCCTACAACTCATCGCACTCGACAGGACGATGATGATCGCCCCCGATTCCTGTCGAGCACAACTGGGTGAGGACGTCGTCGCCATCCCGGTCATCGACGCCCCCCGCATCACCACCGTCATGGCCTGGCCACCACGCAGCCGCTCCCGGGCCGTAGCCGATCTCGTCCGAACCGCTACTCGCCTCTGATGGTCATCTCCGGCGTGAGGGTCCAAAGCCATCGGGTCCCCACCAGAGATTCGACCCTTCGTCGCGTGCCGAAGCGTTCGGGTCGGCGAGCTCGTGATCGTCCCAAGACGCGAATCACCGGTAGGCCCCGACGACAATCGGCTCGCGATTGCCGTGCCCGACCACCTCACCCACGAGGGCACCGTCGCAGCTCTACGGCCGCAGCGAGCAGGTGGGGATCCGACGGTCGTCAGCCCCCACCCTCATCGCCGCACTCGGACAACTGAGCGATGCTGCCGGCGTCAGCGCCCGGTGGACACGATGTTTGAGGAACGCCCGCTCTGCTCGTCGCGCTTCAGGCGCTTCGCAGTCTGCTTCTCCTTGATCGTCTTACCCTTTTTCTTGACGTTCGCCTTGGTCGTCGAGTCCTTGGACATGATCGAACCTCCTGGAGCAGGTAGGTGAACGTGCAGCGTGTTACTCGCTTAATCGCGGCGTGCAGGTGACGGAGGACCCGCGCGGCGTGCGCGGTCCTCACCGCACGCCGACCCTACGCTGTTTCAGCTCCTGCCTACGTGGGAGTGCATCGCCGGTTGTGGGGGTGATGGTTCGTGGCCTTCCCGACACGAACCCCATCCCTACCCTGACCGCCGTGGTCCGGCTGAAAATGGACCACCTCGGGTTGGTTGATCTCTAGTCGTTTGTCGTCGTGGCCTGACCCAGGGCCACCGCACGATCTTCGGTTGCCCCTCAGAAAATCGATGATCAATGCGGTGGTCGTCCTCATGCCCACGCCGACGGCACCGCCACGGGGGTGGTGACCGGTGCTCCGGCGGGCGGCCGAGCCGGACGGCCCGGCGCGTTCACGTCATCCATAGCGTCGACTTCCCTCCACGCTTCGCCACAAGAATCACCTGTCGAGTGCGGCGGCCAGGCGCCGTGCCTCGGTGACCAGCCGGTTCGACCCGCCGCGCGCGGCGACCTCGGCCAGTCCGGGCACGTCGATCCGGGCGCCGGTCGCGCCCGCTGTCTCTGCCGCCAGGGTTAACAGGTCCGGGGTGCCGCGCGCGGCCTTCGGCGCCGCGAGCAGTGCGGGCAACGCGGCGGCGAGCAGGCGCCAGATGCTGAGCGGGGCACCAGCGGCGGCCGCGTCGCGCAGCGGTTGCAGGGTACGGGTCAACGTGAGGTCACCGACGGCGGCGAGGGCACCGAGGTGGGCCCCGACCGTGGGAGCGTCCAGGTCGCCGGCGGCGGCCAGCATCAGCAGGGCGTCAACGGCGGCGACCCGGTCGGACTCGTGCCGGGCACCCAGTCCGTACGCGAGGGCGAGGTCGACGGCGGGACCGCCGTCGCCGCCGCACTCGGCGAGCAGCGGCAGGATCGCGGCGCTGCCGGACAGGTCCTGGTCGGCGCCGCTGGCGATGTCGGGCAGCGCGTACGCCGCGACCAGCCCCCGGTAGCCGGGCAGCACCGCCGGCCAGAGCAGAGCCGCGCCGCCGACGTAGCTGTCCACGGATCCGGCCGGCACGGTGAGCAGGCCGAACGGGTCGTCGACGCCCTCCGGTGGGCTGACGAGCACGTGCGTCCGCTGCCGGGGCAGGTGCTCGTGCGCCCAGTCGTAGCCCCGCCGGCGCTCTCGGCGGGGCAGCGTGACCACTCGCTGGTCCGGGGTCGGTAGGCCGCCGGCGCGCAGCCATCCGGCGAGCCGGTCACCGGCGGGCGTGCCGAGCGCCGCCGCCCTGGCCGCGAGGGGCTCGTCGACCCGCGCGGGCAGCCGCAGCAGGGCCTGCGTCAGGTCCACCTCCCAGGCGCCGCGCTGGCCGAGCCGGGTCAGACGGTCGTACAGGACCTCGGGGTCGATGGTGCCGTTTGCCGTGGTCGGAGCCGCGAGCAGGCCGGGGTGCTGGGGCGGGCCGACGCGGTCACCGATCTCGGCCAGCCGGGCGCGTAGCAGCCGGTGCGGCGGGGGTACCCGTGGATCGAGGGACGGTCCGCCCGGTGTGCGGCGCCGCAACGCCGCCAGCATCGCGGCCCACCGTCCCCGCCGTACGCCTCCCTCGACCGGGTCGGCCGCCGCGTGCAGCACCCCGCCGAGGAGACCGCACAGGGAGTACGGATCCCACGGGTGCTCCTCCGCGCCGGCGCGGTGCCGCCGCAGCACCGGAATCAGGGCGTCTTTCAGCCGGGCCCGGTCGCCACCGGCGACCCGGACCACTGCGTCGAGGACCCGTTCCAGACCGGAGGCCGTCATCGGGCCGCCGAGCAGGGAGGCGGCCTCCTCCGCCAGCTCGTCCGGGTCGGTGATGGCCGGGGGCGCGGGCAGCGGGCCGGCCGGTGGCGGCAGGTCGTCGCCCGCCGCGCCGACCGCGAAACGCGGGGCCACCACGTGCCCGTGTCGGGCCGCGAGCGTGTCGGCCCGGTCGCGGACGTCCGCCGCCGGGTGGTCAACCGCTGTCGCGATGACCTCGGCGATCTCCGCCGCCCGGTCGGGGTGCCGGCGGGCGAGCTGGTCCAGCCAACCGAGCTGGGCGCGGACCAGCGCCTTGTCGGGCCGGACGAGGACGGCCCGCGACGCGTCGAGCAGCCCTTCGACCTCCACGCCGTCGAGCGCCCGCAGCGTCTTCTGCGCCATCGACGCCACGGACCCGGGGGAGTCGGCGAGCAGGCGCAGGTAGTCTCCGCGATGCCGGTCGACCTCGCTGGCGGTGGGCTCCAGCAGGGCGTGCAGAGTGACGAACGCGCGCAACGCGGCCGGCCGGTCGCCGCGTAACAGCCGGCTCACGCAGCCGTCGAGCAGCATCGTCCGGTCCAGGCGGCCCTCGCCGGCCAGTCGCGCCAGCGCGCGCGGCAGGGCGAGCTTCTCGTCGGTCATCAACTCGTCGAAGGACATCCGCGTCCCGGCGCCGTCCACCTCGAACAGTCGCGGCACCAGGGCGTCGAGAAACACGTCCGCCCGGAGCCGGTCCACCAGCGGGACCGGTCGCTGCCACTCCGGCGGCCACGCCATCAGGGCGAGCCACCCCTCGACGAACTGGTCACCGTTGGGTGTCGCCGCCTTCTCGGCGGTAACCAGCTCGGCGACGAAACCCCAGCCGTCCATCGGGTCGTCTCGGCGGAGCCGGTCCACCAGCCGGTACGCCAGCTCGGCCAGCCAGGGCACCCCGCGCGTCCGTGCGACCTGGACCACCAGCCCGGCGTCGGCGCCCCGCAGCGACACGTTCCGCCGACCGAGCACCTCGGCCGCCGCGGCGGCGGTGGGCAGGCACCCGACCGCGGCCACCGCCAGGGCCGTCGCCTCGTTGTTCCACCACCAGGTGTCGCGCCGCCGGCGCACGTGGGCCACCAGCCCGTCGGCGAACGACCGCCGCTCCTGCTCGTCGAGGCCGGTGACCGCCTGTACGGCCGCACCGATGTCACCTCTGACCAGGAACTCGAACGGATCGATCACGCCCCGACCTCCACCGGAGCGCCCACCATCGTCGTGGCGAGCGCGTGCTTGCAGGGCCCGCGCTGACCGCGGTGCCGCGCCCACCAGGGGCAGGAGCAGGTGTACGAGCCGTCCGTCCGGCGGCGGACCCGGTAGACCTCGTCGCCGTGGCGTACGGTCGCCGCCTCGCCGTCGAGGGTGACCGCGCCCGCCTCGACCAGTGCCCGCGCCCCGACCAGCCGGGGATTGTCCCGCTCGGCCCGGCCGGCGTCGTACGGCAGCACTCGGTGGAAGTAGCCCGCCTCGGCCACGTCGAAGCCGACCCGGCCGGCGGTGCCCAGCTGGGCCAGCGCCGCCCGGACCCGGTCCGCCGAGATCCCCGCCGAGGCGGCCAACGCGTGGACATCGATCGTCGGGTCCCAGGACAGCAGCGCGGCGACCAGCGCGGCGTCGTCGGCGACGTCGTCCGTGGCTAGCGCGGTCAGCGCGCCGCCCTCGCCGGAGAAACCCCGGTAGGACTCCGGCGACAGGGTCAGCGACAGCCGCAGCGCCCCGGTGTCGAGCTCCCACACACTCGGCAGCGGCGGCGACCCGGGCGCCGCCGGTGGCCCGTACACCCGCAGGGTCTTCGCGTAGCGGAGCAGCCCACGCAGCGTGGCGAGCCGTCCGGCGCCAGCCAGGCACACCGCGCCGGACACCGGGCGCGAGGTCAGCCGCAGCGAGCGCCCGGCCGGCACCACCCAGAGCACCGACCGGTCGTTGCCCGCCGGCAGCCGGCGCAGGAAGGTGGCCGCCTCCGCCGCCGGGATCTCCGCCCGCGGCTCCATGGCCGCGGCGAGCAGATGGACCTCGGCGAAACCCCGCAGCCAACGTCCGGGCAGCGGCACCTTCTTCTCCACCACCTCGGCATCGAGAGTGGACACGGTCAGGTCGTCCGGCCCCACCGACAGGTGCAGCGGGTCCATGCCGCTCACCCGGGCCAGCGCCTCCCGCAGCGGCGCGTTCACGTCGACGTTGGTGGTGCCGTGCTCGACGATGTCGCCGTCGAACCCGGCCGGCACGACGTCCAGCCGCGCGTACACCCCGCAGCATCCGGAGAACGACTCGAAGCGCATCCGGTCCCGGCTGCCGGTGACCACGGGATCGAGGCTCGCCGGATCGACCGGCTGGTGATACCGGGTCCGGGCGACTTCGGCGACCGCCAGTAGCCCGGCGGCCGCCGCCTGCGGAGTCGTCAGAAAACCGGAGAAGAACCGCGGGTTGGTGGCGGGTCCGCCGCTGGTCTGCAGCGCCAGGTCACCCCGGCGCAATGTGGACGGCTGAAGATAGCGGTACGTCTGGAGGGCGCTCACGGCTGCAGAACTTACGACCAACCCCCGACACCGTGTCAGGGATGCCGTCGACACCACGTCGGGTCACCTCGATCGCCTGGACCAGAGCGAGGAAGCGAGTTGCCCGAGGTGTCGGGGGACTTCGAGATCCACATTACGGCTCTGGCTTCTGAGGCCGAGAAGCTGTGGACGTTCGCCAGCGAGCATGGCGGGAAATTCGTCCATATCGTGCTCGACCGTGGTGCGTACGTCCGGCGGCGGAGCGAAACACCGGATCGGGTTCACCGACTCGAAACTGCCCAGGACGGTGCGCGACAGCATCTGGGCGTGACACCGCCGGAACGTTCAGGAGACCGCGGTCTTCACCAGCTCGATGACCTTCTGCTCTACGATCGGGCTCCACTTCTGGAGCGCGTACGACACCGGCCACATGTCGCCATCATCAAGGTTCGCGGCGTCCTGGAACTCCAGGGTCGAATAGCGGGAGTTGAACTTCCCCGAATTCTTGAAGGCGACGAGGATCTTGTCCTCCGCGTTCGCGTAGGCGGGCATCCCGTACCAGGTCCTGGGCGACAGTTCAGGAGCGTTGGCGGTCACCGTCACATGCACGCGCTCCGCGAGCACACGATCATCGGGTGTCATCTTCGCGATGCTGTCCAGGACCGCTTGCAGCCCGTCGGCCTTCTTGGCGCCCTTCTTTCCCTCGGCACGCAGCTCGGCGGCGCGCTCCTTCATCGCGGCACGCTCTTCGGAGCTGAAGCCGTTGGACTCGGTCGTACCGTTCTTCGCCGGCATTTCGGTCTGCCTCTCGGCGCTCAGGGCTCGGCGAGATGCCAGCCGTCTTGGGGAAGGTTAAGGCCGACGACACCCGGCCGCTTCTCGATTCCTGATTGGATCTGAGCCCACCCCGATCGCTCGGTCTGCCGCAATTCGTCCGGCCGCGCTGGGCGGCTGGGTTCTTGAGTCCGAGGGAAAATACGTGCCCGTGCGGTCGCTCGAGCTGCTGGTGGTGGGAGCTGGTGTAGGCGCACCCCTGCCGGCAGCTGATCGGCCGTACCCACGGACGGGCCGGGCGGTGCCGCGACGGACGGTGGTGGATGGCGGCAGTCTCCGGCTGGTCAGTGACGATGGCTGGTTGGCTGTCGTCATCGCGGGGGTCGTTGACTCAGCTCAGGGAGATGGCGTTCGCCCTGCGCGGTCGGGGTCAGGGCGCCTGGCTGGCCGAGCGCGTCGGAGGTGTCCTGCGGGACCTGCCATTGGACGGCTTGGAGCCGTTGCTGGCAGCGCCGGATCGTCGGACCCGGCGGGAGGCGTACCGCGCCGCGACGACCGGAGGCCTGTTGAGTGTGAGCCGGCTGATCACGGCCGCGATGAAAGACGACGACCTGCCGATCCGGGCCCAGTGCGCCAGAGGTGCCGTTCAGGCCGCGACGGGCCCGGCTCAGTTGCGGGGGTTACTGGTGAGCCGTACTGCGCTGGTTCGGGCTGAGGCGCTGCCGGCCGTGACCGCGGTCGGTGATCTGGGTGTTGCAGAGGCGGCGCTGCCTGATCGGCATTTACGGGCACGTGCTCGGCTCGAAGCGGTCCGAGCACTCGTCGCCTCGGCGTGACCCGGTCGGCCGAACTGGTGCCGCTGCTGCGCGACGAGTCTGGCGCGGTGACCCGTCAGGGGTCTTGACTCTGGGGGGTGGCGTGCCTGGCGGGATGCGTCAGATTATGGCGAGCCGGCCCACCAGCAGCTCCACCCTCGGCTCGGTGTCCTCCGGCAGTAGCCGTCCAGTCCTGGTCAGGGTCGCCAGGCCGTGCAGGGACGCCCAGAACACCTCGGTGAACAGCCCTGGGGCGACGCCGTCCCCGGCGACCTCGCCCAGGCTTTCCAGTAGCGCGGCGAAAGCGTCCTTGAGATGTTCCGGAGTGTCCTCCTGCGCGTACGCGAGACCGCCGTCGAGCTCGAAGATGGCGTCGTAGACCGCCGGGTTGCGGGCGGCGAAGTCAAGGTAGGCGTGCGCGAGGGCGGTGACCCGCCTGTGCGGGCCGTCCACGGCGGCGGTCGCGGCCCGCACCGCGGCGGCCATCTCGGTGGCGCCCTGGAGGGCGACGGCGCCGATGATCTCGCGCTTGCCGCGGAAGTGGCTGTAGAGGACGGGCTGGCTGTATTCGATGCATTCGGCGAGCCGGCGGGTGGTGACCGCGTCCCAGCCCTGCTGCTCGGCGAGTTCACGCGCCGTCGCCACGATGAGGCGCTCACGCTCCGCTCGCTCGCGTTCCTTGCGTTCCTGTACCGACATGACTAGATCCTAGCATCGCTAGACATGCAAGCGACGACAGTGCTAGCTTCGCCTCTTCACCTAGCAGCGCTAGATGCAGGGAGGGTCGTCATGCTCGACGCACTCGAGGTCATCACCACCGTGGTCGTCGGTGTGATGGTGGGGGTGGAGTTCTCCGTCGCCTTCGTCATCAACCCGATCCTCAACGCCCTCCCTCAGGACAGCGGCCAACTCGGCCGCGCCCACGGGGGCCGGATGCTCGGTGCCGTGATGCCGGTCTGGTACATCACCTCGCTCGTCCTCGTCGCGGTCTGGGTGATCGCCGGATGGCACCACCACGGCGCCGGCCTCGTCGTCACCGCCGGCGCACTGCTGATGCTCAGCGTGATCATGTCGATCCTGCTGCTCGTCCCGATCAACAAGCGGGCCAAGACGTGGACACCCGAGAACCGGCCGGCCGACTGGAGGCAGCAGACGAACCGCTGGGACCGCTTCCACTACGTCCGCGTCGCCGTCATCATCGGCGCCTTCGCGCTGCTGGTCGCCGCCCTCACCTGAGCCCGCCGGGTTCACCCGCCAGGTCGTCAGCCGCAATCCTCGGACGGCCGCCGGCCACCGTCACCGGGAGGCTTCGAGTGGTTGCCGACCTGCGTGGCGGTGTCCCGGATGCTGCCCGGCGCGTCCACGAAGCGCTGGCCGATGGTGAGCAGAACATCCAGGCCGGCGGTGACCGGCTCTCCGATCGACCTGACGACGGCCTCGTCGACCGCGGATTTCTGCCTGAGTGCCTCGGCGTTGTGGGCACTCGTCGCGGCGCCGGTCCACCGGGGCAGGTTCTCGTTCGCTGGATCGGTGGCGGCGGAAGAAGGCCCGTTATGAGGCTCAGTGCATCCATCTCAGCACCTCACGATCCAGGGGCCGTACAGCGGTGTGGCCAGGACCCGTCGGCAGTGGTCGAGTTCGACGTAGACCACGTCGCCCGTGATGGTGGCGTCCTGCAGTACGGCGAAGCGGTCTGCGGAGTCCGAGCACTGCCTGGCCGGGGACAGCACCGCCAGCGTCCGTTCGATGGCCACCCGCCGCTGCGGTGGCAAGAGTGATCCGTACTCGAAGGTCCCGGCTGGCTGGGGCGTCCCCAGCTGCTGCGCCGGCACCTGGTACACGCACAGACGCGCCGGGGACGGGAGCGACACCCGGCCCGGCCGTCGGCGCGTCGCTTCGGCTCAAGCTGGCAATGGACCGCGGCCGCCACCGCGAAGTCGGTTCCGGGCGGGGCAGGGCGAGGGCGTCGGGCGGGAGTCCGTCGTCTGCTAACGGGGCGGCGACGGCGCAGGAGGTCCATCCGGATCGGATTGTCGGCGTGCCGGTTGCCGCAGCGGACCGCGGCGCTTCCCGCCTATCGGGGGGTGCTTCGGCCGCCGTGGTCGCGCCCGCACATCCGGCCAGTCCGGCCAGGGCCATCACCACGACGACCCCTCTGACGACTACTCGCATATCGTTCCTTCAGCACGGAAGGACACAAACCGTACATCTCTACGACGGTGCCGGCCGCGAGGTGGTTCCCGGTCAGCGCCCGGGATTCAGTCGAGTGCTCCAGCGCGCGACATCGTTGCTATATGTATCGTGGCACGATATATATAGTGCATGGACATCAGTGAGCAGACGTTCCTGATCCTCTCCGCCCTCGCCGATCAACCTCGCCACGGCTACGGCGTGGTGACAGAGGTCGACGAGATGACCGACGGCAGGATCCGGTTACGCGCTGGCACCCTCTACGGGGCCCTCGACCGCCTCGTCACCCAGGGACTCATCGCCCCCGACCACGACGAGGTGGAGAAGGGCCGGCTACGCCGCTTCTACAGACTGACCGACACGGGGGCAGACGCCATCCGCGCTGAGAGTCGGCGGATGGCCACCGCGGTCCGGCTCGCCGAGGAGCGCCTCAACAAGCGTGCCGCCCGCAACGGCCCGCGCCTCGGGACCATCGGATGAACGCGGGCATGAGCCCCCTGGAGCGCCGATATCGACGACTGCTGCGTCTCCTGCCAGCCACGCACCGCACCGCCCGCGGCGAGGAACTGCTCGGACTGCTGCTCGATCTCGACCACGGCCGCCGGCACCCGAGCCGGCACGAGACACTGAACATCATCGCCCTGGCGATCCGGCTGCGACTCACGACGCCCGTCACCACCGCGGCCCTCACCACCGGACTCGGTGCCCTGCTCGTCGCGGCCAGCACCCAGCCCGCCGGTCAGACCCTGGACCTGTTCACCGGCGCCGTCCTCGCCACCGACATGCCGGACGTCATCGCCAGCTGGCCGCAGATGGTCGTTCTCGGCCTGCTGCCCCTCGCACCGCTGATCGCCTGGCTGGGCGGCGCAAACCGGACCGCCTTCACCCTGCAAGCGATATTCCTGACGGTCATCGTCGGTTGGTTCGTCATCGACGTGCTCGGCGGTGCCGACATGGGAATCAACCCCGGTCAACAGCTCTTCGCGTACGCCACACCGGTCTTGATCCTTGTCCTGCTGGCGATCGCCGCCCGCGAGCGGTGGACCGCGCCCCGGCCGCGCCTGTTCTGGTGGGCCCTCGTCCCACTCGGGATCCTCGCCTGGAAAGGCACCGGAGAATGGGGACGCCACGGCGTCTACGTTCCCGCCGCCGTGCCGACGGTCATCGGGATCCTCACCGCCGCCACCGTCGCTGTCGGAGCCGCCTTCGCGGTCCGCCGCCACCGGACCGTCGTCATCATCGGCGTCGGACTCACCGGCTTCGTTGCCGGGTGGCTCATCCCCGACCCGCTGCTCTCCAACACGGCGATGCAGCACTTCGACGGTCAGCCGCTACCACTGGCAATCCTCGTCACGGTGATCGCTGCCGCCATCACCGGCATCAGTCACCTCGCCCGTCGCCACAACCCCGAGGCGCGCTCGCTGTCACCCGATGAACCCGAGATGCGCTGAACACCACCCTTGGGGGCAGACGAGCGGCGACCACGGCAGAGCACGATCGTCCTTCCGCCGTGGTCGCCCCTTCCACCGAGTGGGAGCATCGGGGTGACCATGCCTCGGTCACGCGGCATCCCGGCACCAGACACCGACCTCACCCGCCGAACATGGGGACGGCCACGGTTCCCGCTCGCGATCGACAGGAAGACGCGTCACGGAGGCGCTCACGGTTGGCGACAGGGCCGCGCTCACCGCGGCGGGCGAACACGGCCATTGGACGATCGCCAGTGCTCGAGCGCGGAAACGGTGAGCCGTCGACGCGCGGACGGCACCAAGACGAACGCGCCCGCGACCACCGTACCGATCGCCAGCGGAAGCACCTGCTCGTAGGGCCCTTCATCGGCGAAGATGATGCCGTCGGCGCCGGGGTCAGGGTCGTAGACGATTCGAACCTGGTCACCGGCGGCCAACTGCGGACCGCCTCCGTCGGTCTCCAGCACGCCCAACCGATCGCCATCCCCGGCCGCGACAGCGACCGTGGCGACGCTACCGTCGACCTTCGTCACGACCGCTTCCGCCGTCACCCCATACTGGTCGAACCGCCATCCTTCGTAGAACGTGGCCGCGGTCCCCACCAGCAGCCCGAGGAAGATCAGCCAGAGAAACGCTCGGCCGGCCCTCAGCAATGCCATGTCCCACTTCCACCGCATCCTGTCGTTCGCACGGCGGTCGCGGTGCCGGCCTACGAGCAGCCAGTGCCAGGCGTACACAGCGGCGATCGTCATGAGTACGCCGAACAGTCCACTGCACATTGCGAAGCCGATGGCGGCCTCCGGGACCGTGATCGCGGCCACGAGCAGAGTCGACCAGCACGCCGTCGCGGCGGTGGTCGTGAACACCACGTAGACGTAGGGGTGCTTGCCCCACCACCCGAGGTCGGATCCTCGAACCATGAGGCCATCGTGCTGGACCTGTCAACATGGCGATCGCAGGCCGCGAGGTCTTGCGGGCGGGGACGTGGTCGTACGGTGGTTCGCGTGTCCACCCCCGGCCGAGGCAGAGGTGAGTACGCGCTCAATCAGTCGGCAGGAGCGGTCGCATGAACGTCCGCTCGTACCGCACGACACAACCCGACTCGTCGCGGATGTTGTCAGCCGCGACGAACTCCGGGTCATTGCCGAACCGCGCGCGGTAACGCTCGTACGCTGCCAGGCTCTCGAAGCTGAACAGCGCCTCGGCTCGGTCGCTGGCGCCCTCGGCGGGGAGGAAGTAGCCGTGGTGCACTCCACCGTGCGTCGCCACCAGGCGCATCCACGCGCGGGCGAAGCGTTCAAACGCCTCGATCTGCGCGGGGTTGATGGTGTAGTGCACGACGCAGGTGATCATGGCGCCACCATACCGGCCGGTGCGCGCACAACCGGGTACCGTGCGGTCGGCGGCGGACAGGGGGCGGCGGGCGGTGCCAGAGGCCTCGGTCGGCGGTAGGTGAGCGCAGGCCCCATCGGGCCGGCATACTTGGCCGGTGTTCGACTGTGGAATCACCGGTCACCGGCCACGGTGGTTGAACGGAAGAGACCAGGTCACGAAGCACCACGGACGGCGCCTGGGCAGGCTTGTCGGCCGCGAGCTGACGGGTTCGTGGGTCGTGTGGGATACCGAGGATGATGAGTGGTTTGCCGATTGCCCGATCGTGCTCGACTTCGCCGGCGAGCGTCTGGAGGTCAATCACCAGAAGTTCGATGACCTGTCGATCACATGGAACTCGGTGAACGTGACCCGGCCACCGGTGTGGCCGACGGCGGACGGCTTCCGGCTGGTCTGGCGCGATGACGTTCCCGCCGTGTTGGCCACCCAGCGAGGGCGGCGGATCGAGGCGGTCGAGCTTCTGGAATGGGCTGGCGGCGACCTGGCCGACGGCAGCGTGGCTGTTGGCCTGCGATTTCCGGACGGCTGGTTGACCCTGTACAACGCCTTGGACGAGAACGGAATCGCGTTCGGCCAGCTCCAGCCGCAGTACCGCCGACACCGGCTGGAATAGGGCTCGCCTGATGAGCCAGTGGGCGCCGTTGACTGTGGAGATGTCGACTACAGCGAGTTCGGGGGCTTGGCCTTCTGCGGGTAGATCGTCTCGTGGCGGGCCAGCATGGCAACGAACTCGCCGATCTTCCGCTCGCGGGTCTGCGCCCGTTTGACGGCATGGAGACGGTGGAGCAGAGCGAACCGATTGGTCTTGGTGAGGACGTCGAACATGGCCTGGGCGGCGGGGTCGGCGGCGATGGCGGCGAGGAGGTCGGCCGGCACCTCGGCTTCCGACGGCGGGGCGTAGGCGGCCGCCCACCGCCCATCCGCCTTCGCGGCTTCCACCGCGGCGCGGCCTGCGGGCAGCATCCGCCCCTGCGCCTCGAGCCGGGCCACGTGTGCGACGTTGCGTTGTGACCAGGAACTGCGGGGCCGGCGGGGGGTGAATCGGATCCAGGAGGTTTCCTGATCCCCTTTACGGGCCTGCCCGTCGATCCAGCCGAAGCACAGGGCCTCGTCGACCGCCTGCTGCCAGGTCAGCGTCGTGACCGTGCCGCCCTTCTTGGTCAGGGCGAGCCAGACGCCGGGCGACACGGCGTGGTTGGCCGACAGCCAGGCGCGCAGCGCGTTGGCGTCCGCGACGATGACGTCATCGAGTTCGGCGCTCACCATGACGGCAGACTATCGCGGCGCCGTTGCCGCAGCCTCTGCCCGCGGGTCAGCCCGACTCGCCGGCCGGCGCGCTGAGGGACGGCTGGCGCCAGCGACGACACAGGAAGCAGATGGGCGGTGTTGTCGTGCGTCGAGGCCCGAGCGTCGCCGTCACCCGGACGCGGATCGACCGCCGATGTCGCGCCGGAGCCAACGGCAGGACTCCAACGCGGCGCCCAGGGACCGTTCGGCATCGGCCAGGTCACCTCGGCGGGCGGTGGCCAACGCGGCAAGCAGATAGCTGATCATCTCGTCCCGGGTCGCCGTGCGCGGCTGGCGTCCGGAGGGGGAGATGCGGCGCTGCGGTTCGGCGGGCGCGGCCGCGGGGGCGCGGCGCTGCGCGCCGCCGTGCACGCGCATCACGTGTCCGAGCCGGTCCAGCAGCCGCAGGTCGCGGCGAATGGTTGCCAGGGAGGCATTGGTGGATGCCTGGATCTGGTCGACGCTGAGGAAGTCGTGCTCGGCCAGCAGCGCGACGATCAGTCGCCGCCGGATGGGGCCGGGGTGCTGCCGACCGACATCGGAGGCGTGCCTCACCGGGTTTCCCGACCGGCAGAGGCGCCGACGGTCCGGATGGTCCAGCCGAGGAGGCTTGGGTCGGCGGATCGCACGGTCTTCTCCCTTCGGAGGGTGACGGCGATGCTGCGGCATGTGCGGTTCGTGGCATTGGTCAGCCGATACGTATGACGAGTGTTGGCGCGGCGAGGCTTGATGAGCGCGTCACCTCGACAAAGTGCCAGCTCAGCCGATGCAGTCATATAACGTAATGCGTCGGCAACACGTTGAACATAAGATGTTTGCCGGGTGGCGTCAAGCGCCTGGGAACGAGTGCCGTCAGATGGGCCTAGGGCGCACCCGGCGGCCGGGCACCACGCCTGATTCGCACCGTCGATGGTGCCTCGCGGCAGAACTGACCGTGGTCTGAACGGTCTGCCTGCGGCGGCCGTCAGGTCGCCCTGATCAGGGTGGCCGCGGCCATGCTGATCGACTGACGACCAGTGGGTTGGCGCGGTGCTGCGCCGACGAGAGGCGTTAGCCCGCTGACCGTCAGTTCATTGCCGGACCCTGCGCGCGCGTCAGCGAGCATGCCCGGACAATGCGACAGCGGAATGGCCACCATTCTTGTGAGGTCATTTCGTTCAGTCAATAGAATTTCTGATCGGTTCTGATCGTTCGCCACTCGGGATCAGGAAGTTCGGCCGGAACACTCACCTGGCTCGTGCCTTTTGTCGCCGCCGATATCTGGCCGGCGGTAGGCGCGGGTGGCCGATGGGCTGCGGGCCGAGGTCGACGGTGGAGGATCGCAGCTCACCGGGGCTGGATGGGTGCACCCACGGCAGTGTGGAGAGCGCTAACATCGCTGACCCTTGTGGGTGCGGGGCGGACACTCTCGCAGCGGTAGGGGGGTCGTCCCTAGCGGCAAAAATAGCGTGACAGGGCTCTTGCCCGCATGAATGTTGTCGCTCACAATCTGTGGCAACATCCGGAGCGGCCACCCCCCGCAGCCGCTCCCGGTCGAGCGACGGAGAAGCGTTGGCAGAGCCGGTGGCCCTCGCGTAGGTCGCTCGGTCTGCCGGCTGAGCACTGAAGGGTTATCCGACCATTCAGAGCCGCTCTGAACTGCGGGTCGATGAGGATTGGAAGCGCTTTGACGTCGATACCCTTTCCACGACGGTCGCGCCGAGCCGCATTCGCCATCGTTGCCGGACTCACCGCGCTGACGGTGCTGGCCAGCTGTTCCGACAATGCCGACACGCCACCCACCACCTCCGGGCCGGCCAAGATCGAGTTCTGGGGCTTCGTCCCGGGGCTCGAAGACCTGGTCCAGAAGTACAACGCCAAGAACAACGGCACCACCGTCGAGTTCCACCGGATGACCGGGGACGACAGCTCCAAGGTCGGGCCGGCCGTCGACGCCGGAACCGGCCCCGACATCGTGCAGCTCAGCCCCCTCGACCTGCCCGACTACGTGATCCGCAACCGCATCGTCGACATCACCGGGTTCGTGCAGTCCGATCAGGACAAGTACACCCCCAGCTCGTGGTCGCAGTTCGTGTTGAACGGCAAGGTCTGGGGCGTCCCGCAGGACATCGGGCCACGCGCGCTGATGTACCGCACCGACATCTTCCAGAAGTACGGGCTCACGGTGCCCAAGACCTGGGACGACTACCTCGCCCAGGCGCGCAAACTCAAGGCTGCCTCGCCGGGTTCGTACTTCGGCGACATCGACCCGACTGCGGCGGGCGCCTGGAAGGCCGACGTCATCCAGGCCCAGGGCAGTTGGTACGGCACCAAGGGTGACGCCTGGACGCTGTCGCTCAACAACGCCGCGAGCCAGACGGTGGCCGATCGCTGGCAGACGCTCGTCAGCGAGAAGCTGGTGGCAATCGATCCCGGCTGGACGCCGGCCTTCTGGAAGAACGTCTCCACGGGCAAGTACGCGACGCTCATCGCGCCGTCCTGGTATCCCGTCCTGGTGGAGCAGAACATTCCCGACACGAGTGGCAAGTGGGCGCTGGCTCCGCTGCCGACGATCGGCGATTCGAAGGCGGTCGGCGACGACGGTGGTTCCGGTGACGTGGTGCTCAGGGGTACGAAGTTCCCGAAGCAGGCCTCCGACTTCATCCGCTGGCTCAACTCGTCCGAGGAGACGGCGGAGCCGCTGATCACCAAGGGCGGCCTGTATCCCGCCTCGAAGCTTGGTCTGGAGTCCCCGGCTCTCGCGAAGGCATGGCCGTTCTTCGGCGGCCAGAAGATCAACGACATCTACCGGGACGCGGCCGCGAACGTCCCGCCCGTCTGGGTGAACGGCCCGACGTGGGGTGCCGACCAGGCCTCGCTGATGGACGAGTTCGCCAAGGCGTTCAACGGCAAGCAGACCTTCAGGGCGAGTCTCGACATCGGTCAGGAGGCCGCCGTCAAGCACATGAAGGACCGCGGTCTCTCGGTGACGGCCGGCTGACGTCCACCGATGGCAGCCAACCTCCGGGCCGCTCGTGCCCCGCGCCGCTTCGCCGGCGCGGGGCACTGGTGGGTGCCCTACCTGTTCGTCGCCCCGTTCGTGGCTCTGTTCCTCGCCTTCCTCATCGTCCCGATCGTGCTGGCCTTCAGGAACAGCATGTTCTCGACCCGATCCTCGGGCCTCGGATTCGGCGGACCCCCGAAGGCCGTGTTCTCCGGCGTCGACAACTACGTGCAGGCGTTGCAGGACACCGACTTCCTGGCCAGCTTCGGGCGCGTCCTGCTCTTCGGCGTCGTGCAGGTTCCCGTCATGATCCTCGTTGCGGGAGCCTTCGCGTTGCTGTTCGACGCCGGGATGGTCAGGGCGGGACGGTTCTTCCAGACGGCGATGTTCCTGCCGTACGCGGTGCCGAGTGTCATCGCAGCCCTGTTGTGGGGCTTCCTCTACCAGCCCGCGGTGAGTCCACTGCTGCAGGGCCTCGCCGCGGTCGGGCTCGACCTGGACGTCCTCGCCCCGGGGGCGGTGCTCTGGGCCGTCGCGAACATCAGCACCTGGGTCTACACCGGCATCAACATGATCATTTTGTTCGCGGCGTTGCAGTCGATCCCACGGGAGATGTTCGAGGCGGCCCGTCTCGACGGCGCCGGAGAACTGCGGCTGGCGGTGAGCGTCAAGATCCCGATGATCTGGCCGGCGGTGCTGTTGACCGTACTGTCCTCGATCATCGGCACCCTGCAGCTGTTCAACGAGCCGCTCGTGCTCCGCACGCTGACCCACAACATCTCCAGCACGTACACGCCCAACATGTCGATCTACACGGTGGCCACCCAGGGCAGCAGCGAGAACCTCTCGGCTGCCATGGCCGTGATCCTCGGAGTCGCGACGCTCGTGGTCTCCGTCTTCGTCATGCGACTGACGACCCGGAAGGGTGTGGTCCGTGGTTAGCGCATCCGCTCAAAGGGGCATCCGGCGACCCCGGTTCGCCATCGCCGTCGCCACCGCCGTGATGACGGTCGCCGCCCTGTACTTCCTCATCCCTGTCTACTGGCTCGTGGTCGCGTCGACGAAGTCTGCCGGAGAGCTGTTCACCACGCCCGGGTTCACGTTCTCGGGGTTCCACCTCTTCGACAACATCGCGAAGCTCACCACCTTCGAGGGCGGCATCTTCTGGCGCTGGATGCTCAACTCGGTCGTCTACTCGGTGTTCGGTTCGGTGCTGACGACGCTGGTCTGCGCCCTGGCCGGATACGCGCTGAGCGTGTACCGCTTCCGGGCACGCCAGCCGCTGATCGCGCTCGTCCTCGGTAGCCTGCTCATTCCCGGTGCCGTCCTCGCCATTCCGACGTACCAGCTCATCGTGCTGCTCGGTCTGGACAACACCTATGCGGGGCTGCTGCTGCCCGGCCTGGTGTTCCCGTTCGGGGTCCTGCTCGCGTACGTGTACGCGCAGTCCTCCATCCCGTACGAGCTCATCGAGGCCGCCCGCATCGACGGTCTGAACGAACTGAGGATCTTTCTGACGGTCGGGATGCGGATGATGTCGACCGGGCTGGCGACGATCCTGCTGTTCGCGTTCCTGGGTAGCTGGAACAGCTTCATCCTGCCGCTGCTGGTGCTCAACGACACGCATCTCATGCCACTGACGGTCGGCCTGCACAGTTGGAACGCCAACGCCAGCCGGATACCGGGCCTGCAGGCGCTCACCGTCGTCGGTGCCCTGGTCTCGGTGGTGCCGATCGTGGCGGTCTTCCTGAGCCTGCAACGCTTCTGGAAGACCGGCCTCGCGACCGGCAGCGTCCGCTTCTGACCCGGCCCGACCGAGTACGCTCCGCAGCCCCCACCGCACAGAGGATGACGCAATGCCCTCGGGATCCCCAGCTGGCTCCGCGAACACCGCCCACTCCGCGCACGTGACGATGGACCTTCGCCGCGCCGGCCCCGGCACCGGTGCCGTCGCGCCGCGTGCGCGGTTCGACTCAGGTCTGCCGGAGCTGGTACTGGACGGCGACTGGCGCTTCCGTCTGTCGCCCTCGCTCGACGCCGCTCCCAGCGCGATCGACGAGGAGGACTTCGACGACGGCGACTGGGACACCATCGAGGTCCCGTCGAGCTGGCCGATGCACGGACACGGCAGTCCGGCGTACACCAATGTCGTTTTCCCGTTCCCGGTCGACCCGCCCCACGTGCCCGACGCCAACCCCATCGGCGACCACCGGCGACGCTTCGACGTCCCCGCCGCGTACCTCGCAGGCGCCCTGCTGCGGTTCGACGGCGTCGACTCGGCCGGCACCGTCTGGCTCAACGGCCGGCTCGTCGGAACCACCCGCGGCAGCCGGCTGCCGACGGAGTTCGAGGTCGGC
This sequence comes from Micromonospora sp. 067-2, assembly GCF_046549295.1. Lineage (NCBI taxonomy): Bacteria > Bacillati > Actinomycetota > Actinomycetes > Micromonosporales > Micromonosporaceae > Micromonospora > Micromonospora sp. 067-2. Next base: position 294,892 of record NZ_JAJPWB010000007.1, on the reverse strand, counting down.
GCGCTGCTGCGGGAACGCGACAACCTCCTGGTGGTACGGGTCGCGCAGTTCTCGGCGGCCAGCTACCTCGAGGACCAGGACATGTGGTGGTTGCCCGGGATCTTCCGATCCGTCACGCTGCTCGCGCATCCCGCCGGCGCGATCCGCGATGTCTTCGTCCACGCCGGCTATGGTGCGGGCCGCGGTGACCTCCGGGTCGAGGTGGACACCTCCGTGGCAGCCCAGACCCGGATCTCGATCCCGGAACTGGGCGTGCACGACCTTTCCCCGGGAGTGCCACTCGATGTGGGGCCGGTCGAGCCGTGGTCCGCCGAGCGGCCGACACTCTACGACCTGGTCGTGTCGACCCCGATCCAGCGGGCTCGGTTCCGCGTCGGCTTCCGCACCGTCACGGTCCAGGACTCGCAGCTCCTCCTCAACGGTCACCCCGTGCTGTTCCGCGGGGTGAACCGCCACGAGCACCACCCGGACCTCGGGCGCGTCGTACCCACCGACACCGTCGTCGCCGAGCTGAAGCTGATGAAACAGCACAACATCAACGCCATCCGCACCTCGCACTACCCGCCACACCCCGAGGTGCTGAACTGGGCCGACGCGCTGGGCTTCTACGTCATCGACGAGTGCGACCTGGAGACGCACGGTTTCGCCCTCGTCGACTGGCGTGGCAACCCCTCCGACGACCCCGCGTACGGTCTGGCACTGCTCGACCGGATGGCGCGCATGGTCGAGCGGGACAAGAACCATCCCTGTGTGCTGATGTGGTCGCTCGGCAACGAAGCGGGCAACGGCCAGAACCTCGCCGCCATGGCCGCCTGGGCCAAGACCCGTGACCCGTCCCGGCTCGTGCACTACGAGAGCGACTGGCAGCGCACCTCGTACGTGGACGTCTACTCCAGGATGTACGCGTCCCCCGCCGAGGTCGAGGCCATCGGCAGGTTCGCCGAGCCGGCGCTCGACGACCCGGATCTCGAGGCGCACCGCCGGAGCCTGCCGTTCCTGCTCTGCGAGTACGCCCACGCGATGGGCAACGGTCCCGGTGGGTTGAGCGAATACCAGGCCGCGTTCGAATCCTCGCCGCGGTTGAGCGGCGGGTTCGTCTGGGAGTGGGTCGAGCACGGTATCCACCGGACGACCCCGGACGGCGAGCGGTACGACGCGTACGGCGGTGACTTCGGCGAACCGGTCCACGACTCGAACTTCGTCATCGACGGCCTGGTGTCGGCCGATCGGGTGCCGGGTCCGGGCCTGCTCGACGTCAAGAAGGTCGTCGAACCGGTGCGGATGCGGGTGGACGAGAGCTGGAACACGCTGCGACTGGAGAACCTGCACGACGTGCTGGATCTGTCGGAGTTCGTCCTGCGCTGGTCGATCCGGATCGCGACCGGAGAACGCTCGGCCGGCGTGCTCGAGCCGGTGCACCTCGCACCGGGCAGAAACACCGGTGTCGCCCTACCGCGCCGCGTCGCCGCTGATCGCACCGACGACGCAATCCTGACGATCTCCGCGGTGCTGGCGAAGGACACCGGTTGGGCCCCCGCCGGTCACGAGGTCGCCTGGTGTCAGGCGGGCTCGGTCCACGCCGTGCCACTCGTTGCCCAGCCGACCCGGACCGCGCCCCGAGCCACGACGGACGGACTGCTCCTCGGTCCGGCACTCTTCGACCCGACGACCGGACTCCTCCGGTCGCTGCACGGCGTACCCGTCGACGGGCCGGAGCTCGGCCTGTGGCGCGCACCAACCGACAACGACCGGGGTGTGGACTCCACCGACGTGCAACGCCCACCCGACGCCACCACCTGGGAGGCACTCGGCCTGCCCCGCCTCGAGAGCCGGACCGTCTCGGTCACCGCCGCAGCGGACGGCCTCATCGTCGTCCGACGCTCGGCGACCGCGGGACGCGACCACACCGTCGACACGACCTACCGGTGGTCGACCGCGGGAGAGGCCCTGTCCCTGGTGGTCGACGTGTCGCCGGCCGGGCCCTGGACCGGCACCTGGGCGCGCATCGGCCTCGACCTCACGCTGCCCGCGACACTCACCGACGTGACCTGGGCAGGGCTGGGACCCGGTCCGAAGTATCCCGACACGGGCCAGGCCCAGCGCCGGGGATGGTACGAGTCGAGCGTCTCCGACCTGGGCGTGCCGCACGTACGCCCGCAGGAGAACGGTGCCCGGGCCGGGGTGAGCAGACTGGAGTTGCGCGACCCCGCATCGGGGCGGCGGCTGCGCGTATCCGGTCCGGAGTTCAGCTTCACCGTCCGTCCCTGGTCATCGCACGCGTTGGCGGCGGCGCGCCACGCTTACGAGCTCACCGCAGACGACCGGCTGCACCTCGCGATCGACCACGCGCAGCACGGCGTCGGAACAGCGGCGTGTGGCCCGGGTGTGCTGCCCACGTACCGGCTGACGCCACGAACGGCGCACTTCGAGCTCTGGTTCGGCTGAAGTGGCGCCACGCGACAGGTCCGACGGCTGCGGGACGAACCATTGCGGTCGTGGGTCGAGCCCGTTAATCTGCGGTGAAGTCGCCAAACATATGATGTATATCGATGGTGTCGAGGTTTCGGTCGACCTCGTCCGGCGCCTGTGGCAGAGCTATTGAACCCCTTTACCACCTGCAATCCGTGCGGCCTCGGTTCGGCCACACGAGTAGGTGGACATCAATACACGGACGCTCCGCAGGCCGGCTGATGAAGGAGATGATCTGATGATCAGAGGACTTCGCGGGAGATGGTGCGCGCTCCTCGTCGGCGTGCTGGTGGCCGCCGGGCTCGTCGTGCCCGCCGGGCAGCCGACCGCCTGGGCTGCGGCTGCCACCTCGATAACGGTGGACGGCACCAAGGGCGGGCGGGTCTGGGACGGCATCGGCGCGGTCAGCGGCGGCGGTGGCAACAGCCGCCTCCTGATCGACTACCCGCCCACCCAGCGCGCCCAGATCCTCGACTACCTCTTCAAGCCCAACTACGGCGCCAGCCTGGAGATGCTCAAGATCGAGGTGGGTGGGGACACCAACTCGACCGACGGCGCTGAGCCGAGCCACCAGCACGTCCGCGGTCAGATCAACTGCAACGTGGGCTACGAGTTCTGGCTCGCCAAGGAGGCCAAGGCCCGCAACCCCACCATCAAACTGCTCGGCCTGGCCTGGGGAGCGCCGGGCTGGGTCGGCAACGGCAGCTTCTGGACCCAGGACATGGTGGACTACTACCTGAGCTGGCTGGACTGCGCGAAGAACACCCACGGGCTGACCATCGACTACCTCGGCGGCTGGAACGAGAAGGGCGACAACCGGGCCTGGTTCCTCAACCTCGACGCCGCGCTGCGAACCCGGTACCCGAACACGAGGATCGTCGCGGACGACACCAACATCGACTTCGCCGACACCCTTGCGAGTGACCCGACCTACCGGGCCGCCGTCGACGTCATCGGCACCCACTACCCGTGTGGCTGGCTCAAGGAGTCGCTGGAATGCCCCTCGAACGCCAACGCGATCAACAGCGGTAAGCCGATCTGGGCCAGTGAGGGCGGCTCCCAGGACATGACCACCGGCAACGGGGCGTTGGTACGCCAGCTCAACCGTGGCTACCTCGACGGCCGGTACACCGGCTTCATCCACTGGCCGCGGGTCGCCGGGCTCTACCCCCACCTGCCGTTCTCCAACGTCGGCTACGTGCTGGCCAACCAGCCCTGGTCCGGGTCGTACACCGTGGGGAAGGTGACCTGGGTGACCGCGCACTACACCCAGTTCACCGATCCGGGTTGGACGGTGATCGAGCCGGCCAGCGGCTACCTCGGTGGCAGTCGGACCAACGGTAGCTACCTCACGCTCAAGGCCCCCGGTGGCGGTGACTACACCTCGGTGATCGAGACCAGCACGGCCACCGAGGCCCAGACCGTCAACGTGGCGGTCACCGGTGGGCTCTCCACCGGTCCGGTCCGGGTCTGGGCCACCAACCTGGCCACCGGCGCGGCCACCTCGCAGATCCTGGCCCGCCAGGCCGACGTCACCCCGTCGGGCGGTCGGTATTCGCTGACCCTGCAGCCCAACCACGTCTACACGGTGACGACCACCTCCGGGCAGACCAAGGGCAGCGCCGGCACCCCGCCCGCCGGCCGGGCCCTTCCGCTTCCGTACTCCGACGACTTCGAGAGCTACCCGGTCAACGCAATGGCCCGGTACCTCTCCGACATGCAGGGCTCCTTCGAGGTCCGCAACTGTGCCGGTGGGCGCTCCGGCCGGTGCGTTCAGCAGGTGGCACCCTCCCAGCCGATCATCTGGCAGGGGCAGAGCGACACGTTCACGCTGCTGGGCGACACGAGCTGGCGGGACTACACCGTCAAGGTGGACACCCTGATGCAGCAGGCCGGCACCACCACACTGCTCGGCCGGGTGAACACGCAGGGTCGGCCGGCCGGTAACCAACGGCACTACCAGCTGAAGATAAGCAACACCGGCGCCTGGTCGCTGGGGAGCAACGTGGTCAAATCGGGGTGCGCCGTACGCGCCACCGACTGCTTCGGGGTGCTCACCACGCTGGCCAGCGGCACCACCACGGCACTCGGTACCAACAGCTGGCACACCCTGTCGATGACCTTCAACGGCAGCTCGATCTCGGCGGCCGTGGACGGACGCACCCTCACCACGGTAACCAACTCGACGCACGCGGCGGGCGTGGTCGGCTTCGGTGTCGGCGGCTACCAGACGAACATGTGGGACAACCTCAGCATCACCCCCGCCGGTACGCAGAACCCGGGCACCGGCGGCCCGCTGACCAACGGTGTCGCGGGCATGTGTGCCGCCAGCAGCGGCGGCGGCAGCGCCAACGACACCCCGGTCGTCATCGCGCACTGCGACTCCGGAGCCGCCCAGCGCTTCACCTACGAGTCGGAGTCGATCCGCTTCGGCGGCAAGTGCCTGGACGTCAACGCCCGGGGCACCGCCAACGGCAGCACCGTCCTGCTCTGGGACTGCACCGGGGCCACGAACCAGCGGTGGACGGTCGGGGCGAACTCCTCGCTGGTCAACCCCGTCTCCGGCCGCTGTCTGGACAACCCCGCGTCCAGCACGGTCGACGGCACCCAGCTGGTGATCTGGGACTGCAACACCCGGGCCAACCAGAGGTGGACGCTGCCCTGACCCCGTTCGCGCGCAGTTCCGCGCCACCGTCGCAGCCTCGTCGGCCGCGGTGACGGATGGAGCCGCGGCCGACCGACCCGGTGGGTTGGTCGGCCGCGGAACCGCTCAGCGCAGCCGCAGCTGATCAGTGCGGGGCGGTGTTCGTCAGGACTGGTGGTCCTCGGTTGGCTGCCCGGCCAGGATCGTGCGCAGCCACGCCTCGGAGGTGTTGACGTGCAGCAGCGCGGCGGCGTGCGCGAGCAGCTGGTCGCGCGAGCGCAGTGCCTGATAGATCGCCCGGTGCTCGCCGAGGGTGATGTGCGCGGAGTTGCCCTCGATCAGGCCGCGCCAGACCCGCGCCCGCACGGTGCGGCCGGAGAGCCCGTCCAGCAGGGAACTGAGCGTCTCGTTGCCGGCGGCCGCGATGACGGTGCGGTGGAACGCCATGTCGTACTGGATGAGCTTTTCCGCGTCGTCGGCAGCGGCGCGCATGTCCTCCAGGATCTGCTCCAGCTCGTCCAGGTGCGAGTCGGGCATCCGGGTGGCCGCGAGCCCGGTGGCCGCCGGTTCCAGCAGCCGACGGACCTCCATCACCTCCAGCAGGGTGTCGTCACGCAGCAGCTCCACCGCGAGGCCCAGACCTTCCAGCAGCAGGCGGGGAGCCAGGCTGGTCACGTACGTGCCATCGCCCCGGCGCACGTCGAGCACCCGGGCGGACTCCAGCGCCTTGACGGCCTCGCGGACACCGCTGCGGGAGAGCCCCATCTGGGCGGCGAGTTGCGGTTCCGGGGGCAGTCGCGTCCCCGGAGGCAGTTCACCGCTCTGGATCATCTGCCTGATCCTGGCGATGGCGTCATCGGTCAGTGCCACCCGCGCCCCCTCTGCACCCCGTGCCCCGGCGCGACACATCATATCTTCGTGATCCCCGCCCTGGTCGGGGGTGGATCCGTGTCGTGCCGTGCTGGTGGCAGGCCTTGCGGTGGATGGGTCGAGCCGTCGGCCGGGGTCACCCGGCACCGCCGGAGCGGATCCGGCATTCATCAAACTTTTCCGACGATTCGCGTGGAGATCGACTGTGCGAAAGGTCGCAACCAGCAGGATGGCCAGCGTGCCTCTGGACTACCGCCCCTCCCCGGAGTAGAAATACATCTGATGTTCGGCCGGTGCTGCGGTCCCGGCCGCATCATTCCCGACCATGCCGGTCGGGCCGCCCGCCGCGTGGCGCCGATCGACCATCCCCTGGGGAGCCTCATGGTGACTGAGCTCATCTCGTCCGTGGACACCTTCGACGTGCGGTTCCCCACGTCCCGGCACCGGGACGGGTCCGATGCGATGAACCCGTTCCCCGACTACTCGGCGGCCTACGTGGTGCTACGGACCACCTCGGGCGCCCAGGGCTACGGGTTGGTGTTCACCGTGGGCCGCGGCACGGAGGTGCAGGTCGCCGGGGTGCGGGCACTGGCCAACCTGGTGGTCGGCTGCCCGGTGGACGAGCTCGTTGCCGACCCGGGCGCGCTCGCCCGCCGTCTGATCGGTGACAGCCAGATCCGCTGGCTCGGCCCGGAGAAGGGCGTGGTGCACATGGCTGCGGGCGGCATCGTCAACGCGGTGTGGGACCTGGCCGCCCGTCGGGCCGGCAAGCCGCTGTGGAAGCTGCTGTCCGATCTGACCCCCGAACAGCTGGTGGCCCAGGTGGACTTCCGCTACCTGCGCGACGTGCTGACCGAGCAGGAGGCGCTGGAGCTGCTGCGTGACCGGGTCGCGGGTCGCGTGGAGCGGGAGCGGTCGCTGCGGGCGGAGGGCTACCGCGCCTACACCACCACCCCCGGCTGGCTGGGCTACGACGACGAGAAGCTGGTCCGGCTCTGCCGGGAGGCGGTCAATGACGGTTACGACCTGATCAAGCTCAAGGTCGGCGGCAACCTGGCCGACGACGTGCGCCGGTTCCGGTTGGCACGCGCGGCGGTCGGGCCGGACATCAAGGTCGCGGTGGACGCCAACCAGATCTGGGGGGTGCCGGACGCGATCGAGTGGATGCGCCAACTCGCCGAGTTCGACCCGTACTGGATCGAGGAACCGACGTCGCCGGACGACGTCCTGGGCCACGCCGCGGTGCGCGCGGCGTTGGCGCCGATCCGGGTGGCCACCGGCGAGCACGTGCAGAACGCGGTGGTGTTCAAGCAGCTGTTGCAGGCCCGGGCCGTGGACGTGGTGCAGATCGACGCCTGCCGGGTCGGCGGAGTCAACGAGAACCTGGCCATCCTGCTGCTCGCCGCCAAGTTCGGTGTTCCGGTGTGCCCGCACGCCGGCGGCGTGGGGCTCTGCGAACTGGTGCAGCACCTGGCGATGTTCGACTTCGTGGCGGTCAGCGGCACGCAGGAGAACCGGGCCATCGAGTACGTCGACCACCTGCACGAACACTTCGTCGACCCGGTGCGGATCCGTGACGGCCGTTACCTGGCGCCCACCGCGCCGGGCATGAGCGGGCAGTTACTGCCGGCCTCGGTGGCGGCCTACCGCTACCCGGACGGTCCTGAGTGGGCCACCGCCGCCGACGGGGCGACCACGACGACCGCCGTGCCGGTGAGCGCCGCGGCCTGAGCACATCCCCGAACGGAGCCGGGCCCCGACGCGTCGCGTCGGGGCCCGTGGTCCTTGTCCGGGTTGTTCAGCGGGCGGGCTCGATCAGCACCTTGAGGCCGTCGCGGCGGGCCGCCGACTCGAACGCCAGGTGCGCGTCGGCGAGCCCGAACCGCTCGGTGACCATCGACGCGACGTCGACCCGGCCGCGGCGGACCAGGTCGATGACGCGGGGGTAGACGTGGTTCATCCGCCGGCTCAGCGCCAGCGTCAGCCCCTTCCGGCGGGCCAGCCCGGCCGGGAAGGAGATCCGGTCGTCGTCCGGGATCCCGACCAGCACCGCTCGCCCGCCCGGCCGCGTGGCCAGCAGTGCGAGCGCGATGGCGTCGTCGTTGCCGGCCACCTCGAAGGCGACGTCCACGCCCCGCCCCACCAGCGTCGACCAGGCGTCCGTGCCGGCCTGGGCCGGGGTGAGCGCGTGGTCCGCGCCGTGCCGCAGCGCGGCTGCGGTGCGGTGTGACAGCGGATCGACCGCCACCACGGTGCCGGCGCCGGCCAGTCGGGCGAGCTGCACCAGCAGCAACCCGATCGGGCCGCAGCCGATCACGGCCACGCTGCCGTTGACCCGCAGGTGCCCGAGGTCGAGCGCGTGCAGGGCCACGCCGAGCGGCTCCAGCATCGCGCCGTCGGCGTCGGAGAGTTCGTCCGGCAAGGGGTGCAGCAGCTCGTCCGGCCAGGTCAACAGCTCGCGCAGCCCGCCGTCGAGCGCGTCGTAGCCCGCGAAGAGCACCTGCGGGCAGAGGTTCGCCCAGCCCTCGCGGCAGCTCGGACAGGTGTGACAGGGGATCGCCGGGTCGACCGCGACCCGCTGCCCGTGCCGCGGGCCACCCTCGATCACCCCGGCGAACTCGTGCCCGACCACCAGCGGTCGGCCCGCCAATCGCGTCTCGCCGATCCCACCCTCGCAGAACCAGTGCAGGTCGGAGCCGCAGATGCCGAGTGCGGTCACCCGGACCAGGCTCGTTCCGGCTGCCGGAACGGGCACCGGCTCCGCGACCGCCCGCAGGTCGCCGGGCCCGTGCAACCGGACGGCGGTGGCCGTGCCGGATGCCGCCGCGACCGTGCCGAGCCGGGCCCCGGTGCTCACCGCTGCACCCGGTACAGCGCACTGCCGTGTGCCGGCAATCGGACCGGCAGGTCGGCCGAGAGGACGCCGAGATCGGTGCCGGTCCACAGCTCGGTGGCCCGGCTGCCCGGCGTGCAGCCGGCCGACGTCAGCGGCAGGTCCACCGCCAGCGGCTCGTCCCCGGTGTCGAAGACCGCGACGTACCGGCTGCCGTCGGCGGCGTCCGCCGTCCACACCACGAGGTCACCCTCGCGCAGCACCTGCCGGTTGTTGCTGCTGTCAGTGAGCACCCGCAGCACGTCTGCGTTGGTCAGCAGGTCGAGGGTGCGCGGGTCGCTGCGTGGAAGGTCGCCGCCGAACATCAGCGGAGAGCGGGCCATGCACCACAGCGTCATCAGGGTGCGCTGCTCGTCCCAGGTGAGCAGGGAGTCGCGGTCCACGCCCCGTTCGGCCCGGATGCCGACCCGACCCAGGGGCAGCATGTCGGCGTCCGGCCAGCAACCGGGACCGGCGAGGTGCGCCCAGCGGGCGGTGCGGTCGAACTGGTCGTAGACGTCCGACCAGCGGTCCCACAGGTCGTCGGAGATCCGCCACATGTCGGCGTTGGCACGCAGGTGCTCGTCGTGCTCGAGGGAGAGCGATCGACCGGGGGAGAGGCTGAGCACCATGTCCCGTCCGCAGGTGCGCACCGCCTGGGAGAACGAGGCGATCTCCCGATCGTGGTACGGCCCGAGCATGTCGTCGACCTTGACGAAGTCCACCCCCCACTCGGCGAAGAGCGCCAGCAGCGAGTCGTAGTACGCCTGTGCGCCCGGGTGGTCGTGGTTGAGCCCGACGTTGTCGGTGTTCCAGTCGCAGGTGGAGTCGGGATCGGCCACCTCACCGGCCCGGTATCCGGTGCCGAGCACCGGAAGGCCGCGGCTGACCGCCAGCCTCGGAATGCCGCGCATGATGTGCAGGCCGAAGCGCAGCCCGAGCGCGTGCACCCGTTCGGCCAGCGGGCCGAAGCCCCGCCCGTCGGCAGACGATGGGAAGCGGCGCTCGACCGGGCGCGGCCGACCGTACTCGTCAAGCTCCAGCGGTGCGTCGTCGTTGTACCCGCCGGCGCGGGCGGTCGGCTCGTACCACTGGATGTCGACCACGACGGTGTTCCAGCCGTACGGCAGCAGCTTGGCGGCCATGAACTCCGCGTTGGCGACAACCTCGTCCTCGGTCACCGTCGTGCCGTAGCAGTCCCAGCTGTTCCAGCCCATCGGTGGAGTGGTCGACAGCGGGCGATGCGATGGGGTGGTCAACGGGGTCCTCCGTTTGCTCGATGCTCTTGTTAGCGTTAACAACATAGGCCCGGAGCCCGCCGCTCGTCGACCGACACCGGGGCCAGCTCAGCCGAGGGGTTCCGCCGGGCGCGCCCGGCGGGGGCGGGGCGTCGCGGACACCACCGGCGGCACGAACCCGGCCGGCCCGCCGGTGCGGCCAGCGCGGATCTGCGCACGGACGAAGTCCTCGACCCCGGCGACGTGCACCGCCGCCCGGATCCGGGCCAGCTCGGGATCGCGGGCCCGCAGCGCGTCGAGGATGGCCCGGTGCTCGCCGAGGGTGCGGCGCGCGGCACCCTCATCGGTCAGCTCCCGCCACAACCGGGCGCGCATGGTCTGCCCGGACAGCGATTCGGTCAGTGCGGTGAGCACCGGGTTGCCGGCGGACCGGACGATCGTGCGGTGAAACTCCCGGTCGTGCGCCAGCAGCGCGTCGTGATCGGCCTCGTCGGCGTCCAGCAGCGCCTCGGCCGCGTCGAGGATCCGGCCGAGTTCGGCCAGGTCGGGGTCGCGCAGCCGGACCGCTGCCTGGCTGGTGGCGTGCGACTCCAGTGCTCGGCGGGTCTCCAGCAGGAACAACTCGGAGCTGTCCTGGTGCAGGTCCATCGTGAACGACAGCGAGCCGAGCAGCAGGTGTGGTTCCAGGCTGGTGACGTACGTACCGTCACCCTGCCGGGTGTCCAGTACGCCGATCAGCGTCAGGGCGCGGACGGCCTCGCGCAGCGTGCCACGGGACAGACCCAGCTCGGCAGCCAGGTCCTTTTCGACCGGAAGCCGGTCACCGGCCCGCAGTCGGCCGTCGAGAATCATCCTTCGGATCGCGCCGACGGCGTCGTCACTGAGGGCCACCGTGCACCACCTTCTGTGGAATCCTCGGGTGCCCCGGCATCGTCCAGGACCGATTCATTCGATGACTCGCTGAGGGCCGAGGTTAGGGACGCCGTGGCGACGTGTCAAGAGAGACCGTTCAGGGAGGGGGCTAAGGAGCAGCTCAGCAGATCTTTGCCGGTCCGCGGTCGAGGTCCGGGGGAATTGCACCCTGGCGCCTCCTGATCGCAAGTGATTGGATGACTCGCGTTCGGTGGGTCCTCGACCCGCCCCTCGTCCGCTGCCCCCACCCCGCGAGGACGCCATGCACGCACGCGAGACCACGCCCGTACCCGCTCCTTCCGGCCGCCGCCTCACCTACGATCGGCCCGCCCGGATCTGGACCGAGGCGTTGCCGGTGGGCAACGGCCGGCTCGGCGCGATGGTGTTCGGCGACCCGCACCGGGAGCGGATCGCGCTCAACGTCGACACGCTCTGGTCCGGCGGCCCCCGCGACGCCGGCGTGACCGACGGCCCGGCGGCCCTCGCCGAGGTGCGCCGGCTGCTGCTCGACGAGGGTGACCGGGCCGCCGCCGGTGCGGCGACGCTGCGGTTGCAGGGACCGAACAGTGAGTCGTACCAACCGCTGGGCGACCTGCTGCTGACCCGGCCGGACGTCGGCGCCGACACCGGATATCGCCGGACGTTGGACCTCGGCCGGGCGGTCGCCGCGGTGCGGGCCGACGGCTTCAGCAGCGAGACGTTCTGCTCGGCACCGGACGGGGTGCTGGTGGTCAGGCTGCGCGCCACCGGTCCCGAGCCGCTCGACGTGCGGCTGGCGCTGCCGCACCCGCACCGCGAGGGCTGGACCGAGTGGCTGGACGCCGCCACCGTGGCCGTCGGCGGTCGGGTGCCCAGCCACGTCGACCCGCCGCACACCGAGCGGCCCGACCCGGTCACCTGGACCGAGGGCACCGGCATGATCTTCGCGACCGCGCTACGGGTGCGCACCGACGCCGGCACGGTCAGCGTCGACGGCGACGGGCTGCGGCTGACCGGCGCCCGTGAGGCCACCCTGCTGCTGGCGGCCGAGACGTCGTTCCGGAGCTGGGACGCGGTGCCGCACGACGACCGGGCCGCACTGCTCACGGCGGTCACCGCCACGCTGGACGCGGCGTCGGCCCGTACGCCGGAGGAGCTGGCCGACCGGCACGAGCGGGACCACGGCTCGCTCTTCGGCCGCGTCCAGCTGAAGCTGGCCGGCGATCCGGAGGTGGAGGCGGCGCCGACCGACCTGAGGCTGGCCCGCTACCGCGCCGGCCACGACGACCCGGGGTTGGAGGCGCTGCTGTTCGACTACGGCCGATACCTGCTCATCGCCTCGTCCCGGCCGGGTGGTCAGCCTGCCAACCTCCAGGGCGTCTGGTCCGCCGACGTGCAGCCGTCGTGGAGCAGCAACTTCACCTCCAACATCAACGTGCAGATGAACTACTGGCCGGCGGAGACCACGAACCTGCCCGAGTGTCACCGCCCGCTGTTCGACCTGGTCGACGAGCTGGCCGCCTCCGGTGCGCGGACCGCCCGCTCGCTGTACGACTGCGCCGGCTGGACCGCCCACCACAACGTCGACATCTGGCGGACCAGCTGGCCGGTCGGTGAGGGGGAGGGCGACCCGATGTACGCCATGTGGCCGATGGGCGGCCCGTGGCTGAGCCGGCACCTGGTCGAGCACGCCGAGTTCGACGGCGACGACACCTTCCTGGCCGAGAGGGCCTGGCCGGTGCTGCGGGGCGCCACCGAGTTCGTCCTCGACTTCCTGGTCCCGGACCGCGACGGTCGGCTGGTGAGCGCCCCGTCGACCTCGCCGGAGAACACCTTCCTCGACGCCGGCGGCCGGCACGTCTCGCTGGACACGATGTCGACGATGGACATCTGGCTGATCCGCGACCTGTTCCGGGACACCCTCACCGCCGCGAAGCAGGCTGGCGTGGCGGACGACGGCCTCGGCGGGCGGATCGCCGCGGCGCTGGCCCGACTGCCGGAGCCGGCGATCGGCCCGGACGGGCGGTTGCAGGAGTGGTCCGAGCCGTTCGCCGAGTTCGAGCCGGGGCCCCGGCACGTCTCGCACCTGTACGCGCTCTATCCCGGCAACGAGATCGACCCGGTGGACACCCCGGTCCTGGCCGACGCCGCGCGCCGGTCGTTGCGGGCCCGGCTGGATTCCGACGGCGGCAGCACCGGCTGGAGTCGGGCCTGGGCGATCTGCCTCTGGGCCCGCCTCGGCGACGGCACCGCGGCGGCGGCGAGCATCCGGGAACTGCTCTGCCGGTACACCGCGGCGAACCTGTTCGACCTGCACCCGCCGGAGATCTTCCAGATCGACGGCACCTTCGGAGCGACCGCCGGCGTCGCCGAGATGCTGGTGCAGAGCCACCGGGGTCGGCTGCGCCTGCTGCCCGCGCTGCCACCGAACTGGCCGAGCGGCTCGGTGCGCGGGCTGCGCGCCCGTGGTCCGGTGCTGGTCGACCTGACCTGGCAGAACGGGCACCTCACGTCGGCCACTCTCACCGCCCGCGACGACCGCACCGTGCCGCTGGCCCTGTCGACCGGGACCACCGGCCCCGAGTCGGTCACCCTGCGCGCCGGAGTCCCGCAGACCCTCACCTTCGCCACCTTCTGAGCCGGAGAGGACCGTCGTGCACGCCACGCTCACCGCCCATCCCGGGTTCACCGTCGGACCGGTCCGACGGCGGATCTTCGGGTCGTTCGTCGAACACTTCGGCCGCTGCGTCTACGGCGGTATCCACCAGCCCGACCATCCCACGGCCGACGAGGACGGCTTCCGGGCCGACGTGCTCGCGTTGGTCCGCGAGCTGGGCGTCACCACGGTCCGCTATCCCGGCGGCAACTTCGTCTCCGGCTACCGCTGGGAGGACGGCGTCGGTCCGGTCGACCAGCGCCCGGTGCGTCTCGACGGGTCCTGGCGCAGCATCGAGACCAACCAGGTCGGTCTGGGGGAGTTCAGTCGCTGGGCGGCGCGGGCCGGAGTGGAGACGATGCTGGCCGTCAACCTCGGCACCCGGGGGGTGCCGGAGGCGCTGGACCTGCTGGAGTACGCCAACCACCCGGGCGGCACGCGGCTGTCCGACCTGCGGGTGGCGCACGGGGCACCCGAGCCGTACGGCATCCGGATGTGGTGCCTGGGCAACGAGATGGACGGACCCTGGCAGACCGGGCACAAGACCGCCACGGAGTACGGTCGGTTGGCCGCCGAGACGGCCCGGGCGATGCGGATGCTCGACCCCGGCCTGGAGCTGGTGGCCTGCGGTAGCAGCCACTCCCAGATGCCGACGTTCGGCGGCTGGGAGTCGACCGTGCTGGCCGAGACCTACGACCTTGTCGACCACGTCTCGGCGCACGCCTACTACGAGCACCGTCCCGGGGATCTGGGCGGCTTCCTCGCCTCCGCGGTGGACCTGGACCGCATGATCGAGGCGGTGGTGGCCACGGCCGACGCTGTGGGCGCCCGGCTGCGCAGCCGCAAACGCATCATGGTCTCGGTCGACGAGTGGAACGTGTGGTACCAGAGTCGACTGCCTGACTGCCTGCCCGCCGACTGGACCCGGGCGCCACGGATCAGCGAGGACGCGTACACCGTCGCGGACGCGGTGGTGGTCGGCAACCTGCTGATCTCGCTGCTGCGGCACTCCGACCGGGTGGCCGCGGCCTGCCAGGCGCAGCTGGTCAACACGATCGCGCCGATCCGCGCGGAGCCGGACGGGCCGGCCTGGCGGCAGACCATCTTCCACCCGTTCGCTCAGGCCGCCCGGTACGCCCGGGGCACGGTGCTGCGCACCGAGTTGACCGCGCCGACGTACGACACCGAGCCGCACGGGAGCGTGCCGGTGCTGGACGCGGTGGTGACCCACGACCCGGGCGCCGGGGCGCTGACCGTGTTGGCGGTCTGTCGGGAGCAGAGCCGCCCGGTGCGGTTGGACCTGGATCTGGCCGCGTTTCCCGGCTACGAGCTGCTGGAGCACTCCGTGCTGGCCGACTCCGAAACGGGGGCGGCGAACACCCGCGACGATCCGGACCGGGTCCGGCCGCGGTCCGCGACGGGATCCGCGCGCCGGGAGGGATCGGCGCTCAGCGTGCTGCTCCCGCCGGTCTCCTGGAACGTCCTGAGGCTCACCGGCCCGGCCACCGGCGACCGGGTCGGTGGCGACCAGGTGCACGACCGCGAGGAAGTCATTCGATGACTGGTATCCGGCGTCACGTGCCGCGTCCCGGCCCCGGTGTCCGCAGGCGCCCCGTTCCGGGTGCCCGCACGCGGCAGGCGGCGGCCGTGCGTCCGGCGGAGGCGGTGCCGCGCGCGGATGCGGCGTACCAGCGCCGCTCCGATACGACCAGCTGCCGTCGCAGCTCAGAGGCATCGTGCCGGGTTTCGAACATGCCTCAGCGGCGGCCTCGGCGGCCTGCCACGGCCCCGGGGAGAGGCCGTCCGGGGCGGTGCTCCTTGGCGTGTCCAGGTAACGGCTTCGCCACCGGCGCAGATCGTCCATTGACAACGTCGACCCGAAGATCTAACGTTCCGGAAACAGTCATCAGATGAATATTCCTACTGGGTGACTCGTGATTGTGAGCGCTAACAACACGGTCGCCGGGCCGGACGGCATCCGGACCGGATGACCCGGACACATGCATCCCACACCCCCATCACCTTCAGCGCGCACCGGCACGCCCCCGCCCGCGACAGCCACCGTCCCCCGACGGCAGCGGGCGTTGGGCCCCCGGGCGTTCGAGAGAGGCAGATCATGGCGATTACTGTGGACAGACGTCGGCTCCTCGCCGGGGCCTTCGGCGTAGCGGCCGCCGGGGCGCTCGCGGCCTGCGGCTCCCCGGGAGAGGACAAGCCGGCGACCAACGCCGGCACCGACAAGGACGTCGACAAGCTGGTGTTCCTCACCAACGCCGACGACCCCACCGCGAAGCCGATCGCGGCGAAGTACACCAAGGTGCCGGTCGAGGTCCGGCAGACCGACTCGTCCACCTACGCCGACAACTTCCCCCGCATCGCCACGGCGGCCGACGCACCGAGCATCGCCGGCTTCTTCATCGACGGCGGGCGCTTCACCGACCTGGCCAAGGGCGGCAAGCTGCTCGACCTCACCGACGTCTGGGAGAGTGCGGGCCTCAACGCCTCGGTGCCCGACCTGGTGAAGAAGAAGTACCTGGAGTTCACCGGCGACGGCAAGGTCTACGGCGCACCCACCAACACCAGCCGCTACGGCTGCCTGTTCTACCGCAAGTCGGTCCTGCAGGCCGCCGGTGTCACCCCGCCGACCGACCATGTCTGGGAGTCCGAGGCGCAGTGGAACGCCGCCTGCGACAAGCTCAAGGCGGCCGGCATCGAGCCGCTGAGCGTTGGCGGCAAGGACGGCTACCCGCTCTCGCACCTTCAGGACGGGCTGCTCTCCTCGGTCATGCTGCCCGAGCAGATCAACAAGCCGCTGACCATCGACTACAACTCGCCGCAGTGGAAGGCCCCGATCCAGAAGCTGGTGGAGTGGAACAAGAAGGGCTACTTCTCCCGCGGCTTCCTCGGCCGCTCCACCGACCAGGGCAACACGCTGTTCGGCCAGAAGAAGATCGGCTTCTCCACCGGCATGAACGTGTGGCAGCCGCTGGTGGTCAAGGCCGGCACGCCGCTCGACGACCTCGACTGGTGCCTGCTGCCGCCGATCGGTCCGCTGCCCACCAAGATGTCGGTCTACGCCGGTGGTGGCGTGGTCATCCCGGCCATCGCAGCCGGGCACAAGCAGGCCAAGGAGTTCATGAGCTACCTCGTCTCGCCGGAGGCGGCGCTCGAGGCCGCGAAGATCGGCCAGGCCGTTCCGGCCCGCACCGACGTGCCGGGGCTCCAGGCGGCGCTCGGTCCGATCGGCGGTTCGATGGTGGACTTCGCCAACAAGCCGGACCGCTCGCAGTTCGGCTGGGACGACCCGGCGCCGACCGACATGATCGAATACGACCGGAACAATCTCCAGGCGGTGCTCGCGGGAACGCAGACCGTCGACGCCTTCTGCGCCGAGCTGGAGAAGCTGAAGGCCAAGAACAGCTGATCATGAACCGTCCAGTCCGGATCTCCGCACGCACCGGCGTCGCACCGCACCAGCGGTCCGCGCCGTCGCAGCCCGGCGTCGCCGCGGCCCCCACCCGGGGGCCGCGGCGGCGCGGTCCCGGTCGAGCCAACCGACGTACCCTGTTCTGGGTGGCGCTCTTCGGCGCCCCGGCCCTGCTCCTGATGGCCGTCTTCCTGGTCTACCCGGTGGTGCAGAGCTTCCGGTTCAGCATCTACGACTGGGACGGCATCGGAAAGGCCACCCCGATCGGGCTCGGCAACTACCGAGAGTTGGTCGCTGACGCCCTGTTCCGCAAGGTCGTCCGCAACAGCCTCTTCCTGGCCGTGCTCGGCACCGTCGGCTCGATGCTGGTCGGCCTGCTCTGGGCGTACGGCATCGAGCGGCGGCTGCCCGGCTGGCGCGCCTACCGGTTCCTGCTGTTCATCCCGGTGATCATGCCGATCACCGTGTCGGCGTTGCTCTGGGCTCTGATGCTTGACGTGCAGGGTCCGGTCAACCAGCTCATCGGCTTCTTCGGCGTCGACCTGCCACCGGACTGGCTCGGTGACTACCGGGTCGCCCCCTGGGTGGTGGTCTTCGTGGCCATCTGGCAGGCCAGCGGCTTCACCATGCTGATCATCCTGGGGGCCATGGAGGACGTGCCGGCGGAGTTGCACGACGCCGGGTCGCTGGACGGGGCGAACGCCCTGCGCCGGCTGACCTCGATCGTCATCCCGTACATCCGGGGCACCCTGGGCACGCTGACCATCGTCCAGTTCATCGGCCTGCTGAAGGCGTTCGACATCGTCTTCGCGCTGACCGCCGGCGGCCCCGGCAACGCCACCGACGTGCTCGGCACGTACCTCGTGCAGAAGGCGTTCGCCGAGGGCCGCTACGGCTACGGCTCCGCGGTGGCCGTCGGCATGACGCTGATCATGCTGGTGATCAGCGTGGTCTTCTACCGCAGGCTCCTCGGGAAGGACAACGAGCAGTGACGGTACCGGGCACAACCCCGCTGACCGGCGTCAGGCCGACCCCCAGCAACGCCCGGCGCCGGCGCGGGGCGCAGAGCGTGGACACCCCGGCCGGCCGGGTCGCCCGCGTCGCCGGCCTGATCGGCCTGATCGTCTGCTCCGCCGCGACCGCGCTGCCACTGCTGCTGCTGCTGGCCAACGCGCTCAAGGGCAGCGGTCAGATCCTCAGCGACCCGATCGGTGTGCCCGTTCCGCCGCACTTCGGCAACCTGTCCGACGCCTGGTCGCAGGGCCCGTCCGGGACGCCGTTGGCCCGCAACTTCCTCAACAGCGTGATCGTCACCACCGGGGCGGTGGCGCTGGTGACGGCCGCCGCGGCGTTGGCCGGATACGCGCTGGGCGGGTTCAGCTTTCCCGGCGAGCAGTGGGTCAGCCAGGGCATCCTGGTCCTGCTCGCGGTGCCGGTGCAGGCCACCCTCATCCCGGTCTTCGAAATGCTGGACGACGCCGGGCTGCGCAACAGCTACACCGGCATCATCCTGGTCTACGCGGCGTTCTGGATGCCGTTCAGCGTGTTGCTGCTGCGCGCCGCGTTCCGCTCCTTCCCCCGCGCGCTACTGGAGGCGGCCCGGGTCGACGGGGCCAGCGAGTCACGCGTCTTCCTCCAGGTGGTGCTGCCGGTGTTGCGCGGGCCGATCGCCGGCGTGGCGGTCGTCAACGCCGTCGGTATCTGGAGCGAGTTGCTGTTCTCCTACGTGCTGCTCACCGAGCCGGGCAAGCAGACTCTGCCCGCCGCGATCATCGCCTACCAGGGTGTCTTCGTCACCGACTACCGGCTGCTCTACGCCGGCCTGCTCATCTCGGTGGCCCCGGTGCTCCTCTTCTACGCGGCGATGTCCGGAGTGATCCGCAAGGGGATGAGCCAGGGCTCCTTCCGCTGACCCGCCGGCCGGCACACCGCCCGTGCCGACCAGTTCCACCGACCGCACGTCCGGACGCACACAGGGGAGCGGCATGACCGTCGACGCGCACCACCACCTCTGGCAGCCCGAGCGCGGCTACTCCTGGCTGGACGATCCGGAGCTGGCCGGGATCCGCCGGCCGTTCACCCCGGATGACCTGCGCGCCGAACTCGACGCCGCCGGGGTGGCGCGCAGCGTGCTGGTGGAGGGTGGCCGCTGCCACCCGGACGAGGTGGCGGAGTTTCTCGGCTACGCGGCCGACACCGAGCAGATCGCCGCAGTGGTGGCCTGGGCGGACGTCACCGACCCGGACCTGGCGGTGACGCTGGCGGGGTACCGGCGGCTGCGCGGCGGGGAGCTGCTGGTCGGCGTCCGGTCGCAGGTGCAGGGCGAGGCCGACCCGGACTACCTGGATCGGCCCGACGTACGCCGGGGTCTCGCTGCGGTGGCCGACGCGGGACTCGTCTTCGACCTGGTGATCCGGGACGACCAACTGCCCGCCGCCGCCCGCGCCGCGCGGGACGTACCCCAACTCGCCCTCGTCCTCGACCACCTGGGCAAGCCGCGGATCGCGGACGGTGAGGCCGCGCTGCCCGGCTGGCGCGCGGATCTGACCGCGCTGGCCGCCAACCCCAACGTTTCCGCCAAGCTCTCCGGCCTGGTGACCGAGGCCGGCCCGGAGTGGACGGTGGAGCAGCTGCGCCCGTACGTGGCTGCCGCCGTGGCGACCTTCGGACCGTCCCGCCTGATGTTCGGCTCCGACTGGCCGGTCTGCCTGCTGGTCGCCGACTACCGAGCGGTCCGCGACGCGCTGGTCGCGGCGCTGCCACCGCTGACCGACGCCGAGCGCGACGAGATCTTCGGCGGTACCGCGGTCCGCGTCTACCGGCTGGCGGGGTGACCCTGCCCGGGTGCCTCCGCCGTCCCGGCACCCGCCCGTCCCGATCCCGACCACGAAAGGAGCCGCTCGTATGGAATACCGGCCGCTCGGCGCCACCGGCCTGACGGTCTCCGTCCTCGGTTACGGCGCGTCCTCGCTGGGCAGCGTCTTCCACCCGATCGACGAGGAGGCCGGCATCCGGTCGGTGCGTACCGCGCTCGACCTCGGCGTCAACGTCATCGACGTCTCGCCCTACTACGGCTCGACGGCGGCCGAGACGGTGCTCGGCCGTGCGCTGCGCGGCGTCGACCGGGACAGCTACGTGCTGGCCACCAAGGTCGGTCGGTACGGCGAGGCGGACTTCGACTTCTCGGCGGCCCGGGTGACCGCGAGCGTGGACGAGAGCCTGGCCCGCCTCGGCACCGACCACGTCGACCTGATCCAGTGCCACGACATCGAGTTCGGAAGCCTGGACCAGATCGTCGAGGAGACGCTGCCGGCACTGCGTCGGCTGGGTGAGCAGGGCAAGGTCCGTCACGTCGGGATCACCGGCTATCCGCTGCCCGCGTTGACCCGCGTCTCAGCCCGTACGCCGGTGGACACGGCGCTCTCGTACTGTCGCTACAGCCTCCTGGACCGCGCCCTGCTGGCCGAGGCGCCGCGCTTCGCCGAAGCCGGGGTCGCCATCATGAACGCCTCCCCGCTGGCGATGGGGCTGCTGACCCGCAAGGGCCCCCCGAGCTGGCACCCGGCGCCGCAGCCGGTCCGCGAGGCCGCGGCCGCCGCCGCCCGGCACTGCACGGACGCCGGGGTGGACATCGCCCAGCTGGCGCTGCGGTTCGCGGTGCAGCCGCAGGCGTTCGCCACGACCTTCGTCAGCTCCGCCAACCCGGACAACATCGCCCGCAACGTGCGCTGGGCGGCCGAGCCGTCCGACCCGCAGTTGCTGGCCGAGGTGGAGCGGATCCTCGCGCCACTGCGCGACGCGACGTGGCCCAGCGGCCGGCCGGAGAACAACGTGGGTGGGGAGTGAGCGTGCAGCGCCACGATTCGGACGTTCGGCGACTCAGCGAAGGTGGAACGGCATGACGACCAGAGGAGCGCTCTACACCGGCGACCAGACGTTCGAGGTACGGGAGGTGCCGCCGGTGCCGCCGGGCCCGGGCGAGGTGCGCATCGACGTCGCGTACACCGGCATCTGCGGCACCGACCTGCACATCCTGCACGGGGCGATGGACCACCGGGTCCAGCGTCCGGGAGTGATCGGGCACGAGATGTCCGGCCGGATCGCGGAGCTGGGTGAGGGGGTCGGCGACTGGTCGGTGGGCGACGCGGTGACCGTGATGCCGTTGATCTGGTGCGGTGAGTGCCCGGCCTGCCGGGCCGGGCACCAGCACATCTGCCAGCGGCTCACCTTCGTCGGCATCGACTCGACCGGCGCGATGCAGGGCTCCTGGACGGTCCCGGCCACGCTGCTGGTCGGCATTCCGGAGACGCTGTCGCTGCGCCACGGTGCGCTGATCGAGCCGACCGCCGTGGCGGTGCACGACGTACGCCGCTCCCGGCTGGCCGCCGGGGAGCAGGCCGTCGTGATCGGTGCCGGCCCGGTGGGTCTGCTGATCGCCGCGGTGGCCCGCACGGTCGGCGCGCACGTCGTCCTGGTGGAGTTGGATGCCCACCGGCGCGCGGTGGCCACCGGTCTCGGCTTCACCGTGGTCGACCCGGCCGCCGAGGACCTGCCCGGCTGGGTGGAGAAGTGGACCGAGGGCGCCGGCGCGGCGGTGGTCTTCGAGGTGTCCGGCTCGGCCGCCGGAGCCCGCACCGCCACCGACCTGCTGGCGGTACGCGGTCGGCTGGTGGTGGTGGCGATCCACCCGACGCCCCGGGAGATCGACCTGCACCGGATCTTCTGGCGTGAGCTGGAGGTGATCGGGGTGCGGGTCTACCAGCGGAGCGACTTCACCGAGGCGGTGCGGCTGCTGGCCGACGCCGCGGTCCCGGCCGAGGAGCTGATCTCCGAGGTGGTGCCCCTGGACGCGGTCACCGAGGCGTTCGCGGCGCTGGAACGTGGCGGCGTGGTCAAGGTTCTGATCGAGTGTGGAGGTGCCGCGTGAGCATGTTCGACCTGACCGGACGGTTGGCCGTGGTGACCGGTGCCCGCCGGGGCATCGGGCTGGCGATGGCCGAGGCCCTCGCGGGGGCCGGTGCGGACATCGTCGGGGTGAGTGCCGCGCTGGAGGCCGAGGGCAGCGAGGTGGCCCGCCGGGTGGAGAAGCTGGGCCGCAGCTTCACCGCGCGGCAGGTGGACCTCTCCGACCGGGGGGCGGTGGCCGCGCTCGCCGAGGAACTCGCGGCGGGTCCCCCGGTCGATGTGCTGGTGAACAATGCCGGGACGATCCGCCGGGCGCCCGCGGCCGAGCACGGCGACACGGACTGGGACCACGTGCTGGAGGTGGACCTCACCGCGCCGTTCCTGCTGGCCCGTGAGCTGGGCCGGGGGATGCTGGAGCGGGGATCCGGGAAGATCATTTTCACCGCCTCGCTGCTCAGTTACCAGGGCGGGATCAACGTGGTCTCGTACGCCGCGGCGAAGTCGGCGGTCGCCGGGTTGACGCGGGCACTGGCCAACGAGTGGGCCGGTCGGGGGGTGAACGTCAACGCGATCGCTCCCGGCTACATCGCCACCGACAACACCCAGGCGCTGCGCGACCAGCCGGAGCGCAACCAGGCGATCCTGGACCGGATCCCGGCCGGACGGTGGGGACGGGCCGAGGATCTGGCCGGGGCCACCGTTTTCCTCGCCTCCGACGCCGCCAGCTACGTGCACGGCACGGTCCTGGCGGTGGACGGTGGGTGGCTCGGCCGGTGACACCCCGCTGCCGGCCGTGAGCGGCCTCGACGCCAGGGTTCGCGACCGGCACCGGTGGACGACAGCGACGGGACTTCGACGCAGGCCCTGACCTGGGGATGCCCCGCGCGTTACCGAAGCGTTACCAAGTCCGATTGACCCGATAAATGTTAGCGATAACATTCGGGGTACCCGAGGACCGGAAAACCTCCGGCCCGTCATTCCCTCCGGCGAAGGTGTCGCACTGTGACAGGTCAATCAGACGCACTCGTGGTGGGTGTCGACTATGGAACGCTCTCCGGTCGGGCCGTCGTGGTCCGTGTCCGTGACGGCGCCGAGCTGGGGTCGGCGGTGTGCGACTATCCGCACGCGGTGCTCACCGATGCGCTTCCCGACGGCACTCCGCTCGGCCCGGACTGGGCGCTGCAGGTCGCCGAGGACTATGTCGAGGTGCTGCGCCGGGCGGTGCCGGCCGCACTGGCCGACGCCGGCGCCGATTCGGCCGCGGTGATCGGGCTGGCCACCGACTTCACCGCCTGCACCGTTCTGCCGACGCTGGCCGACGGCACCCCGCTGTCCGAGGTGGAACGGTTCAGCGGCCGGCCGCACGCGTACGTCAAGCTGTGGCGGCACCATGCGGCGCAGCCGCAGGCCGACCGGATCAACCGGCTGGCCGCCGAGCGCGGTGAGTGGTGGCTGCCCCGCTACGGCGGCTTCATCTCCTCGGAGTGGGAGTTCGCCAAGGCGTTGCAGGTCCTCGACGAGGACCCGGAGGTCTACGCCGCGACGGCGTGCTGGGTGGAGGCGGCCGACTGGATCGTCTGGCAGCTCACCGGCGGGTACGTGCGTAACGTGTGCAGCGCCGGTTACAAGGGCATCCGGCAGGACGGCCGCTACCCGGACCGGGAGTTCCTGGTCGCGCTCGACCCGGGCTTCGCCGACTTCGTGACCGACAAGCTGGCCGCGCCGATCGGCGAGCTGGGCGCGGCCGCCGGCGGGCTCAGCGAGCAGGCCGCCGGTTGGACCGGCCTGCCGGCCGGTATCCCGGTCGCGGTCGGCAACGTCGACGCGCACGTCACCGCGGCGGCCGGCAACGCCCTCGAACCGGGTCAGCTGGTGGCCATCATGGGCACCTCCACCTGTCACGTGGTCAACAGCACCGAGGTCCGTGAGGTGCCGGGCATGTGCGGAGTGGTCGACGGAGGCATCGTCCCCGGCCTGTGGGGCTACGAGGCCGGGCAGAGCGGCGTGGGTGACATCTTCGCCCAGTTCGTCCGCAACCACGTGCCAGCGGCGTACGTGCAGCGGGCCGAGGCGGCCGGGCAGAGCGTCCACGAGCACCTCACCGACCTGGCGGCGGGCCAGCGCGTCGGCGAGCACGGGCTGATCGCCCTGGACTGGCACAGCGGCAACCGTTCGGTGCTGGTCGACCACGAGCTGTCCGGTGTGCTGCTGGGGGAGACCCTCGCGACCCGGCCGGAGGACATCTACCGGGCGTTGATCGAGGCCACCGCGTTCGGCACCCGCACGATCATCGAGGCGTTCACCGGTGCCGGCATCCCGATCACCGAGGTGATCGTGGCAGGAGGGCTGGCCCGCAACCGTCTGCTCATGCAGATCTACAGCGACGTCACCGGGCTGCCGCTGTCGGTGATCACGTCCGAGCAGGGGCCCGCGTTGGGCTCGGCGATCCACGCGGCGGTGGCGGCCGGGGCGTACCCGGACATCCGGGCCGCGGCCGCGGCGATGGGCCACGTGGCCCGCGCGGTGTACGTCCCCGACGCGGACCGCGCCGAGCGCTACGACGAGCTGTACGCGGAGTACGTCCGGCTGCACGACTACTTCGGCCGGGGCGGAAACGGCGTGATGCGGCGGCTGCGGGCGATCCGCCGGCGGGCGCTCACCGAGTCGGCACCGGTTGCGGCGGCCGGTCGCGAGGCGATGGAGGCGGTCCGATGACAGTTGCCGGCGCGGTGCGGGACACCGTCGAGACGCTCCGCGCGCACGTCGCCGACCTGCACGCCGAGCTGCCGCGCAACGGGTTGGTGGCGTGGACGGCCGGCAACGTGTCGGCCCGGGTGGCCGGAGCGGACCTGATGGTGATCAAGCCCTCCGGGGTGGGTTACGACGAGCTGACCCCGGACGTCATGGTGGTCACCGACCTGTTCGGGCGGCTGGTCGACGGTGCCCACGCGCCGTCGTCGGACACCGCCGCGCACGCCTACGTCTACCGGCATCTGCCTGACGTCAACGGGGTCGTGCACACCCACTCCGCGTACGCCACCGCCTGGTCCGCGCGAGGTGAGGCGATCCCCTGCGTGCTCACGATGATCGCCGACGAGTTCGGCGGTGAGATCCCGGTCGGCCCGTTCGCGCTGATCGGTGACGACTCGATCGGGCAGGGCATCGTCGAGACCCTCGCTGGGCACCGATCCCCGGCGGTGCTGATGCGCAACCACGGCGTGTTCACCATCGGGGCGACCGCGCGGGCCGCGGTCAAGGCGGCGGTGCTGTGCGAGGACGTGGCCCGCACCGTGCACCTCGCCCGTCAACTCGGCGAGCCTCTACCGATCGCCCAGGCCGACGTCGACTCCCTCTACGACCGCTACCAGAACGTCTACGGCCAGTCCTGACCGGGCCGCAGGCCACCGCACACCCCTTTCGCAGGAGCACATGATGACAACGGCCGCGCAGCCACACCTCTGGTTCCTCACCGGCAGCCAGCACCTCTACGGCCCGGAGACGCTCGACCAGGTCGCCGACCAGTCCGCGCAGATCCAGCGGATGCTGGCCGCGCCGGGACGCATCCCCGCCGAGATCGTCGCCAAGCCGGTGCTCACCGACAGTGCCGCGATCCGAGCGGTGATGCTCGCCGCCAACGCCGACCCGACCTGTGTCGGCGTGATCGCCTGGATGCACACCTTCTCTCCGGCCAAGATGTGGATCACCGGTCTGGACGCGCTGCGCAAGCCGCTGCTGCACCTGCACACCCAGCTCAACGAGGCGCTGCCGTGGGCGTCGATCGACATGGACTTCATGAACCTCAACCAGGCCGCGCACGGTGACCGGGAGTTCGGCTATGTGCAGACCAGGCTGGGGGTGGCCCGCAAGACGGTGGCCGGTCACGCCAGCGACCCCCACCTGATCGCCCGGATCGAGGACTGGGCGCGGGCCGCACGCGGCGCGGCTCACCTGCGGTCGCTGCGGCTGGCCCGTTTCGGCGACAACATGCGCGACGTCGCGGTCACCGAAGGCGACAAGGTCGAGGCCGAGCTGCGCTTCGGCACCTCGGTCAACACCTACGGCGTCAACGACCTCGTGGCCGCCGTCGACGGGGCGACCGAGGCCGAGCTCGACCCGCTGATCGAGGAGTACGCCGACACCTACGAGCTGGTGCCGGAGCTGGCCCGGGGCGGCGACCGGCACGACTCGTTGCGGTACGCGGCCCGGATCGAGGTGGGCCTGCGCCGGTTCCTGACCGATGGCGGGTTCGGCGCGTTCACCACCAACTTCGAGGACCTGGGCGGCCTGCGTCAACTGCCCGGCCTGGCGGTGCAGCGGCTCATGGCGGACGGTTTCGGCTTCGGTGGCGAGGGCGACTGGAAGACAGCCGCCCTCTTGGCGGCGGTCAAGGCGATGGGGGTCGACACCGGCCGGGGAACGTCCTTCATGGAGGATTACACCTACCACTTCGGGCCGGGCGAGCCGAAGATCCTCGGTGCGCACATGCTGGAGGTGTGCCCGAGCATCGCCGCCGACCGCCCCCGGGTGGAGATCCACCCGCTGGGCATCGGTGGCCGGGAGGACCCGGTCCGGCTGGTCTTCGATGCCGAGCCGGGCGACGCGGTGGTGATCGGTCTGGCCGACCTGGGGGACCGGTTCCGGTTCGTGGCCAACACGGTCGAGGTGGTGCCGCCGGACGAGCCGCTGCCGAAGCTGCCGGTGGCCCGGGCGGTCTGGCGGCCGCACCCGTCGTTGAGTACGTCGGCGGAGTCCTGGCTGACCGCCGGTGGGCCGCACCACACGGTGTTGACCCGGGCGGTGGGGGCGGACGCGCTACGGGACTTCGCCACCATGCTGCACACCGAGCTGCTGCTCATCGACGCGGACACCACCACCACGACCTTCACCGATCGGCTGCGCTGGAACCAGGCGTACCACCGGCTGGCCCAGGGGCTGCCCGGTCGGGGCTGACCCGACGTCCACCCGGCCGGCGGCCGGCCCGCAACGCCGGTGGGCGGGCGTACCTGTGCGACGCCCGCCCACCCGGCCCGCGCTACGGCAGGTCGCGGCCGCGCTGGCGGGTGCCGAAGTCACCGTAGGGATAGCTGGAGGACACCGGGGCGCTGACCCGGTCCAGTTCGACCTTCTCCTCCTCGCTCAGCTGCAGCTCGGCGGCGGCCAGGGTGCTCTCGAGCTGGTCGAGGGTGCGTGCGCCGAGGATCACCGAGGTGACCGCCGGGCGCTGGGCCACCCAGGCGATGGCCACCGCCGGCATGGAGGCGTCCGGCCGCCCGTCGGCCACTCGGCGCAGCGTGTCCACGATGTGCCAGGTGCGGTCGTTGTCCCGCACGTCCAGCGCCTCGGCCCCGCCGGAGGGGTGCTCGCCCAACCGGGTCGCGGCCTCGGGCGCGACGCCACGCTGGTACTTGCCGGTCAGCCAGCCGCCACCCAGCGGTGACCACGGCAGGATGCCGATCCCCTCGTTCTGGCAGACCGGCACGATCTCCCACTCGATGTCGCGCTCCAGCAGGTTGTACTGCGGCTGGAGGGTGACGATCGGAGCCAGCCGGTGGAACTCGGTGAGCAGGGCAGCCTTCTGCAGCTGCCAGCCGGTGAAGTTGCTGACGCCGGCGTAGCGGATCTTGCCGGCCCGGACCGCGTCGTCGTAGAAGCGCAGCGTCTCCTCGATCGGGGTCAGCGGGTCCCAGGCGTGCGCCTGGTAGAGGTCGACGTGGTCGGTGCCGAGGCGGCGCAGGCTCGCGTCCAGGGCCTGGGTCAGGTGTACCCGGGACAACCCGGCGTCGTTGACCCCGTCGCCCATCGGGAACCGACCCTTGGTGGCGATGACGATCCGGTCCCGGACCTCGGGCCGCTGGGCCAGCCAGTGCCCGATGACGGTCTCCGTCGCGCCCCGGTTGTAGACGTCGGCGGTGTCCAGGAAGTTTCCCCCGGCATCGAGGAACCGGTCGAGCTGGGCGAACGACTCCTTCTCGTCGGTCTGCGCGCCGAAGGTCATGGTGCCCAGGCACAGGTGGGACACGAGCGTGCCGCTGCGGCCCAGTCGGCGGTACTGCATTTCTGCCTCCTCCCGGCGCGGCGGCCCCGGTGACGGGTGGCTCGGGTCGACCGCCGGACGCCCGGAGCCAGACTACGCGATCATGCGGCATTGATCAGATGTCAGGAGGCCGCCGCGCGGAAACGCGCGCGTCATGAGGTTGACACATGTCGATGATGGGGCTAGACATCTGATGTATCGCCGCACCACCATCCGTCATCACCGCGCAGCATCCGCTGGGAGGTCCGTCCATGTCCGTACCCCCGTTCAGTCGCCGAGCGTTTCTCGCGGCGCTCGGAATCACCGGCGCCGCAGCCGCCACGACCGGCATCACCGACGCCGTCCTCGGCGCCCGCGCCCAGGCCGCCATCCCCGGTCCCAGCAGCTACACGGCCAGCTGGTCCTCGGTGGACCAGCATCCGCCGGCAGCCGAGTGGTTCCAGGACGCCAAGTTCGGCATCTACTTCCACTGGGGCGTGTTCAGCGTCCCGGCCTACGGCAGCGAGTGGTACGGGCGCAACATGTACATCGAGGGGCAGTCCGTCAACGGTCACCACAAGAACGCCTTCGGTGAGCCGGCGGCCTGGCCGTACCACTACTTCATCAACGGTGCCCGCGACAAGGCCGGAAACTTTGTCCAGTTCGCGCCCAAGCTGAAGTCGGCCGGAGGCAAGTTCGACCCCAACGAGTGGGCGCAGCTCTTCGCCGACGCCGGCGCCAGGTACGCCGGGCCGGTCGCCGAGCACCACGACGGCTTCTCGATGTGGGACAGCACGGTCAACGAGTGGAACTCGGTGGACAAGGGCCCGAAGCTGGACCTGCTCAAGCTGCACGCCGACGCCATCCGGGCCAAGGGCCTGAAGCTGGTCGTCGCGATGCACCACGCGTTCAACTTCACCGGCTTCTACGAGTACGCCCCGATCCAGTCCGACAACAGCCTCAAGAAGCTGTACGGACAGCTCAGCAACGCCGCCGAGCAACAGCTCTGGTACGACAAACTCAAGGAGGTCGTCGACCACGTCCAGCCGGACGTCCTCTGGCAGGACTTCAACCTGCCCCGGGTTGACGAGGCGCAGCGGCTGAAGTTCCTGGCCTACTACTACAACCGGGCCGTCGCGTGGAACAAGGAGGTCGTCGCCACCTACAAGGACGGCTTCAACAACCGGGGCGAGGTCTACGACTACGAGCGTGGCGGCCCGGCCGACATCGTCTCGCCGTACTGGCTGACCGACGACTGCATCAGCAGCTCCAGCTGGTCCTACGTCAACGGCCTGCGGCTGTACGCGCTCAACGCCGTGCTGCACGCGATGATCGACCGGGTCAGCAAGGGCGGCAACCTGCTGCTCAACATCTCACCGATGGCCGACGGCACGATCCCGAACGACCAGCGCAACCTCCTGCTCGGCATCGGTGACTACCTCAGGCGGTTCGGTGAGTCGATCTACTCCACCCGGCACTGGACCGTCTACGGCGAGGGGCCGACCAAGATGGGCGGCGGCAGCGGCTTCTCCGCGCCCAAGGCCGGCACCGCGCAGGACATCCGGTTCACCCGCAACAAGGCCAACACCGTGCTGTACGCGACGATCCTGGGCTGGCCGGGCAGCTCCGTCAACGTCACCAGCCTCTCGTCGAGTCGGATCAACCTCGGCGGCCTGACCTCGGTGCAGCTGCTCGGTTCCACCGCCGGCACCTACATCAACCTGCCCACCCGTAACCAGGACGGCTCGGGCCTGCGCATCACCCTGCCGTCGTCAGGCGCCCCGTTCAGCGCCCCGGCGTACGTGGTGAAGTTGACCTTCTCCGGCCAGATCGGTGGTGGCGGCGGCGCCTTCGACCCCAACCGGCAGTACGCCATCACCTGCCGCAAGAGCGGCAAGGTCGCCGACGTCTCCGGCACGTCCACCGCCGACGGGGCACCGGTGGTGCAGTGGACCAACAACTCCGGCGCCAACCAGCGCTGGTACGTCCAGGACGCCGGCGGCGGCTTCTACAAGGTCATCAACGTCCGCAGCGGCAAGGCGCTGGACATCGGCGGCGGGTCGAGCGCCAGCGCCGCCGCCGTCGTCCAGAACACCTGGACCGGGGCGAACAGCCAGCAGTGGAGCATCACCAGCGCCGGCGGCTACTACACCCTCACCAACCGCAACAGCGGCCTGGTGGTGGACGTCAACGCCGGCTCCACCGCCGACGGCGCCACGCTCATCCAGTACCGCGGCACCGGCGCCACCAACCAGCAGTGGTCCATCGGCTGATGGGAAGGAACCCCTGCACCCGGCGGTGGGTGTCTCCGGCACGCCTGCTCAGCGCGGTGTTGCTCACTGCCGTCGCCGGCACCGTGGCCGGTGCGTACCCCGCCGCCGCGGCGACCGCCCCCTCGGACGGCGCCACCTTCACCGTCACCAGCGTCAACAGCGGGAAACTTCTCGACGTCGTCGGCTCCTCCACCGCCGACGGCGCCCAGGTGATCCAGTACGCGGCCAGGGGGCAGGCCAACCAGCGCTGGACCACCCGGGTCGCCGCGGGTGGCGCGTACACCGTGGTCAACGCGCACAGCGGCAAGTGCCTGGCGGTCAGCGGCGCCTCGACCGCCGCGGGCGCCGCGGTGGTCCAGTCGACCTGCGTCGCCGGGGCCACCGAGCAGAGGTGGTCGGTGGCCACCACCGGCGGCGGCATCTCCACCGTCCGCTCCGTGCGCAGCAACCTCTGCCTGGACGTTCCCGCCCGATCACGCGCGGACGGCGCGCTCGTCGAGCAGTGGACGTGCAACGGCGGCACGAACCAGCAGTGGCGGTTCGACACGTATCCCGGCACCGGGACGCGGGTCGGGGCGTGGAGCACCGGCCTGAGCCCGGGCGGGATCGGCTTCGACAACCAGACGGTGCGCCAGATCGTGCACGTCTCGGCCGGCGGCTCGGCACCGCAGCTGCGGGTGTCCAACCTCTTCGGAAGTGGCACCCTGTCGATCGGCCACGTCGACGTCGCCGTGCAGGCCAGCGGTGGCACGGCGGTGACCGGCTCGCACCGCGCCGTCACCTTCGGCGGATCGGGGTCGCTGAGCCTGCCCACCGGCCAGGAGCGGGTCAGCGACTCGATCAACCTGACCGTCGACGCCGACCGGAACCTTCTGGTCAGCATCCACCTGTCCACCTCCATCACCTCGACCAGCTGGCACTCGGGCGCGACCGGCACCACGTGGGTCTCCACCGCCGGCGACCACGCCGCCGAGGACGGCACCGGCAACTATCCGACCACGAACACGTCGTGGTTCCTGCTCGCCGGGCTGACGGTGGTCAGCCCCACCGCCGGCAGCACGCTGGTGGCCTTCGGCGACTCGATCACCGACGGCTACGGCTCCACCAACAACACCAACCGGCGCTACCCGGACCACCTGGCCCGGCGCCTGGTCGCGGCCTCCGGCGGCCCCCGGCTCGGCGTGGTCAACGTCGGCATCGGCGGCAACCGCGTGCTCACCGACGCCGGCACCGTCTACGGCTACAGCGCCCTGCACCGCTTCTCCCGCGACGCGCTCGGCCAGCCCGGTGTGTCGCAGGTGCTGCTGCTGGAGGGGGTCAACGACATCCGGGGCTCCACGGTGACCGCGCAGCAGATCATCAGCGCGTACCAGACGCTGATCGCCCAGGCCCACGGTGCCGGCGTCGCCATCCACGGGGGCACCATCCTGGCGTTCAACGGGTCCAGCGGCTGGACCACCACCCAGGAGAACGTCCGGACGAGCATCAACGCGTGGATCCGGACCAGCGGCGCGTTCGACTCGGTGGTGGACTTCGACGCCGCGCTGCGCGACCCGGCGTCGCCGACCCGGCTGCTGCCCGCGTACGACCGGGGTGACCACCTGCACCCCAACGACGCGGGGTACGCGGCCATGGCCAACGCGGTCGACCTGAGCCGGCTGCGGTACTGAGCCGGCACACGCCGTGGCCCCTGACCGGAAACGGTCGGGGGCCGCGGCGCCAATACATCAGATGTTCTGGTTGACCCGGTCGTCACGGGTCGGTTACGTTGTGGACACATCGACACTCGTCAGCCTGGGGGCGCAGATGAAGCAGACGACCCATCCGTCCCGGGCTGGCGTGTTGGCGACGCTGACCGCCCTGCTGGCCGGCCTGCTGGTCGCGCTGGGTGCCGGCCCGGCCGCGGCGGCCACCGACCTGGCTCTGGGCCGTCCGGCCAGCACCGACTCGACGCAGGCCGGACATCCGGCCGCGGCCGGCGCCGACGGGAACGCCGGCACCCGGTGGTGCGCCGCGGACGGTCGCACCGGGCACTGGTGGCAGGTCGACCTGGGCGCCACCACCGACCTCACGGGCAGCCGGGTGGTCTGGGAGTTCGCCCGGGCGTACCAGTACCGGGTGCAGGCCTCCACCGACGGCACGAACTGGACGGTGGTGGCCGACCGGTCCACCGGCACCGCCACCGCACAGACCCGCGACGACGCCTTCACCGCCCGCGGCCGGTACGTGCGGATCACCGTGACCGGGCTGCCCCAGAGCACCTGGGCGAGCCTGTCCAGCTTCTCGGTCTTCGGCACCCAACCACCCGCCACCGGGGGCCCGGAGCCGGATCCGGCGCTGCTCGCCAGGTGCGCCGGCACCGCGCCGATCACCTGCCACTACGACCTGGCACCCGGCAACTACGACGTCACCCTGGTGCTCGGCGACGCCAACCGGGCGGGCAGCACCACCGTGCACGCCGAGGCGCGGCGTAACCTGCTGGGGCCGGTGAGCACGGCGGCCGGCCAGCTGTCCCGGCAGACGCTCACCGTGAACGTCCGCCAACCCGAGGGCCAGCCCACCGGGCAGGGCGGCACCGGCACGCCCGGCCTGGACCTGGTGCTCGGTGGCAGCGCGCCACGGCTCAGCGGCATCGGCATCGCCCCGGCCGCGAGCGGCACCCGACGGCTCTTCCTCGCCGGCGACTCCACGGTCTGCGACCAGCCCACCACGCCGTACACGGGGTGGGGCCAGCAACTGCCGCAGTACTACCGGGCCGGGCTGGCGGTGGCCAACTACGCCGACTCGGGGGAGAGCTCCGGCTCGTTCCTGAACGTCGGGTCGCTCTTCCCGACGATGGCCCCGCTGATCCGCTCCGGCGACCACGTGCTGATCCAGTTCGGACACAACGACAAGACCACCACCGAGGTGGCGTTCCGGCAGAACCTCACCGACCTGGTCAGCGGGGTACGCGCCCGCGGTGGCGTCCCCGTGTTGGTCACGCCGCCGGTCCGTCGGCTGTTCACCTCCGACGGCTCGTTGAGCAGCACGGCACTGCACGTCAACTCCGTGGGTGTGAACCTGCCGGCGGTGACCCGACAGTTGGCCAGCGCGCAGGGGGTGCCGCTGATCGACCTGACCGCCCGAAGCGCCACCCTGGTACGGGCGCTCGGCCCGACGGCCTCCCAGCAACTCTTCCTGACCCAGGCCACCGACGGGGTCACCGACAACACGCACTTCTCCTCCTACGGCGCGCAGGAGATGGCGAAGCTGGTCCGGCAGGGGATCCGCGACCTGGGCCTGCCGTTGCTGGCCGACGAGCGGTCAGGTGCCTGATCCGATGGGTGCCGTGGTGGTCGAGACCGCTCGGTAACCTGCCGGAAAAGAAATACTGGACAGCTCTGTGATATGCGTCTATAAAGACATCAGATGTTTGATCCAGTTCTGATGATCCTCCCGGCTTCGTTTGTCGCACCGGTCCGGAACGTGCAGCGATCGACGTACGCCCACGACGCGCCACGTCGGACACCGACCAGTCCACCCCGGGTCCCTACCGGGGGGCCTCGGCATGCCTCCACCGAGGTCGGTGGCGGTGCCGACCCTCCCGCAACCAGTCGAACGCGATAGGAGAACGGTGAGCATCACGAGATCTCTCCGCGCAGGCGCAGCCGTCCTGCTGGCCCTGGGCCTCGGCACGCCCCTGGTCGGGGTCGACTTCCCCCGCTCGGACACCGACTTCTGGAACTCCTACATCAAGTACGTGCCCACCTACGGCAAGGAGCTGGGAGTCGAGCTGAAGACCAGCAACTCGCAGAACGACATCGCCAACCTGATCTCCAACACCCAGACCTTCATCAGTCAGAACGTCAAGGGCGTGGTGATGGCGCCGCAGGACACCGCAGCCATCGCGCCGTCCCTGCAACAGCTCGCCGACAAGAAGATCCCGGTGGTCACCATCGACACCCGTCCGGACAACGGCCAGGTGGCCATGGTGGTCCGCGCCGACAACCGCGCCTACGGCACCAAGGCCTGCCAGTTCCTCGGGGAGAAGTTGGGCGGCAAAGGCAAGGTCATCATGTTCCAGGGTGGCCTCGACTCGATCAACGGCCGGGACCGCACCGAGTCGTTCAACGAGTGCATGAAGCAGAACTACCCGACCATCACCGTGTTCGGTGAGGCGACCGAGTGGAAGGGCGACCTGGCCGCGTCGAAGTTCCAGACCCGACTCGCGTCCGACCCGGACATCAAGGGCGTCTACATGCAGTCGTCGTTCGCCCTTGCCGGGACCCTCCAGGTCCTCCGCCAGCGCAACCTGCTGGTGCCGCCGACCGATCCGAAGCACGTCTTCGTGGTCTCCAACGACGGCATCCCGGAGGAGCTGAAGGACATCAAGGACGGCCACATCGACGCCACGGTCAGCCAGCCCGCCGACCTGTTCGCCAAGTACGGCCTCTACTACGTGAAGGCGGCCATCGAGGGTAAGACCTTCCAGCCCGGCCCGACCGACCACGGCAGCACCATCATCCAGGTCCGGGAGGGACTGCTGGAGGATCAGCTCGCGGCGCCGCTGGTCACCCTGGACGGCGCCCCGATCGCCGGTCAGCCGACGCTGAGGTACGACGACAAGACCCTCTGGGGCAACTCCCTATGAGTCACCCGGCACCACTCCTCGACGACGGTGCGGCCCGGCCGCCCGTCGTCGAGGCCGTCGACGTCAGCAAACGGTACGGCTCGACTGTCGCGCTGGACGCCGCCGGCATCCTGATCCGACCGGGGGAGACCCACGCGCTGGTCGGGCGCAACGGCGCCGGCAAGTCCACGCTGGTCAGCATCCTCACCGGCCTCCAGGCGCCGGACGGCGGCGCGGTCGGCTTCGGCGGCCGACCGGCGCCCCCGCTCGGCGACCGGGACGCCTGGCGCAGGTTGGTCGCCTGCGTCTACCAGAAGTCCACCATCATCCCCACCCTGACCGTCGCGGAGAACCTCTTCCTCAACCGGCACTCCACCGGCCCGGGTCGCCTGATCAGTTGGCGGCGGGTCCGCGTCCAGGCCGAGGAACTGCTGCGAGAGTGGTCGGTGGAGGCGGACGTGGACCAACCCGCCGGCACGCTCACCGTCGCGCAGCGGCAGTTCGTCGAGATCGCCCGGGCGCTGTCCTTCGGTGCCCGTTTCATCATCCTCGACGAGCCGACCGCGCAGCTCGACGGCACCGGGATCGAGCGGCTCTTCACCCGGATCCGGGATCTGCAACGGCAGGGCGTGACGTTCCTGTTCATCAGCCACCACCTGCAGGAGATCTACGCGATCTGCGACACCGTCACGGTGTTCCGCGACGCCCGGCACATCCTCAGCGCGCCGGTCGCCGAGGTCGCCGCGCCCGAGCTGGTTGCCGCCATGACCGGCGAGGACGTCGACCTCGCTCCGGACGCCGGCCGGCCGCCGGTCCCGGCCGACGCGCCCACCGTGCTGACGGTCGACGACCTCGCCACCGCGTCCGGCGCCCGCGCATCGTTCCAGGTCCGGGTCGGCGAGGTGGTCGGGCTGGCCGGCGGCGGCGGCAGCGGCACGGTGGAGCTGGCCGAAACGATCGTCGGCCTGCGCAGACCGTCCGCCGGCACGGTCACTCTCGCCGGTCGGCGGCTGCGACCGGGCAGTGTGCCCGACGCGCTCGCCGCCGGCATCGGCCTGGTGCCGCAGGATCGGCACCGGGAAGGGCTGGTGCCGGAGCTGTCGGTGGCCGAGAACATCACCATGACCGTCCGGGACCGGCTGCGCCGGCACGGGCTGGTCACCCCCCGCCGCCGCGACGCGTTCGCGGAGAAGCTGATCGACTCGCTCGCGGTGAAGACCACCGGACCACGCCAGCCGGTCTCCGGGCTCTCGGGGGGAAACCAGCAGAAGGTGGTGATGGGCCGCGCCCTGGCCAGCGATCCCCGGGTGCTGGTGCTCATCACGCCGACCGCAGGGGTCGACGTGCGTTCCAAACAGACACTGCTCGGTGTGGTGGACGAGGTCCGCGCCGAGGGCACCGCCGTCCTGGTCGTCTCCGACGAGCTGGACGACCTGCGCGGTTGTGACCGGGTCCTGGTCATGGTGCAGGGCAGCGTCGTCCGGGAGATGCCCCGGGGCTGGCGTGACAACGACCTCGTGGCCGCCATGGAAGGGGTCGACGCAGACCATGTCTGACACGCTGTCCAAGCGGGCCGTACCGGCACCGGCCGGGCCCGTCGCAGCCGCCCGGTCACGGATGCCCGCGCTGGCCCGGCTGCGGGACCTGGTGCTGGTGCCGGCGATCGTGGTGATCGCCATCGTCGGCCAGATCGTCAACCCGGTCTTTCTGCAGAGCGACAAGTTGATCAACATCCTGCAGAGCATGTCGGCGATCGCCATCCTGGTGCTCGCCGAGACACTGGTGCTCATCGCCGGCAAGATGGATCTCTCCCTGGAGTCCACCTTCGGCCTGGCGCCGGGCATCGCCGCCTGGCTGGTGGTCGACCCGGCGCTCACCCGGGGCCTCGGCGTGGACCTGCTCGCCGGCGGCTGGGCGGTGCCGATCACGTTGCTCGTCGGGGCGCTGATCGGCGCGTTCAACGGTCTGCTGATCGTCCGGTACGGCCTCAACGGCTTCGTTGTCACCCTCGGCATGCTGATCGTGCTACGCGGTCTGCTCACCGGCGTCTCCGGTGGCAAGACGTTCTTCGCCCTGCCCGAGTCGATGACCTACCTGGGCAGCGATTCGTGGCTCGGGGTGCCGGTGTCGATCTGGCTGTGCCTGGCGGCGTTCGCGGTGGCGATCGTGGTGCTGGGCTTCACGTCACCGGGCCGGGCACTCTATGCGATCGGTGGCAACGTCGACGCGGCTCGGGCCGCGGGTATCCGCACCGATCGGATTCTCTGGCTGACCCTGGTCATTGCCAGCATGCTGGCCGCGCTGGCCGGGCTCATGCAGGCCGGCCGTCTCGCGTCGATTCCCAGTGGCCAGGGTGACGGCGCGATCTTCCAGGTCTTCGCGGCGGCGGTGATCGGCGGGGTGAGCCTCAACGGCGGCAAGGGCAGCATGTTCGGCGCGTTCACCGGTGTGCTGCTGCTCTTCATGATCGTCAACGTGCTCACCCTGGCCGGCGTGCCGGCCCAGTGGACGAATTTCCTCAACGGCGCGGTCATCCTCATCGCCCTCGTGCTGTCCCGCATCACCGGAGGCAAGGCCCAGGAGTGACCGGTTGCCGGCCATGAGGCGGGGTACGACCCGGCCGGATGCGAGCCCGGCCGGGTCGTACGGGAGCGCGATCAGCTGGTGGGCCAGCCGTCGGAGCCCCACGTGATCGTGCCGAAGCCGAGCACCGATCCACCGCTGTTCGGGTAGTAGTGGTAGCTGTAGTAGTCCCGTCCACCCTCGCTGAGGATGCCGATGTGCCCGGGGCCGTGCCGGGTGCTGGTGGAGGAGATGAACTTCGCGCTGCGCTCGGTGTAGGGGCCGGTCACCGAGGTCGAGCGGGCCACGTGCACGACGTAGGTGCTCGACGCGCCACTGCAGCAGCCGCCGGTGTTCCAGAACAGGTAGTAGTAGCCGCTGTGGTACTGCACGTACGCGGCCTCGCACCCGCAGCTCTGCACGGTGCGGACCTGGTTGTCGGACCGCAGACCGGTGTTCTTGTTCAGCGCGACGATGTTCAGGGCGGTCTCCCGGGTCGAGCCGTACCCGGAGCCGAAGGCCATCCACATGTTTCCTGCGGCGTCGAAGAACGGCGCCGGGTCGATGGCGTTGTACGTGTTGGCGGTCGGCGTCTTGGCGATGACCACGCCACGGTCGGTCCAGCGGTAGTTCGACGACGACGGGTTGAGCGTCGGGCTGGTGGCCAGGCCGATCGCCGAACGGCTGCCATCGTCCCAGTTCGCCACCGAGTAGTAGAGGAAGAACAGCCCGGCGTTGGGGTTCCAGATCACGTCGGGCGCCCACACGTCGTGCCCGTCGTTGGACGGCACCGCGTTGCGCACCGAGGCCGGGATTCCGTTCGGGAACACCGCCGGCGTCCGCTGCCAGGTGCTGCCGTTCGTGGTGTACCAACCGGGCAGGTTTCCGCCGGTGGAGTAGAAGTAGTGCGCCCCGCCCTCGCTGACGAGCCGGGAGGGGTCGTGGGTGCCCAGGTTCCCGGGGATCGTCGGGGGCGTGCCGCCGCCTCCGCCGCCGCCGCTGCCGACCTTGACGAGTTGCCACTGTTGGTTGGTGGCGCCGGTGTTGGTCCATTGGATGACGTTGGCGCCGTCGGTCTTGGAGCCGGCTTCGACGTCGAGGGCTTTGCCGCTGCGGCGGTTGAGGATGCTGACGTAGCCGGAGGTGGTGTCGGTGACGGACCATTGTTGGTTGGTGGCGTTGGTGTCGGTCCATTGGACGACGTCGCCGCCGTCGGCGGTGCTGCCGGCGTTGACGTCGGCGACCTTGCCGGAGTGGCGGGCCTTGAGTCGGTACCAGCCGCTGCCGGAGGAGACGAACTGCCATTGTTGGTTGGTGGCGGTGCTGGGGGCCCACTGGACGACGTCGGCGCCGTCGGCGGTGGATCCTTCGTAGACGTCGAGGGCTTTGCCGGTGCCGCGGTTGACGAGTTGGTACCACGCCGACGTGTCGATCGTGGCGGCACTGGCCGGCACTGGCGCGACGACGGTGAGGCCGCTGGCGACAGCCAGTGCGACGGCCGGATACAGCAGGTGTCGGGTTCTCATGAGCCTTCTTCCGTTCAACGGGTGGGGTGGACGGTGTTGATGGAACCGTTGGCGGCGAACGTCATCCGGTCGATGCACACCTCGCGGTGGGTGCCGTCGCCGCCTGGGATGTGGAACCGGTGGTACGCGAGGTACCACTCGTCACGCCCCGGAACCTGGACCACCGAGCTGTGCCCGGTGCCGAGAATTCCGGCAGAGGTGTCCTTCGACAGCACGGGGTTGCCGGCCGCCTTCGTGAACGGACCGAGCGGTGAACTGCCGGTGGCGTAGCTGACCCGGTAGTTCTCGCTGCGCGTGTCGTCCTCGGAGTACATGAGGTAGTAGGTGCCGTTGCGTTTGAACACGTTCGACGCCTCTCGGTAGCCACCTGGCGTGATCCGCGTCGGTGCCGTCGCGAGGGCGGTCATGCTGCTGGCCAAACGGGCCACCTCGGCCCTGCCGGAGCCGAAGTACAGATAGGCGGTGCCGTCGTCGTCGACGAACACGTCGGGGTCGATCTCCTGCTCGCCGTACTGGTTCGTGCGCACGAGCGGAGCGCCGAGCGCGTCGGTGAACGGGCCGGCGGGCGAGCTCGCCCGGGCGACGCCGATCTGCTGGCAGGCGCTGAAGTAGAACCAGTAGGTGCCGCCGCGGTAGACGATGGTCGGCGCCCAGGCCTTGGCGTGGCACCAGTTGACCTTCGCGAGGTCCAGCACGACGCCGTGGTCCGTCCACGTCACGAGGTCGGATGAGGAGAACGCACGGAACGTCGTGCCACTCCAGTCGGCGTAGCCGTCGCTCGTCGGATAGATCCAGTAGCGTCCGGCCAGGTACTCGATCTGCGGGTCGGCGAAGTACCCGGGCAGCACCGGGTTGCGTGGTGTGCCCGGTGAACCGCCGCTGCCGACCTTGACGAGTTGCCACTGTTGGTTGGTGGCGCCGGTGTTGGTCCATTGGATGACGTTGGCGCCGTCGGTCTTGGAGCCGGCTTCGACGTCGAGGGCTTTGCCGCTGCGGCGGTTGAGGATGCTGACGTAGCCGGAGGTGGTGTCGGTGACGGACCATTGTTGGTTGGTGGCGTTGGTGTCGGTCCATTGGACGACGTCGCCGCCGTCGGCGGTGCTGCCGGCGTTGACGTCGGCGACCTTGCCGGAGTGGCGGGCCTTGAGTCGGTACCAGCCGCTGCCGGAGGAGACGAACTGCCATTGTTGGTTGGTGGCGGTGCTGGGGGCCCACTGGACGACGTCGGCGCCGTCGGCGGTGGATCCTTCGTAGACGTCGAGGGCTTTGCCGGTGCCGCGGTTGACGAGTTGGTACCACGCCGACGTGTCGATCGTGGCGGCACTGGCCGGCACTGGCGCGACGACGGTGAAGCCGGCGGCGACGGCCACCGTCAGAGCGACAAGCCCAGGACGTTTCATCAGATCTTCCAATCCGGATCGGGTCCACGATGTCGGGTGAGCGCGGTCGGGTGTTTCGTGAATGTTACCGCTAACATCACGCCCGTCAATACGCAGTCACCTGCGCTGGAGCGTCTGTCTCGATCGAAGAGGGTCGCTTTGCTCAGGCTTCGGGCCGCGCTGGCAGCATCACCACGTCATGTGCTAGACATCTGATCTATCGACCTGTTTCCCTCGAAGGGTCGAGGCGTGGCGTCTACCTGGCGTCCGTCGCACTGTGGCCGACGGCGTCGGCGTGACCGTGGACGGCAGGCCCAGCCGACCCCGGCTGGCGAGGGTCACCGCGACGGCGCCGATCGCGAGCGGCACCAGCAGGTTGATCTCACTGATCAGGTAGGCCGACAGGCTGTCACCGAAGACGAATCCGCCGAGCCGGACCGAGTCGTTGGACAGGCCGTGCATGGCGACCGCGAGGATCGTCGCGCCGCCGATGCGGTTGAAGAACCAGGTCATGAGGACGGTGAGGGCCACGAACTTCGCGGTGAGCACCGCGACGATCGACAGCGCCCCCGGACCGTATCCGACGAGGTCGAACTTGACCGGCAGATGCCAGGCGGTCCACATCAGCCCGAGCACGATCGAGCCGAGCAGCGGCCCGTACCGGGTTTGCAACAGGGGCAGCGCGAAACCCCGCCACCCGTTCTCCTCGAACACCGCGCCGCCGTCGAGGAACATCGCGATCACCAGGCCTATCAGGAGCGGCCACAGGAGCGGACGGACGTTCCACACGAATCCCTCGTCGCGGGCGGTCATCGCGTTGAGCCCGGCGGTGGCGAGGTTCATCGCGCAGAACACCGCGACCATCTGCAGCCAGATGCGCAGGCCCCGCCGCCAGCCGGTGGCGGGCGACCAGAACCGCCACCGTCGAGCCACCTGCCGTAGGTGGTGCCGTCCGGCGAGCAGGCCGACCATCAGCACCGCGATGTCGGGTGCCGCCACCTGGATCAGTGACAGCACCACCCCCGCCATCGCCCGATGATCGTTCAGGACCAGTCGGAACGCGGTGACGAGGTCGGTGTTGAAGTCCGTTCCGGTGGCGGTGAGCGCCGCGTCCACGCCCTCCTGGGCGCCGCTGAGCAGGAATACCGGAATGACCACCAGTTCGATCGCCACGGCGATCAACCAGAACCACAGCACCGGGCGGTCCGCGATCCGCGCCCGCAACCCGCCAACCCGCAGGCCATCTCCGCGCATGACTTCTCCTTCGTCGCGCCGTCGATCGAGCGGCTGGAACGCTAGGCCAGTCGCTGTCAGGAGCCGTCCACGCCAGATGGAGAGTCCGCGCAGGTCCCTTCACCGGATCTTGACGTCATCCGGGGCGGATCCAGGTGGACGGGCCCTATGCTCGGTGGACATGTCCGACGTGCGGCGACTGCTGGTGGTGGAGGACGAGCCCGACGTGCGCGAGGTGCTCGTCGCCTATCTGCGTCGGGACGGCCACGCGGTCATCGCCACCGGCGACGGCGCCCACGCCTGGCAGTTGTTTACCGCCGAGCGCCCCGACCTGGTGCTGCTGGATGTCCGGTTGCCGCAGGTCGACGGGTTTGAACTGCTCCGCCGTATCCGCGAGCGGGGCGACGTGCCGGTGATCATGGTGACGGCGCGGGACGAGGACATCGACACGGTGCTCGGCCTGCGGATGGGCGCGGACGACTATGTGGTGAAACCGTTCAACCCGGCCGAGGTCGCCGCCCGGGTCGCGGCGGTGCTGCGCCGCGCCAACCGGTCGACCGTCGCGCCAGGCCGGATCGCCCTCGGCCGGCTCACCGTGGACCTCGTCGGTACGCAGGCCCTCGTGGACGGGCGTCCGGTGCCACTGACCGCCAGCGAGTATCGCCTGCTGGTGGTGCTGGCCACACATCCGCGTCAGACGATGACCCGGTCCCAGTTGCGTGTTGCGGCGTTGCCGGGATCCGCCGCGCTGGACCGGGTCGTGGACGCCCATCTGACGAACCTACGACGCAAACTGACCGATGCCGGCGTGCCCGCGGATCTGATCGGGACCGCCCGCGGGCTCGGTTACCGGCTCACCCCACCGGACCCGGCGCGGTGAGGAGCGTCCGTGTCCGCCTGACACTGGCCTTCGCCGCGGTCGCTGTGATCACCGCGGCGGCGGCGCTGAATCTTGCCCTCGTGTACTTCGAACGCCGACTGGCGGGACTGCCGCCGGAGGTGGCCTCCCAGGTCCAGGGCCGACTGGCTGTCGCCGGTGGCGACTTCGACGGCTTCCGGGAACTGTCGGCGGTGGTGGCGGTCAGCCTTGCCGTGGGTCTGCTCAGCGCCGTTGTGCTGGCCCGTTGGATCAGCCGGCCGCTGCGGGCGCTGAGCAGCGCCGCCGGCCGCCTGGCCGATGGCGACCTCGCCGCCCGAGCGCAGGCACGGGCGGGACGCGACGAGATCGGCCAGCTGGTGTCCGATTTCAACAGCATGGCCGCCACGCTGCAGACCCTCGAGGAGGAGCGGCGGACGAGCAGCGCCCTCATCGCCCACGAACTGCGGACACCGCTGAGCGCACTGACCGCCCGCCTGCAGGGGCTCCGGGACGGCGTACTGGTCTGGGGCCCGGCCGAATCGGACCGACTGCTGCGCCACACCACCATCCTTCGCCGGCTGGTGGAGGACCTCCGCACGCTCAGCCTGGCCGAAGCCGGCCGGCTGCGGTTGGATCGCCGTGACACGGACCTGCGTGGCCCGGTGAGCGACGCGGTCGCGGCGCACCAACCCCTCGCCGACCTCCGCACCGTACGCCTGATCCTGCGACCCGTGCCGTCGCAACCACTCCTGGCGCGAGTCGACGCCGATCGCCTCGGCCAGGTGCTGGGGAACCTCCTCGACAACGCCACCCGGCACACACCGGTGCACGGTGCCGTGACCGCGAGCGCCCATGCCGAGACACGCGAGATCGTGATCCTCGTGGACGACGAGGGACCCGGCATCCCACCGAGCCAGCGCGAACGTGTCTTCGACCGCTTCACGCAGCTAGATGCGGTGGGGGGCGCCGGAAGCGGCCTCGGGCTCACCGTGGTGCGTGCGTTGGTGACCGCCGAGGGCGGCAGTGTGACGATCGGGAGCGCGCCGAGCGGCGGTACGCGAATCGCGGTCAGGCTTCCGCGGCTGGATCAGCCTCGCTGACTCGGTGGAAGCGGGATGAGGATCATGCCTCAGCGCCGGCGCGCGTGTCGACGCCCTCAGCGGGACGCCGCCACCGGCCGGGTGGCTGCGGTGCTCCCATCGGACGGCGGCGACGCGTACCTGGTCGCGGCGCCGATGGCGCCATCCTGGACGAGGGGGCTCTCGATGTCGGCGTGGTCGCCGACCGTTCGCCGCTTGGCCCTCGCCACGGCCGCCGCGGCCGCTGCCGCGGTCAACACCATCGCCGCGGCCTGCCACAGCTGCCGTCTCCTGTTCGGCCGACGCTTCATGCCGAATGCCCCTCACTGTCATGGTGACCCGTGGCTCCATGGTCGGGAACCGGGACGGGGGCGAGGGGACAATCGGCCGGATTGACACGATCGTGGGCCACCCGACGGTGGTCATCGGCCGACCTGTCGCCGCGACCCTCTCACCGTCGGCAGCCCGGGCGCAGTGTCACGGTGATCGGCCGTGACCTGCGGCCCGGTCGAGGCGACAGGGACGTCCCGTCGGGCGAGGTGGCGCAGGAGGCCCCGGATGTGGTGCTTGTCCGCGGGCGAGACCGTGTCGTCG
Source organism: Micromonospora sp. 067-2 (assembly GCF_046549295.1). Taxonomy (NCBI): domain Bacteria; kingdom Bacillati; phylum Actinomycetota; class Actinomycetes; order Micromonosporales; family Micromonosporaceae; genus Micromonospora; species Micromonospora sp. 067-2. The sequence continues at coordinate 250,793 of NZ_JAJPWB010000007.1, read as the reverse complement.
AGCAGCCGTTGGCGGATGGCGCTCAGGTCCGCGTCGACCTCCGCGAGTGCCCGGGGGTCGGGCGTGGTGGCAGCGTTCGGCATCGCGAGCGGTCGGATCGCGGCCCCGAGGGGTAGTTCCAGCGTGGCGCACAGGCTGCGCACCTTTGCCAGCTCAGGGTAGTGCTGCCAGTCGCCGGCGAGCCAGCGAAACAGCGTCGAGCGGCTGACGCCGGTCTGTTGCGCGATGTCGCCGATGCTCCAACCGCGTTCCTCGCGGGCGTCGGTGACCGCTTGGCGGACGAACCGCGCGAAGGCCACCTGCGGCGTCGGTGGAGTCGTGGCCATCCTCAGACGTGTCTTTCCTGGGTCCGGTGGTGCCTCGATGTGCGGCGCTCGATGGTCGGATCCGGTCAGCGATCCCAGGCTTCCGGCTGTGTGACGGTGTCCGACACGATCGTCTCCCAGCTTCCGCCGTCGCACCGTGTCGGCCGGCAGGAATGCCTTACTCCTTTGAGCTGGGTCAGCTACTCAACTGCTGGGCTGATTCCGTTTTCTGATTGGCTGCTCAGGGGATATCGGACTCACCGGCCGTCGTCAGATCAGGTACCGTCGCCTGTCACACCGTCTTCGCACCAATCTGGCTGCCCGTCGCAGGGCGAATCGAACCGGAGGGACACAGCCGTGAGGTTCCATAGCGCAGTCCGCAGGGCCGGCGTCGTCGTGGCGATCGCCGCTCTGGCGGCGAGTGCGGGATGTGCCAAGAAGGACGACAGCGAGGTCCAGGCGAGCGGGGTCAAGCTGGTCCAGGCGGGCAAGCTGACGGTCTGCACACATCTGCCGTACCCGCCCTTCCAGTCGAAGGACGCCAGCGGCAAGGTCACCGGGTTCGACGTCGAGGTCATGGACCTGGTCGCCAAGGAGCTCGGTGTCGAGCAGACCATCGTCGACACGCCGTTCGAGGGCATCAAGTCTGGTCAGGATCTCAACACCGGCAAGTGCGATGCCGCCGCCGCCGGCATGACGATCACTGCGGAACGGCAGAAGGTGGTGAACTTCTCCGACCCGTACTTCGACGCGACCCAGGCCATGTTGATCAAGACCGGCAAGCCGTACAAGGCTCTCGACGACCTCAAGGGCAAGAAGCTCGGCGTCCAGGCGGCCACCACGGGCCGTGACTACGCCCGGAAGTTCGAGCAGGAGAAGGGTCTGCAGCTCGTCGAGTTCGAGGATCTCGCCGCCCTGCAGCAGGCCCTCGCCAACGGTCAGGTCGAGGCCGCCATCAACGACCTGCCGGTGTGGACCGAGTACCTGAAGAAGAACCCGGGTGGGTTCGAGGTTGCCGCCGAGTTCAACACCGGCGAGCAGTACGGGTTCCCGGTGAAGAAGGACAGCAACCCGGAGCTCCTCAAGAAGATCAATGAGGTGCTGGCCAAGGCCAAGCAGGACGGCTCGTACGACGCCATCTACGAGAAGTGGATCGGCAAGCGGCCCAGCGCGTGATCGAAGCTCACCACCGGAGGGCGCGCGGCTCGCGCGCCCTCCTCGTGGGTAACCCCCGGAACGGCAAGGAGCGACGACGGTGAAGCTGCGGCGCCGCCAGCGAGAGCGGCTGTCTCTCTGGCTCCAGTACCTGGCCTTCGTAGCCGTTATCGCCACGGTGCTCTTCGCCGCGGACTGGGGCAGGCTGAAGGACGCGTTCTTCCGCGTCGACATCATCGAGTCGATGTTCCCGACGATCATCACCGTCGCGCTGCGCAACACGGTCCTCTACACGCTGGGTGCCTTCGCCTTCGGCCTCCTGTTCGGCACGATCCTCGCGTTGATGCGGCTGTCCCGCGTGGCGCCGTACCGCTGGGTGGCGACGGCGTACATCGAGCTCTTCCGGGGTCTGCCCGCGCTGCTGGTGCTCTTCCTCGTCGGATACGGCATTCCGATCGCCTTCCCGGAGCGGGAGATTCCCGGCGGGGTGTTCGGTTCGATCGCGATCGGCCTCGGGTTGACCGCCGCCGCGTACATGGCCGAGACCATCCGGGCCGGCATCCAGGCCGTGCCCAAGGGGCAGATGGAGGCGGCGCGCACACTCGGCATGTCGCACGTCACCGCCCTGCGCACGATCGTCATTCCGCAGGCGTTCCGGATCGTGATCCCGCCGCTGACCAACGAACTCATCCTGCTCACCAAGGACTCGTCGCTGGCGTACGTGCTGGGCGTGACGGCCCAGACCATCGAGATCACCAAGTTCGGTCGGGACATGCTGAACGACCGGGTGAACGCCACTCCGCTTCTGGTGGCCGGCCTCGCCTACCTGATCATCACCCTGCCCCTGTCCCAGGTGGTACGACGCCTCGAACTCCGATACGCCAAGGCTCGGTGACCCGCATGACGACCCCGCCGCTCCGACCCGCCGTCGAGATCCGCGACCTGCACAAGTCGTTCGGGTCGCTCGAGGTGCTCAAGGGCATCGACTTCGAGGTCGGTCAGGGCGAGGTGGTGTGCGTCGTCGGGCCGTCCGGGTCCGGCAAGTCGACGCTGCTGCGGTGCGTCAACCTGCTGGAGGAGCCGACCGCCGGCAATATCTGGGTGAACGGGGTCGAGATGACCGACCCGGATGTCGAGATCGACGCGGTGCGCCGCGGCATCGGAATGGTCTTCCAGTCGTTCAACCTCTTTCCGCACCTGACCGTGCTGAACAACCTCACCATCGCCCAGCGTCGGGTGCTCAGACGCGGCAGAGCCGAGGCTGAGCGGATCGCACGGGACAACCTGGAGCGTGTCGGCCTGACCGACAAGGCCGACGTGTTTCCTGCGCAGCTCTCCGGCGGGCAGCAGCAGCGGGCGGCGATCGCCCGATCGCTGTCGATGGCTCCCACGCTGATGCTCTTCGACGAGCCGACCTCCGCGCTCGACCCCGAACTGGTCGGCGACGTGCTCACCGTGATGCGCACGTTGGCCGAGGACGGCATGACGATGATGGTGGTCACCCACGAGATGGCCTTCGCCCGCGACGTCGCCGACCGGGTCGTGTTCATGGACGGCGGCGTCGTGGTCGAGCAGGGGCCGCCGCAGGAGGTGCTCGGCTCGCCGCGGCACGAACGGACCCGCTCGTTCCTCTCCCGGGTCCTCGACCCGACGCACGTCGCGAAGCTCGGCCAGCCCGGCGAGTCTCCCGAGCCGCCGGGGCCGCCCCGACTGTCAACCGACGACCGCCACGAGCTCTGAGGTGCTCCCCGAGGGATCTGCCCTCCACCCGGGCAGCCGTTGGCGCCTGTGCAACGATCGACGGGCATCCGGTCACACGGCCGTCCACCGGCCTGCCGGCGCACCAGTCACCGGCAGGCACGGCAGTGCGTGCCGCACCTCGTACCCCTTGGAGCACGATGTCCCTCTCCCCGATCCGGGTCCTCGCCATGCTGAACGCTGCGCGACCGGCCAGGCAGACGCTTCCGAGCCTGGGCAAGGCCGTCGTGCTCGGTGGCAGTGTCGCCGGCATGCTCGCCGCGCGGGCTCTGTCCGACCACGCGGAGAGCGTGGTCATCATCGACCGGGACGATCTGCAGACGACCGGCGGGCGACCCGGCGTACCACAGGGGACGCAACTACACGCCCTGCTGCCCGGCGGCTTCCTCCAGCTTGAGCGCCTGTTTCCGGGATTCCGCGAGCAGGCGGTGGCCCGGGGGGCGATCGAGGCCCCGCCGGAGGCGAGGCGGAACTACCTCGACGGACGCCGGAAGGTTGTCGTGCCCGACGACGCCGACAGCCTGGCGGGCAGCCGACCGCTGTTGGAGGGCCTGATCCGCGAGCGGGTCCTACGACTGCCCAACGTCAAGGCGGTCACCGCTCGCGCCACCGGTCTGGTGTTCGGCGGTGCCGAGGTCACCGGGGTCCGGTACGACGTCGCCGGTGTGCCCGGCGTGGAGAGCGGCGATTTCGTGGTGGATGCCATGGGGCGTTCCAGCAGGCTCTCGGACTGGCTGGAGCAGGACGGCTGGGATCGGCCGGTGACACGACGGATGGCCGTGCACCTGAACTACGCGACCGCCCTGTTCCGCCGCCCCGAGGCGAATCCCGCCTCGACGGTCGTCCTGGCGCTGCACAGCCCGAAGATGTCGTCGGATGTGGCCGGCGCGGCGTTCTTCGCGATCGAGGGTGGCCGGTGGATGGCCATGATGGCCGGTTACGGGGACCACCGCCCGGGGCGTACCGCGGAGGATTTCGTGCGCCGCCTGCGCGACCAGTTCCCGCCGGAGTTCGGCGAGGTCGCCGGGAACGAGATGCTCGGCGACGTCCAGACCTACCACCATGCCGACAGCCGGCGGCGGGACTACCACGCGGTGCGGCGGCTGCCGGCCCGGCTCGTCAGCGTCGGCGACGCCGTCGCCTCGTTCAACCCGGTGTACGGGCAGGGCATCACGGCGGCGGCCCTGCACGCGGCGTGCCTGTCGAACTACCTCGGGTCGAATCCGGATCTGAGTGCTCCCGCACGCCGGCACCTCGCCCTGCAGAAGGTGGTGGTCGACGCGGCCTGGTCGTTGTCGACCTCCGCCGACCTGGCCCTGCCGCACGTCGACGGGCCCTACCCGCGCGGGCACCGGATCTCCAGCTGGGCCAGCGGTCAGATCGTCGCGGCGACGGTCACGGACGTGACCATCGCGCGACGGTTCAACGAGGTCGTCTCCCTGCGGGAACACCCACGTTCGCTGGCCACACCGGGCGTGATACTCGGCGCCTTGCGGGCCAACCGCCGGGCGCGCTGATCACCACCCGGGCGGCGACAGCCCGAGCGGCGACAGCCCGAGCGGACGCGGCGACGGTGGCCGTCGACTAAGGCGTGTTTCAGAAGTCGTGGGTGGCCGGTGAAGGTCACGGCGTGGCGGTGACCTGGCTGACGGTCCAGGGCAAATCGGCCGTGATCCGGAGTGGTCATGGTGGTGGTGTCCGAGGCGGAGCCACGTGGTGCATTGACGCGCTGGACCTGAAGGCGGATTCCCCGGCCACGTTGTGGGAATTCACGATTGGCCTGAACAGGCGTCGGTCTACCGTGCCTCAGTGACCAGCCCTCCGGACGCGGCGCGCATGCGCCTCCGCTTACGCGTTCACCACGTGTCCCGTAGCGCCCAGCTACGGCGGGTGATCACGATGGCGGCTCCACTTCGCAACACCCACATCACCAATGTGCTGTGGCAGCACACCGGCGCTCTTATCAGCTCCCGCGCGGATCTACTTCGCCTCGGGGCGCTGTTCCGGCTGGCGGCGGTCAGCCCACACAGCGCGGTGTTTCTGCCGTTGCGAATGAACGAACCCAGCGATACCGCCGCGTCCTGGCGTGACAGCCAGGGATTGGCCGACCTTCTCATCGTGCGCCGCGATATGCCGCTACGACCGTCGGCCTGGCCGACGATCCGTGCGACGCTACGCCGTGGCCCCGGAGCCCCCGCGACAATGTCGACACCGGCTCCGCGCCCGCCGGCCGGCCGGACATACAACCCGGCGCTGCAGGCACTGTTCGTCGCCGAACATGCCCACACGCTGGTGATGTCAGGCACCTCCACCGCCCTGCACGAGGCCGGTGACGAGCTGACGTGGTGTGGCAACGAGGTCGCCACCAACGAGGCCATTCACCGATATGGGGGCCCCACCGGGCTCAGCCAGTTCAACGGACCGGACCGCCGCTCCGGACGACGCGACGGTAGCTGGGAATGCATGGTCCTCGCCGAGGACCCAATCTTCCACCGGTCTCGCTGGCTGCGAATCATGTCCGAACCAGCTGCCGCCTAATACTGCAACTAAGGCGTTTTTCATAAGCCCCGTCAGAGCCATTCGCAGATGATGGTGATGGTCAGGACGGCCTGGAACCGGACGGCCAACTTGTCGTAGCGGGTGGCCACGCCGCGGTGGCGCTTGAGCCTGTTGATGCCGTTCTCGACGGCATGCCGCCTCCGGTAGAGGTCTCGGTCGAACGTGGGCGGGCGTCCGCCGCGGCTGCCCTTGGCCTTGCGGTGGGTGTCCTGATCCTTCTTGCGCGGGATGCACGCCTTGATGCCACGCTTACGCAGGTAGGCGCGGTTGCCGCGGCTGGTGTAGGCCTTGTGGGCGCGGCTGGTCATCGAGTCCAGGCTGACTGTCCAGATGATCCGGCCCTCGGCATTGCCGGCAGCCTGCGACGCAGACAAGATCTTCTCCCAGGTTCCATCGCGCTGCCAGCGACGGAATAGGCCGTAGAGCGTCTGCCAGGGTCCGTACTCGGCCGGGACGTCACGCCAGGGCGACCCGATACGGCCACGAGGTCTCCGGTATGAAGTTCTTGCTTGGTCGCAGAACCAGATACCGGAGACCTCTTCAGTTGTCGATCACCGCCACGCCGGGACCTTCACCGGCCACCACGACTTCTAGAACACGCCTTAGCGCGGGAGCTTGCGCAGGATGTCGACGACGAAGCGGTGGTCATCCAGTTGCGGCAGACCGGAGACACCGACCCAGCCCACCACGCCGGTGCCGCGCACGCGCAGCGGCACCGCGCCTCCGGCGGCCGCGTACCGTGCCGCCGGCAGGCCGTACTTCTCCGTGAGCGTGGTCTGCTTGTCGTGGCACAACCGGGCCATGTACAGCGACGAGTGCTCGAACCGGGTCACGACGCGTCCCTTCCGGCGCAGCCACCCGTCGTTGTCCAGCGTGGAACCGGGCAGGCCGCAGTGGAACAGTTGGCGCCCGGCCCGCCACACACCCACCGCGACCGGGAGCCGCTGTGCGCTCGCGGCGCTGACGGCCAGCATCCCCAACTCGTACGCGTCGGTCTCGGACAGGCCCGGCAGCTCCAGCTCGAACTCCTCGCGCTGCAGCTCGTCCAGTGTCGGCCAGAGGTCGTGGTCGGATGGCATGGGTGCCTCCTCGTCGAGTGGGCGAATGATCCGGTGTGTGGCGGGTGGAACGCTGGTCACCACGCGCAGGGTGCGTAGTCCTTGAGGAAACACCCGTAGAGGTCCTCGCCCTGCTCGCCGCGGACGATCGGGTCGTACACCCGGGCCGCGCCGTCGACCAGGTCCAGGGGGGCGTGGAAGCCCTCGTCCGCCAGCCGCATCTTCGTCGGGTGGGGCCGCTCGTCGGTGATCCAGCCGGTGTCGACGCTGGTCATCAGGATGCCGTCGGTCAGCATCTCCTGCGCGCTGGTCCGGGTCAGCATGTTCAGTGCGGCCTTGGCCATGTTGGTGTGCGGGTGCCCCGGCCCCTTGTAGCCGCGGCCGAACTGGCCCTCCATGGCCGACACGTTCACCACGTACTTGCGGCGGGCCTTCGCGGCGGCCATCGCCGGTCGCAGCCGGCTGACCAGCACGAACGGCGCGGTCACGTTGCACAGCTGCACCTCGAGCAACTCGACCGGGTCGACCTCGTGCACCCGCTGGACCCAGCTGTTGACCGAGTCGAGATCCGGCACCAGGCCGCCCGCGTCGATGGCCGTGGACGCCGCGATCCGTTCCGGCGACGCGGAGCCGCTGGTCAACGCGAGCGCGGTGAGCGCGTGCGGGGTGAGCGCGGTCGACTGTGGCCCGGCGGTCAGGCTGCCCGCCGGGGCGCCCGGCTTGGCGAACGTGATCAGCTCGGGCAGCGGGCCGTCCGGCAGGGCCGCGGCCTCGGCGGCGGCGAGCTGCGCGTACGCCCCGGGTGTGCGCCGGACCGTCTGCGCCGCGTTGTTGATCAGGATGTCGAGTGGCCCCTGATCGCCGACCGAGTCGGCGAGGGCGATGACCTGGGCGGGGTCGCGCAGGTCGATTCCGACGATCCGCAGACGGTGCAGCCAGTCACCGCTGTCCGGCATCGCGGCGAACCGGCGGACCGCGTCGTGCGGGAACCGCGTGGTCACCGTCGTGTGCGCGCCGTCGCGCAGCAGCCGCAGCGCGATGTACATGCCGATCTTCGCCCGCCCGCCGGTGAGCAGGGCGCGGCGGCCGGTCAGGTCGGTACGCGCGTCCCGGCGTTCCCGGTTGAGCGCGGCGCAGGACGGGCAGAGCTGGTGGTAGAAGGCATCCACCTCGCGGTATCGCTGCTTGCAGACGTAGCAGCCGCGCGGGTTGTGCAGCAGACCGGCCGTGGCACCCGCGGTGGCGGAGGCGAGCGGAATGCCCTGGGTCTCGTCGTCGATGCGGCCGGGGGCGCCGGTGGCGGTGGCCGCCGTCACCGCGCGGTCGGCCGACGCGATGGCGTCCCGCCGCTCCTCGCGTCGCCGCTGCTTGATCACCTTGTAGAGCTTCGCGGTGGCCCGCTGCACCGCCACCACGTCCGGGTGATCGGCCGGCAGGGCCTCCAACGCCGCAAAGACACTGAGACAGGTCTCCAGCCGGCTCCGGTCGATGCCGATCTGACCGTTATCGGTAACTTCGTCCACTGTCATGCGTCTGTGTCTCGTCCCGTTCCCTGAGCCGGTTCCGGCCGGCGCACCCCAAGTCCGACCAGGAACTGTACGCGACAGACCGAATCGCGACATCAGCGCGGAACTCCGTGGAAACATTGACGATGGTCTCGGTGTTCGATTACCGTGCGGGCTGAGAGAGCGCTCTCTCAGCCCCTCTTTCCCCCCATTCCGAGGCAAGAGCGTGGGAGGCCGGTCAGCCGGCGTTCCGACGCGCGATGGAGGCACCATGAAACCTCCCGTCCCACACCGCCGATGGGCCCTGGCCGCCACCACCGCCCTGGCGCTGGTCGTCAGCGGCCTCGCGATCGCCGTCACCCGCCCGGCCGAGGCAGCCCCCGTCGGCGCCGGCAGCTACACCACCACCCCGGTCGGCCCGCTCCCCACCGGCTGCGGCGCGATGTCCAGCAACCCCCGGCAGTTCGCCACCGCCAACGCGCCAGCCGGCGCCGTCCCCACCAACGACTGGTGGTCCTCGCTGCTCTGGAAGCGCACCGACTGCGCCTTCAGCGAGCCCCTGCACGCGCATCCGATCTCGTACGACACCTTCACCGACGGCCTCGGCTTCTCGGCCAACTCCACGCCCGCCATCAGCGGCACCGCGACCGGCGTCGGGGAGTACCACTATCCGTACGTCCAGGACATCCGGGTCGGCGTCGCCGGGCTCGCCGCGCCCCAGGTCAAGGTGGACGGCTGGACCGACTGGACGGTCAGCCCGCACTGGAGCGACGGAACGCGGACCATGCGCGCCACCATCGGCCACGGCCTGCCCTTCGCCTACCTCCAGACCAGCGGCGGAGACGCGGTGATCAGCACCTCCGGCACCGCCGAGGTCTGGTCCAACAGCGGCTCCACCGTCGGCTTCCGGGTCAACGGCCACGACTACGTCGGGTACGCCCCCAGTGGTGCCAGCTGGACCGTCGGCACCGGCCGGATCTCCTCCACCCTGGCCGGTCGGGGCTACCTCTCGGTGGCCCTCCTGCCGCCGACGGCGAACACCACCGAGCGCGCCGAGCTGGCCGCGACCTACGGCCGGTACGCGCACGCGCACGTCACCGGCACCCGGGTCTCGTACGCCTACGACCCGGCGACCAGCGGCCTGACCACCACGTACGCCTTCACCACCACCGCCCGGGAGGGCACCGCCACGCAGACCGTGGTGAGCCTCTACCCCCACCAGTGGAAGTCACTGGCCGGCTCCACCGCGATCGCCGCGACCTACCCGTCGGCGCGCGGCCGGATGAAGGTGCTCACCGGCGTCAACCAGTTCCGTACCGCCATGAAGTTCCAGGGCGTCCTGCCGGAACTACCTGCCGTCGGCGACGGCAGCGGTGCCGACCTGGCGACGCTCACCGGCCACCTGGCCGCCGCCCGCGCGAACCCGTTGGACCAGCGCGGCGCCGACACGTACTGGACGGGCAAGGGGCTCGGCCGGGCCGCCCGCCTCGCCGAGGTGGCCGACCTGGTCAATGACACCGCGACGCGCGACAGCGCGTTGAACGCGATCCGTAGCACGCTCACCGACTGGTTCACGGCCTCCAGCGGCAAGACCGGGAGGGTTTTCTACTACGACGGCAACTGGGGCACGCTGATCGGCTACCCGGCGTCGTACGGCTCCGACCAGGAACTCAACGACCACCACTTCCACTACGGCTACTTCATCGCCGCCGCCGCGACGTTGGCCAAGTACGACCCCGGGTGGGCGGCCACGAGCCGTTACGGCGGCATGGTCGACCTGCTGATCCGGGACGCCAACAACTACCGCCGCGACGACACCCGCTTTCCCTACCTGCGCGACTTCGACATCTACGCCGGCCACGACTGGGCCTCGGGGCACGGCTCGTTCGGCTCCGGCAACAACCAGGAGTCGTCGTCCGAGGGGATGAACTTCGCCAACGCCCTGATCCAGTGGGGTCAGGTCACCGGCGACACCGCCGTCCGGGACGCCGGGATCTTTCTCTACACCACGCAGGCTGCGGCGATCCAGGAGTACTGGTTCGACTCGAGCGACCAGAACTTCCCCGCCGCCTTCGGGCACTCGACGGTCGGCATGGTGTGGGGTGACGGTGGGGCGTACGCCACCTGGTTCAGCGCCGATCCGGAGATGATCCAGGGCATCAACCTGCTGCCGGTCACCGGCGGTCACCTCTACCTGGGCAACAACCCGGCGTACGTACGGACCAACTACGCCGAACTGGTGCGCAACAACGGCGGCCAACCGACGGTGTGGCAGGACATCCTCTGGCAGTTCCAGGCCCTCGGTGACGGCAACGCGGCACTCGCGAACCTCCGGGCCAACCCGGGCTACACGCCGGAGGAGGGGGAGAGTCGGGCGCACACCTTCCACTGGATCCGTAACCTCGCGGCGCTGGGCACCGTCGACACGACGGTGACCGCCAACCACCCGCTGGCGGCGGTCTTCACCCGCAACGGCGCGCGCACGTACGTGGCGTCGAACCCGACCGCGACGGCGGTCACGGTGACGTTCTCCAACGGCACCACACTCGCCGTCGGCGCCGGAAAGACTGCCACCACGGGTGCGTACACCTGGAGTGGTGGCAACGCGTCCGGCGGCGTACCCCCGGGGAACCCGCCGCCCACCGACCCGCCGCCCACCGACCCACCGCCGACGGATCCGCCGCCGACCCCCGGCACTCCCACGCGGTACCTGCTGCCCGGTGGCGGGCTGGGCGCCGCCGGCGGCGCGGCCACGACCACGGTCGCGGCGGCCAACGGAAACCACGACGGTACGCCGACAAACGCGCAGGTCTTCACCGCTACCGGTCTCAACCTCGCCTACTCCGGCGGGCAGACCGCGTTCGACCTGTTCGTGGACGCTGGCGCGGCGGTCGGTAACGGCGTGCAGGTGCGGGTCTCCTACGACCTGACCGGTAACGGCAGCTTCGAGAGGGTGGAGACCTGGCGTTACTTCGCCACCGATCCCGTTGCGGGCTACGAGCACTACACCCAGAACGCCGGCCTTGCCTCGGCCACCGGCACGCTGGGGGCGCTGAGCAACGGCACCGTTCGGGTCGAGGTCTGGTCGGCGATCGGCAACAACCCGAGCACCCTGGGCATCGGCAACCAGTCGGTGTTGCGGCTCCCGTACTCCTGAGCCCCGCCCACGCCGCCGCAGGTTCCGGCCTGCGGCGGCGTGGCTCCGACGAATGGGCCACGCCCCCTCGGGTACGCGAGCGGAACCGGGCACGACCAGAGGAGGGGTGGCTGCGATGAAGGTCAGGAACTCGCTGCGTGGCTTGAAGAACAAGATGAACTCGATCGTGGTACGTCGCCGGGGCAGGACGTTCGTCATCAACAAGAACGACCGGCGCCAGAAGGCCCGCCAGGGCTGACAGCGCAACACCGGGTGGTGGGTCAGCCACCGAGCCGAACCCGGACCGCGGTCGCGGCGCACAGGATGACGACGAGACCGCCGACGACCGTGGCCCAGCCGATGGGCTCCCGCAGGAGCAGACCCGCCCAGGCGATGCTCAGGACCGGCTGGATCAGTTGCACCTGGCTGACCCGAACCATCGGGCCGGTGGCCAGGCCGTGATACCAGGCGAAGAAGCCGAGGAACATGCTGACGACCCCGAGGTAGCTCAGGGCCGCCCACTGCACCGCGGTGCCCGGCGAGCTCTGCTGGACGGCGGAGACCACCGTCAGGACCACCGAGAGCGGGGAGCACAGCACGAGCGCCCAGGAGACGGTCTGCCAGGCGCCCAGCGTCCGCGCCAGCAGGCCGCCCTCGGCGTAGCCGACGGCGGCGGACACCACCGCGCCGAGGAGCAGCAGGTCGGCCCAGTGCAGCTGACCCAGGCCACCCCACTGCGCGGAGGCGAAGGCCAGCGCGGCGAACGTGCCGATGCCGGCGGCGACCCAGAAACGGGCCGAGGGGTGCTCGTGCCCGCGGATGACCGCCAACACCGCGGTCGCGGCCGGCAACATGGCGATGACGACCGCGCCGTGGCTGGCCGGCGCGCTCGTGAGCGCGAACGAGGTCAGGAGCGGGAACCCGACGACGATGCCGCCGCCGACCACGGCGAGGCGGGGCCACTGCGTACCACGAGGCAGCCGCTGGCGGGTGACGGCCAACGCGACGACCGCGAGGGCCGCTGCCACGACCGCTCGGGCGGAGCCGACGAACAGTGGCGCGAGGCCGCCCACCGCCACCCGGGTGAGCGGAACGGTGAAGGAGAAGGCCGTGACGCCCACCAGCCCCCACCACAGGCCCGACGGTCGGGTACGGGATATCGCGTCGTCCATTATCGCGGTAGCGCTACTCTGACCTCTCATGAATGACAGTAGCAGTTCACGGATCGAGGCCGGCCTTCGGAACTGGATCGCGACCGCCGCGCCCGGTGCCCGTCTGCCGTCCACCCGCGAACTGGTCGCCCGCCACCAGGCAAGCCCGGTGACGGTGCAGCACGCGTTACGCATGCTCACCGCCCGAGGGCTCATCGAGAGCCGACCCGGAGTCGGCACGTTCGTCCGGGCGGTACGCACCGTACGGACGGCCGACTACGGCTGGCAGACGGCTGCCCTGCGCTCGTTCCCGGCGCGCGTCGACTCGCTCTCCACCGCGCTGCGCAGTGCCTCCAACGACGTCATCGCGCTGCATGCCGGTTACCCGGACCGGGAGCTTCTCCCGGAGCGTCTGGTCCGTTCGGCACTCGCACGCGCGGCCCGTACCGACGCGGCCCTGGCCCGGCCACCCGCCGCGGGCCTGCCGGAGCTGCAAACCTGGTTCGCCAACGAGCTCGGCGCTGTCACCCCGGCCGGGATCACGCCGCCAACGCCCAGCGACGCCATCGTTCTTCCGGGAAGCCAGAGTGGGCTGAGCTCGGTTTTCCGCGCCCTGGTAGGGGTCGGGCAACCCCTGCTGATGGAGTCCCCGACCTACTGGGGCGCCATCCTCGCCGCCCGACAGGCCGGTGCGCTCGTCGTGCCGGTACCCGGGGGCCCGGCCGGCCCGGATCCCGGCCAACTGGAACGAGCCTTCCGAGAGACGGCCGCGCGCGTCTTCTACGCCCAACCGAACTACGCCAACCCCACCGGCGCGCAGTGGCCGACGGCGCTGCACGAACAGGTGCTGCAGGTCGTGCGCGAGCACGGCGCGTTTCTCGTCGAGGACGACTGGGCGCACGACTTCGGCATCACCAGCGCACCGACGCCGGTCGCGGCCCACGACGACGCTGGCCACGTCGTCTACCTGCGCTCACTCACGAAGAGCGTGTCGCCGGCGATCCGCGTCGCCGCGGTCATCGCGCGAGGACCGGCACGCGAACGGCTCCTGGCCGACCGGGGAGCGGAGTCGATGTACGTCAGCGGTCTACTTCAGGCCGCGGCGCTCGACGTCGTCACCCAGCCCGCCTGGCACTCGCACCTCCGCGGCCTGCGGCAGCAACTCGGCACCAGGCGCGACCTGCTGGTCGCAGCTCTGCGCGAGCATGCCCCACAGGCGGAGCTGGGGGTGGTGCCGGCCGGCGGGCTGAACCTGTGGGTGCGTCTTCCCGACGGAACGGACGTCCACCAGCTGGCGTACGACTGCGAGAAGGCCGGGCTGATCATCGCCCCCGGGACCGAGTGGTTCCCCGCGGAACCCACCGGGTCGTTCGTCCGACTCAACTACGCCGGGCCCAGCCCGGCGGCCTTTCCCGCCGGCGCACGCCTCCTCGGCCGGGCACTCGCCAACGGCCCTGGCAGGTGACCATCTCCGCCCCGGCGTTCGCTGTCCCTACGCCGGTGGTGCGGCGAGCCGCAGCTGCCACCCCGAGCCGCGGTTGGTGAGCCGGACGATCGCCAACGGCTCGACGTCCAGCTGCCGGTACGTCACCAACGGCAGGTCGAGGGCGTGCACGACGGCGACCCGGAGCAGGATCGGGTGGGTGACGGCGATGACCCGCTGGCCACGGTCGCGCTGGCCGTCCAGCCAGCGGCCGACCCGCTCGCGCAGCGCCAGGACCGATTCGCCCCGGTGGGGTGCGGCGTCCGGTGCGGACAGCCACTCGCGCAGCGCCTCGGGCTGCGTGGCGGCGATCTCCTCCAGCGACCGCCCGTTCCAGTCGCCGTAGTCGCAGTCGGCAAGCGCCGCGTCGACGGTGGGCGTCAGGCCGAGGGCGTACGCGGTCCGGGTGGCCGCCACCGCTGGGCTGGACAGGCAGACGTCGGAGGCACCCAGGAGCGCCCGTCGGCCCGGCGCGGCGGGAGCCAGGGCGAGGGCGGCCCGCAGGCCGCCCTCGTCCAGGTCGTCGAGCTGCCCGCCGAACCGGGCCTGCCGCAGGGCGGCGGTGGAACCGTGCGCGACCAGCCGCAGGCTGGTGACGCTCACGTGCTCAGGGGTGCGCTGGTGCTCCTGCGGCGCCGGTCGTGGTTCAGCAGAGCCGCGAACAGCAGGCCGATGCCGGTCCAGAGGACCACCTGGGTGCCCAGGGAGGCCAGTCGGAAGTCCCACAGCAGGGCGGCGGGGAAGTCGTCCGGGACCTCCTGGAACGACGGCAGCACCACGTAGGACACCACGGTGACCAGCAGGAACCCGCCGAGGGCGGCGGCGGCGCGGAGCCACTGCGGTGCGTCGCCGCGAAGCGCCCGGTAGCCCAGCGAGCCGGACCAGACCGCCACCAGGCCGAGCACCACCATCAGCAGGTAGGTGCCGGTGCGCTGGTCGATGGTGGCCGGATCACCGACGGCCGGGGGATTGGGTGGGTACTTGACGAACGGCACGATCACCACGCCGAGCAGCGCGGCGCCGGCCAGCAGCAGACCCGACCGTCCGTCGTCGTCGGTCCGCCGTCGACGCTGCAGCAGGACGTACGCGGTGGCCAGCAGGCCACCCATCGCGGCGCCGAACAGGCCGGTGGCCAGGAACAGGCCGCCGCGCTGGCCGGTCCTGCTGACCAGCGCCTCCTCGTGGTCGTGTGCGCCGGTGGCGGGTTCGGCGTGTGCCGCCGCCTCCTCGATGGCGATGGCGGCCTGAACGCGTGGTTCGCCGGCGAAGTAGGCGAACGTGCCGGCGAGCAGGCCCGCGACCAGGCCGGCGAGCAGCCCGCGGAGCAGCACGCTGACGAACGTGGGCGTGCCGGTGGTGGCCGTCAGTGGCACGGGACACCCAGCAGGTGCCGACCGTCGTGCATCAGCTCGTGCAGGTACATCCCGCTGCGCGAGACCGCTCCCTGGTCGAAGGCGACGAGGTAGGCCAGCAGCGTGAGCACGGCGACGGTGGCCAGGACCGTCCATAGAAGACGGGCGGTGTCAGCGGGCTGCACCAGGGGCTGGCTGGACGTGGAGCTGGACATGGGTACACGAACCTCCCCGGGGATAACGCGTCCCCATCGCAAGGCTGCGGACGACCGAGCGTCCTGACTCGCGGTGCCCCGTGCAGGGGAACCGCTCACAGTGGCGCGACCGCGCCGGAATCTCACCGGCTTCCCTCGCGTCGCCGCAGATAGTGGGTTGACGGTATCGGTGCCGGTTCGGGCGGTCAACCCGGTCCCCGGCGGCGTCGATGGACGAGAGCCGGCTGCGCCGCAGATCGACATGTGGGGTGTGACAACCGTGTCCCTCCCTATATATGGTGTTGAGCGCAGCTGGTTCGGCCGCTCATCGTCAGTGGTCGAGGCAAGAGGGAACCCGGTGGGAATCCGGGACTGCCCCGCAGCGGTAAGTGGGAACGACCGCCGTCATCAGCACTGGGCCGCGAAGCGGCCTGGGAAGCGACGGCCAGTAGGAGACCGGCGAGCCCGGTCGTGCCCGCAAGTCCGAAGACCTGCCAGCGCGCCGCGTACCCGCACCCGGGTGGGCGGCGGTCCGAGGCCGCGTGGGACGGCTGACGCCACCTGACCCCGCGCCCTCCGGCGTGGCGTCCACCGGTGTCCGCCTCCTCGTGTCCGAGGGCCATCAGGTCTCGAACTCGCGAGGAGTGAGTGGTGACGGTCACCCAGGTAGTTCCGGCCAGCGCCGAGCCGGCCCCGCCCGGTCGGCGACGGGCGCAGATGCAGGTCCGCAAACGCGACGGCGCCACCGAACAGGTGGATGTGAACAAGATCGTCCGGGCGGTCGAGCGGTGGGCCGACGACCTCACCGACGTCGACCCGCTGCGGGTGGCGACCCGGACGATCAGCGGCCTGTACGACGGCGCGACGACGGCCGAACTGGACCGGCTGTCGATCCAGACGGCGGCCGAGATGATCGGGGAGGAACCGCAGTACTCCCGTCTCGCCGCGCGGCTGCTGGTCGGCTACGTGGACAAGGAGGTCCACCGGCAGGGCATCACCTCGTTCAGCGCGGCGATCCGGACCGGCCACGCCGAGGGACTGATCTCCGACGACACCGCCGCGTTCGTCGCCGCACACGCCCGTACCCTCGACGACGCCGTCGACCCGGAGGGTGACCGGCGGTTCGAGTACTTCGGGCTGCGCACGGTCTACGACCGGTACCTGCTGCGGCACCCCACCAGCCGGCTGGTCCTGGAGACCCCGCAGTACTGGCTGCTGCGGGTGGCCTGCGGGCTGTCCCGGACACCGGACGAGGCGATCGACTTCTACCGGCTGATGTCCAGCCTGGCCTACCTGCCCAGCTCGCCGACGCTGTTCAACTCCGGCACCCGGCACACCCAGATGTCCTCCTGCTACCTGGTCGACTCGCCGCGCGACGAGCTGGACTCGATCTACCAGCGGTACGCCCAGGTCGCCAACCTGTCCAAGTTCGCCGGCGGCATCGGCATCGCGTACTCCCGGGTCCGGTCCCGGGGCTCGCTCATCCGCGGCACGAACGGGCAGTCCAACGGGATCGTGCCGTGGCTGCGCACGCTGGACGCGAGCGTCGCCGCCGTCAACCAGGGCGGCCGGCGCAAGGGCGCGGCCTGCGTCTACCTGGAGCCGTGGCACCCGGACGTCGAGGAGTTCCTGCAGTTGCGGGACAACACCGGCGAGGATGCCCGGCGCACCCACAACCTGAACCTGGCCAACTGGATCCCGGACGAGTTCATGCGCCGCGTCGAGGCCGACGAGATGTGGTCGCTGTTCGACCCGCACGAGGTGCCCGAGCTGCCCGACCTGTGGGGGGAGCGGTTCGACGCCGCGTACCGGGCCGCCGAGGCGCAGGGGCGATACGTGCGGCAGGTCCCGGCGCGGGAGCTGTACGGCAGGATGATGCGCACCCTGGCACAGACCGGCAACGGTTGGATGACCTTCAAGGACGCCGCGAACCGGCTGTGCAACCAGACCGCCGAGCCGGGCAACGTGGTGCACCTGTCCAACCTCTGCACCGAGATCATCGAGGTGTCCAGCGACGCCGAGACGGCCGTGTGCAACCTCGGTTCGGTGAACCTCGCCGCCCACCTCAGCGACGGCGGCATCGACTGGGAGCGGCTGCGGGCCACCGTCCGTACCGCCGTCACGTTCCTCGACCGGGTCATCGACATCAACTACTACCCGACTCCGCAGGCGGCGGCGAGCAACCCCCGCTGGCGCCCGGTCGGGCTCGGGCTGATGGGCCTGCAGGACGCGTTCTTCGCGCTGCGGCTGCCGTTCGACTCCCCTGCCGCGCGGGAGTTGTCCACCCGGATCAGCGAGGAGCTGTACCTGACCGCCCTGGAGACGTCCGCCGACCTGGCGCGGCGCTTCGGGGCGCACCCGGCGTACGGGCAGACCCGGGCCGCGCGGGGGCAGCTGCAGCCCGACCTGTGGGGTGTCGCCGGTACGCAGACCGCCCGGTGGGCCGCGCTGCGTGAGCGGGTCGAGGTCGACGGGCTGCGCAACTCCCTGCTGGTCGCCATCGCCCCGACCGCCACCATCGCCTCGATCGCCGGTTGCTACGAGTGCGTCGAGCCGCAGGTGTCCAACCTGTTCAAGCGCGAGACCTTGTCGGGGGAGTTCCTGCAGGTCAACACCGCTCTGGTACGCGAGCTGAAGGCCCGCGGCCTGTGGACCGAGCCGATCAGGTCGGCGATCAGGCGCGCGGAGGGGTCGGTGCAGGACGTCCCGGAGCTGCCGTTCGCCGTCCGGGAGTTGTTCCGTACCGCGTGGGAGCTGCCGCAGCGGGCGCTGATCGACCTGGCCGCGGCCCGCGCGCCGTTCATCGACCAGTCCCAGTCGCTGAACCTGTTCCTGGCCGCACCCACCATCGGCAAGCTCTCCTCGATGTACCTGTACGCCTGGAAGGCCGGGCTGAAGACCACCTACTACCTGCGCTCGCGTCCCGCCACCCGGATCCAGCAGGCCACCGTCGCCGTTGTCGCGCCCCCGACGGCCGACGACGAGGCACTGGCCTGCTCGTTGGAGAACCCCGAGTCGTGCGAGGCCTGCCAGTGACCGCCGCCGACACCACCACCGACACGAGGACCACGCACATGCTGCTCGACCCCGGGATGGATCTCACCCTCCGCCCGATGCGGTACCCGCACTTCTTCGACCGGTTCCGCGACGCCATCCGCAACACCTGGACCGTCGAGGAGGTCGACCTGCACGCCGACCTCGCGGACCTCGACAAGCTCTCCCCGGCCGAGCGGCACCTGGTGAGCCGTCTGGTCGCCTTCTTCGCCACCGGCGACACCATCGTCGCCAACAACCTCGTACTCAACCTCTACCAGCACGTCAACAGCCCCGAGGGCCGGCTCTACCTGTCCCGGCAGCTGTTCGAGGAGGCGGTGCACGTCCAGTTCTATCTCAACCTGCTCGACACGTACGTGCCGGACGAGACCGAGCGGTTCGCCGCCTTCGCCGCCATCGAGAACATCCCCTCGATCCGCCGCAAGGCCGAGTTCTGCTTCCGCTGGATCGACTCCCTTGGCGAACTGCGCGAGCTGCGGTCCCGCGAGGACCGGCGGACGTTCCTGCTCAACCTCATCTGTTTTGCCGCCTGTATCGAGGGGTTGTTCTTCTACGGCGCCTTCGCCTACGTCTACTTCCTGCGCTCCCGTGGCCTGCTGCACGGCCTCGCCTCCGGCACCAACTGGGTGTTCCGCGACGAGTCCATGCACATGGCCTTCGCGTTCGACGTCGTGGACACCGTCCGCCGTGAGGAACCCGACCTGTTCGACGACGACCTCGCCGAACAGGTCCGTCAGATGCTCACCGAGGCCGTCGAGTGTGAGGTGCAGTTCGCCGAGGACCTGCTCGACCACGGGGTGCCCGGCCTGACGCTGACCGACATGCGGGAGTACCTCCAGCACGTCGCCGACCGGCGTCTCGCCCAGCTCGGCATCGCGCCGCACTACGGGTCGGTCAACCCGTTCGGATTCATGGAGTTGCAGGACGTGCAGGAGCTGTCCAACTTCTTCGAGCGGCGGGTGTCGGCGTACCAGGTCGGGGTCAGCGGCACCGTCGCCTTCGACGACGACTTCTAGCCCCGGCAGGACGAAGCCCCGGCCCGCTGCCGACAGCCGGGCCGGGGCGTCGGTCCGCCGGAGCGGAGGGTGGGCGCGGACGTGCTCCCGCGCCGGTCGGCTGGACAGCGTGGTTGGATGGTCCGGTGCAGTTCACCGTGACAGACGCGCCGACGCGGGAGCGGTTCGAGGCGCGCGACGAGGCGGGCGTGGTCGCCGGGGTGGTCACCTACCAGCTGACCGGCGCCATCATCGTCTACACCCACACCGAGGTCGAGCCGGAGTTCGAGGGCAGGGGCGTCGGGTCGACCCTGGCCCGTGCGGTAATGGACGACGCGCGGGCCAGGGGCCGGACCGTGGTGCCGCTCTGCCCGTTCCTCGCCGAGTGGCTGGCCAAGCACCCGGAGTACGAGGGCATCGTGGCCCGATCGACTCGCAAGGTCAAATAGCTCGAGCGAAGCTCACTGGCCGGTGCGGCCGTCGACGCACTCGCGCAGCAGGTCGGCGTGGCCGGCGTGCCGGGCGTACTCCTCGATCACGTGGACGAGCACGTCGCGGATGCTGACGGTGCCATCGTCGAACGGCACCTCCCGCCCGAGGTCGTCCTCGTCGAGCGCGTCGAGCCACTGCTCGGCCGCGGCGATCTCGGTCTTCCACGTAGCGAACGCCTCCTGCACGACGGCAGGGTCGGCGACCGCGTCGGTGAAGTCCGCGTCCCGGTCGTCGTCCCGCTTGAACACGCGTGGCCGGTCGGTCCTGCCCTGCAGCACCCGCTGGAACCAGTGGTTCTCCACCTGGGCCAGGTGCCGGACCAGCCCGAGCAGGCTCATGGTGCTCGGTGGCACGGAGCGGCGGGCGAGCTGCTCGGCGTCGAGACCGCCGCATTTCAGGTCCAGCGTCAACCGGTAGTTGTCGAGGTACTCCCGCAGTGTCGCCTTCTCGCCCTTCGGGTTGCCGAAGGTTCGCGGATCGTCGGCGGGCTCCACCCACATGTCGCTCATGGCTCCCGACCCTCCCGGAAGGACCGGGCCCGGCGCAAGCCGGTTACCGATCCGCCGGGCCGCGCGTACGGCACCGGCGGGAACCGCCAGAATGAGCTGGTGAAGATCCTTTCCATCCAGTCGTCGGTCGCCTACGGCCACGTCGGCAACTCGGCGGCCGTGTTCCCCCTGCAGCGGCTCGGCCACGAGGTCTGGCCGGTGCTGACGGTCCACTTCTCCAACCACACGGGGTACGGCTCGTGGCGTGGGCCGATGCTGGCGCCGGCCGACGTCGCCGAGGTGATCGCGGGCATCGCGGACCGTGGGGTCCTGGGCAGCGCCGACGCCGTGCTGTCGGGTTACCAGGGTGACCCGGCGATGGGCGCGGTGATCCTCGACGCGGTGGACAAGGTCAAGACGGCCAACCCGGACGCGGTGTACTGCTGCGATCCGGTGATGGGCGACGTCGGTCGGGGGATGTTCGTTCGGGCCGGTATCCCCGAGTACCTGCGTGACGTCGTCGTTCCGCGCGCGGACATCATCACCCCGAACCAGTTCGAGCTGGACTTCCTCGCCGGCGCCACGACGACATCGCTGGCCGGGTTGTTGGCGGCGGTCGACGTGGTGCGGGAAACGGGACCACGGCACGTCCTGGTCACCAGCGTGCTGCACGACGACGTGCCGGCGGGCTCGCTGGAGGTGGTGGCCGTCTCGGACGAGGGCGCCTGGGCGGTGACCACGCCCCTGCTGCCGATCAACCCGAACGGCGGGGGTGACGTCACCGCGGCGCTGTACCTCGCGCACCTGAGGACGACGGGCGCACCGGCGACGGCACTGGAACGCACCATCGCCTCCGTCTACGCCGTCCTCGAGGCGACTCTCGCCGCGGGCACCCGGGAGATCCAGCTGATCGCGGCCCAGGACGCGATCGCCGAACCCCCGACCAGGTTCGTCGCCCGGCAGCTGCGCTGACCCGTCAGCGGCATCGGTCACCGCGTCGGCTCAGCGCAGCGCGTCGTCGCGGAGCACCGCGTGCGCGCCGACGGTCTGGTTGACGATCTGCGTCACCCGTACGTCGACCGCGACGCTGGCCAGGGCCACCGCGTCGGGGCGGCTGACACCGTGCAGCCGTTGCATCAGGGTCAGCATCGAGTCCAGGGCCATGAACGTGGCGTCGCCGAGGGACGCGCCGACGCCGAGGGTCAGCCAGGCGTCCGCGGTGCGCGCCACCGGGCCGGTGACCGGAAAGTCGTCGCGCACGTCGAAGGTCAGCGTGACCTCGTCCATCGGGCACTCGATCGCGGTGCCGCCGACCTCGCCGTCGCCCTGCGCGGCGTGGCCGTCCCCCACCGAGAACAACGCCCCGTCGACCGGGATCGGCAGCAGCAGGGTGCTACCGGCGGTCAGGTCCTTGCAGTCCAGGTTGCCACCGTGGGGTCGCGGCGGCACCGTCGAGTGCTGCCCCGACTCGGCCGGCGGCATGCCGAGAACCCCCATGAAGGGGCGCAACGCGACGGTGTGGCCGTGTTGGTTGCGGCCGGTCATCGCCACCGGGTCGAGAGCCCAGGCGTGCACCACGCCCTCCGTCTCGACGCCGTACCGCTGGTTGAAGGCGCTCGGCCAGCCGCCGGCGACCGTGGTGCCCCAGGTGGCCGGGATGATCGCGTCGACGCGTACCGCAAGGGTCTGGCCGGCGCGGGCACCGCGGACCGCGACCGGACCGATCAGCGCATGTCCGTGGTCGGGCCGGTGTTGCGGCGCTCGCGGCCGCTCCCGGTGCGGCCCGCCGGGGTACGGGCCGGCCGACCACCAGCAGTCCAGGGTGCGGTAGGTGACGGTGTCGCCCGGATCGACGGTGAGCACTGGCGCGAAGTCGGGGGAGAAGTGGCCGTGCAGGGTGTCGTCGCCCGGGGTGAGGGTGTGTCGCATCTGCGCAGGCTACTGGTGCCCCCGGGATCGCGGACCAGCCCGCCGGGAGCCGGCCGTCGTCGTGGGCGGTGACGCCCAGGGTCTCAGCGGAACGTCCACGTCTGGTTCGACTGTCTGTCCCCGCAGTCCCAGATGATCAGTTGAGTTCCGTTGAGGGTTCCCCAGGCGTCCGCGTCGAGACACCTGCCGGACTGCGGGTTGCGGAGCTGGCCGTTCACGGGCAGCCACTGTTGGGCGCCGTTGCCGAGGCACGTCCACAGTTGCACAGGCGTCCCGCCGCTCGTTCGCCCACCCGCGACGTCGAGGCACTTGTTGGTCGCGGCGTTGACGAGTGTGTTGCCCTGCCAGCGCCAGCGCACCTCCGGCCCGCCGTGGCAGTCCCAGAGCTGCACTCTGGTGCCGTCCCCGCTGCGCCCGCCGGAGACATCCACGCAGCGACCGGAGCCGGCACCACTGATCGTCTGGTTCGGAAGGACCGGCAGACCGGGCACTCCGCGTCGGTTGCCGAGCTGCCACGCCCTGGTGCCCAACCCGAGGTTGCCGGGGATCGTGCCGTTGAGGAAGTCGCGGTACCAGCCGAGCCAGTACGGAAGCCCGTGCTGGTTCTGGTCGTAGCCGTGATCGGCGGCTGAGTGCAGGTCCACCGCGCCGGGTACGCCGCGTTGGTGGAAGTAGTACTGCTCGCCGAGCTGGTGCAGCATCTCGTGGACCCAACCCGCCAGCGCGTCCTGGTGGTAGCCGAGGTCGTCGCGCGCGTTGACGCTGCTCCAGCCGGTGTTGTGTGGCCCCGGCGAGCCGCTGGAGAAGTAGGCGTGCGTCCGGAACGCGTTGTAGACGAACACGCCGTCCCACTCCTGGGGGTGCACGTACTGCGCGACATCCGCACTGATGTTGGCGGGTTCGACCATCAGGCCCGCGTACCCGATCGAGGTGAGCGGCCGCGGCGAGACGACGACCTGGTTGTTCATGTCCACCGCTCCGTCGGTGAGCTCCTCGACCATCCGGGGAAACGTGGTGAGGAAGGCGTTGCTCGCCGCGTCGACCTGGCCCTGGTCGAGGGTCGCGGACAGGTTGGGAACCTGGGACACCGGCTTGACGATCATCAGGAAGCGCAGCGACAGGGCCGGCGCCGCGACAGCGGACCGTCCCGCCTGCGTGGGGGTGGCGGCCCGGGCCGGCGCGACACCGGTCGAGGCCGTGAGCAGCACCGCGGCGAATAGCGCCGCCCTGCCTGTCGAACGACGCGATCGTTCCAGGAATCGCATGATCATGTGCTGTTCTCCGATCGCCGGTGGTGGAGGCGTCGGGCCGGTTGGTGCCGAGCCGGCGGCTCGGCACCAACCGGGCCGATCAGCCGAGTCGCCAGACCTGGTTCGACTGGTTGGTGCCGCACGTCCAAATGATCAACTCTGTGCCGTTGGCGGTGCCCCAGGCGTCGGCGTCGAGGCATCTGCCGGACTGGGGGTTGACCAGCGTGCCGTTGGCCTGCTGCACCCAGCGCTGGGCACCGCTGCCGGGAAGGCAACTCCACAGCCACACCTCGGTGCCGTTCGCGGTGCCGCCGCCGCGTACGTCCAGGCACTTACCGGAACGGGGGTTGACGAAGGTGTCGCCGGTGCGGCGCCACTGTTGCGGCGCGCCGCCGTGGCAGTCCCACAGGATGATGTTGTTGCCGTCGCCGGTGCCCCCGCCGGCCACGTCGACGCAGCGGTTGCTGCCCTGGCCCCGGAGAACGGTGCCGGTGGCGGCGGCACCGCCGACATAGATGGGTTTGCGGGCCTCGTCCAGGAAACGGCTGCGGATGAGGGGGTCGGCCTGGATGCGGGAGTCGCCCCAGTAGCCGTTGGCGCAACCGGGTTGCCCGGCGGGGGCGCCGTTGCACTGCCACTGGGTCTGCGCGTCCCAGTTCGTGTTGATGTAGGCGACGGCGCGGATGACGTCGGTGTTGGCGTTGACGTAGCCGAAGAAGTCGGCGTACCAGGTGTCCCAGATGGCGGCCGCGGTGATCGGCTGCGGGTTCTTGGCGAAGATGCAGCTCGAGGTCCTGGCCCCGGTGGTGAAGCCCTGCGGTGCCGCCTCGGCGATCATCACGGGTTTGCCGTGCCCGCGGGCGAAGCCCAGGATCCGGTCCTGCAGGGCCCGGGGTGAGGTGCTGGGGGCCCGGCAGCCCCACTGGTAGCGCTGGTAGCTGGCGCCGTAGAACGCGGACATGCCGACCCAGTCGACGTACTGGTCGCCGGGGTACCAGGCGTCGAAGTGGTTGGCCGCGGTGACCACGTAGTTCCACTCCGGGTTGCCCGGGTGCTCGTCGATCGGCCACCCTGCCGACTGCCACACGGTGGCGACCCTGGTCGCGCCCAGGGCGTCGATGCGGCCCTTGATGTAGCGGAACGCCTCCTTGTAGAAGTCGGCGTTGTAGCAGTTCCACGGGCCGTCGTACTCGTAGCCGATGCGCAGGAACACCTCCCGGCCGGTGTTCCTCAGCCAGTTGACCATCTCGTCGACCTTCTGCCGGTACGGCCCGGTCAGGCCGGTGACGTCGGCGTCGGGACGGCCGATGATGGCGCGCAGGGGCTGGTTGTTGCAGCCGGTGCTCGCGTCGGAGAGGTACAGGCCCACGGCGAGGGCCGCCCCGGGATACTGCGCGAGCGTCGCGGGGAAGTCGACCGTGCCGGAGCCTGAGTTGGATGGCCCGTAGAAGCCGGCCAGCGGCGGTGGATCGCCGCCGAGTAGCAGGTTCGTGTAGAGGGTCACGCCTCCCGGGCGTGGGGCGCCGGGGTCGGGATCGAGCACGTCCCGCTTGTAGTCCGACAGTGTGGACGAGTCCTGACCCATGAACAGGCGCACCCTGCCGTCGGCGGGAAGGTTACGGGCGTTCACGGCGGCGTCCGCCGCGTCTCCGGCGGTCAGGCCGCCGGCGGTGGCGGCCGCCGCGAGGACGACGGCGAGGACGGCCCTCATCAGGGCGCGAGGTCGACACCGGCGGCGGGAGTGCGGAGCTGTGGCCATGAGGGGCTCCCTGGTTCGTGCTGGTGGTGGTGTGGCAGCCGTTCCCGGTGAGGCCGCCGACTGCCGGCGGCGGGTACGGCCGGGCTGGGGCGGAACGGTATCGATGTTTCTCGCTGCTGTCGTGGTGTTTCGAAACTCGGTTCGAGCTGCTTTCGATTATCGAAAACCATCGACAGTCGGCGATCGATCTACCTAGCCTGCCGCCATGTCACGTACCCGTCTCGCTGCGCTGGTGGCGGCTCTGCTGCTGCTCACCGGCGTCGTCTCCGTGCTGGCGCCGTCGTCGCCCGCGACCGCCGCGACGTTCGTTCCTCCCGGCGGGGGTCGACTGATGTTCGTCGGCCAGTCCACCACCGCCGCCTGGAACGACTACACGTCCTTCGCCGCGCCGCCGTCGGGCGGATCGGTCTACTACGAGGTGAGGTCCGGTACCTGGGTCAACCCGGGTCATCGCGACTTCGCGACCCAACTCGCCGGGCAGGGACGGATGGTCCAGGTCGGTGTGTCGTGGAAGGACAACCCGCCGGGCTTCACCGGTGGCGGCGAGGACGCCAAGGCGGCCCGATCCCGGGTGGTGACCCAGGAGATCGCCGACGGGCGGCACGACGCGCAGTTCGCCGGCCTGATCGCCTTCGTCAACCAGTACCCGGGAGCGAAGTTCTTCCTGCGCCTGGACTACGAGGTCTCGTCGTTCTACCACTGCACCGAGGCGTCGTGTGCCTCGTACCGGGCCGCCTTCGCCCACCTCCGCTCGCTGATCGACGGCGCGAAGCGGCAGGACAACGTCACCTACGTCTTCCACCCCGTCCGCGGGGAGTACGAGCGGCTCTATCCCGGTGACGCGGTGACCGACTGGATCGGGGTGTCGATCTTCGCCCACGAGCTGTGCCTGCCCATCTACGACCGGGGCTACCTCTACAACGGCACACCGCCACAGAACTACGACACGGGTGCCCTGCAGTGCCGCAACGCGTACGTCGGCACGGACGCCTCCGGCAACCCGGCGGCGGTCTGGCGCACCTGGGACCACGACGCGAACGTGCTGAAGATGATGACGTTCGCCCGCGACCACGCGAAGCCGATGATCGTCTCCGAGGCCGGGATGATGAACTTCACCGACAACGGAACGGACACCTCCGGGCTGGAGCAGCAGCGGGGCGATCTGTGGGTGCGGCGACTGTTCGCGCTGATGGACTACGTCGGTCCGGTGCCGAACCTGTCCGGGACGTACGACCTGCGGGGCGTGATCCGCGCCGCGGTCTACATCGACCTCGACTTCCGCTACGGCTGGGACGGCGTCGACGACGGCTCGTTCGACTTCCCGGTCAACTCGACCTGGTTCGTCGACGGCCGCCTCTCCCGGTACGCCCAGGCGCGGGCTTCGTTCTGTCGGGGACTGACCGAGCGGAGCTTCGTCACCCGGTGCGCCGGCGCCGACCAGGCGATCGTCGGCGTCGGCAGCAACCGCTGCGTCGACGTGGCCGGGGGTGACACGGCCGACGGCACCGCCGTCCGACTGTGGGACTGCCTCGGCAACGGCGCCCAACGCTGGCGCAGGGAGGGGGACACCCTGGTCAACACCGGCTCCGGCAAGTGCCTCGACGTACGCGGTGTCGGCACCGCCGACGGCACCCCGGTCTGGCTCTGGACCTGCATCGCCGGAAGCCCGGCTCAACGCTGGCTGTCGAACGCCGACGGCACGCTGGTCAACCCGAACTCGGGGCGCTGCCTGGACGCCGCGGGCTGGGGTACCGCCAACGGAACCCCGCTGCAGATCTGGGCCTGTGGCACCAACCAGTCCAACCAACGGTGGCGGCTGACCTGACCCTCCGGGCCGCGCGGGGTCGGGTTCCGGCCCGCTCCCGCGCGGCGACGTGCTCAGCTGGGCGGCCGCGCGGTGCTGCTGCGCCGGACGAGCGTCGTGGCGAGCTCGATCCGGTGCGAGTCCAACCTCTGCCCGCTGATGATCCGCAGCAGCGTCCGGGCAGCGGTCACGCCCATCTCGTGCAGCGGCTGCCGGACCGTGGTCAGCGGTGGCGCGGTCCACTGGGCGAAGTTGAGGTCGTCGAAACCGACGACGCTGACGTCGTCCGGAATGCTGCGGCCGACCTGGCGTACCGCCTCGTAGACGCCGGTCGCCTGCTGGTCGCTCCCCGCGAAGATCGCGGTGGGCGGCTCGGGGAGCGCGAGCAGGCGTTGGGCCGCGGCCAGCCCTCCTCCGTGGTGGAAGTCGCCGTAGAGGATCAGCTCGCGGCAGGTCGGCACGCCGACCGACTCGAGTGCCGCGCGGTAGCCAGCCACCCGAGCCCTGGTGCAGAGCATCTGCTCCGGGCCGCCGATCATGCCGATCCGTCGGTGGCCGAGGTGCAGCAGGTGCTCGGTGGCGGCGTACCCACCACCGAAGTTGGTGGCGCCGACGGAGGGCACGTCCGGAGGCGGAAGGCTGACCCCGTCCACCACGACGAACGGCAGCGTACGTCGGGCGAGTTCCGCGCGCTGCTGCGCGGCCAGCTCGGAGAGGACCAGGATCGCGCCCTGCGAACCACGGGAGATCAGCGAGTCCAGCCACCGGCGGGTGAGGCTTGCCCGGTTGTGGACCGCGGACACGACCAGACCGAGGCCGGCCTCCTCGGCGACCTCTTCGACACCGGTGAGGATCTCCAGCGCCCAGGCGCTGTCCAGCTCGTTGATCACCAGATCGATGAGGTCACCGCGGCGATTGCTGCGCCGGGGAACCCGCGGTCGTTGGTAGCCGTGCAGGGTGAGCAGCCGCTCGACCTGTGCCCGGGTGGTCGGCGAGACGTCGCTGTGACCGTTGAGCACCTTGGAGACGGTCGGCACCGAGACGTTCGCCTCGCGGGCGATCGTCGCCAGTGTGCAGCGGTTCGGGTCGGTCGGGCTGGTTGCCACGATCGCTGTCCTCCCGCCGGTCGCCGCTCGCGGTGTCGACCGGCCGGCTGTCAGTGTGCCCACTCGCGGGCCGCCGCTTCCAACATGTTTCGAAACTTGTTGGCCGTGCTTTCGACCGGTCCTACGTTGTGTCGCACCGCACCGACGGCAAACCGCCAGGCCGCAGCGCCGACGAAACCCCACCGGCCGACGCGATCACGACGGCCCTCGATCCGGGCCGGGGTGCGCCCACCATCACCACCACCGCACGACCACTTCGGGCACGTGCCCGGTGAACAGGAGGCAACGATGGCGCCCAGAGGCACGAGACCCGTCCGACGACGGTCAGGGCTGCGGCTGGCCGCCGCTCTGGCCGCGACCGCGCTCGCCGTGACCGCGAGCGGCTGCGGCGGCGACGACAGCTCGGGCGGCAGGACCAGCCTGACGGTCGCCGTCTTCAGCGACTTCGGGTACGAGCCGCTGATCAAGGAGTACATGACCGCGCACCCGGACGTCGAGGTGAAGATCCGCCGCGCGGAGTTCGACCCGCACCACAAGCAGCTCGCCACCCGGCTGGCCGCCAATTCCGGCGCGGCGGACATCGAGGCGGTGGAGGAGGGCTTCCTGCCGCAGTTCCGACAGTCCAAGGACAGGTTCGTCAACCTCGCCGACTACGGCGCCGCCGACCTGAAGACGCAGTGGCTGCCGTGGAAGTGGGAACAGGGTGTCGCCGACGGCGGCGCGTACGTGATGGGTCTCGGCACCGACATGGGTGGCCTGGCCCTGTGCTACCGCACCGACCTGTTCGCCGCGGCGGGTCTGCCGACCGACCGGGACGAGGTGTCCAAGCTCTACACCAGTTGGGACGACTACTTCGCCCTCGGCCAGCGGTTCGTCGGCTCGGGCAGCAGGGCCAAGTGGTTCGACAGCGCCGGCAACATCTACAGCGCCATGATCAACCAGTTGCCGTACGGCTACTTCGACACCGGCGACGCCTATGTGGGCGACGCCAACCCGCAGATCAGGGAGGCCTTCGCCACGGTCGCCTCGGCGGCCAGCGGCAAGGGCATGTCGGCCCAGCTCGACCCGTTCAGCCAGCAGTGGAACGTCGGCTTCAAGCAGGGCACCTTCGCATCGCTGCCCTGCCCGAGCTGGATGCTCGGCCTGATCAAGGACGGCTCGGGGCCGGCGAACGCCGGCAAGTGGGACATCGCCAAGGTGCCCGGCAACGGCGGCAACTGGGGTGGGTCGTTCCTCACCATTCCGAAGCAGGGTAAGCACCCCAGGGAGGCGTACGAGCTTGCCAAGTTCCTGACCTCGCCGGAGTCGGAGATCAAGATTTTCCAGAGTGTGGGCAGCCTCCCGTCGCAGCCTGGCCCGCTCAAGGACCCGGCGGTGCTGAGCTTCCGCAACGAGTACTTCACCAACGCGCCGGTGGGCGAGATCTATGCCCGCTCCGGTGAGTCCCTGCGCCCGAACTACCGCGGCACCCGCGACGGCGACGTGCGCCCCGTCTTCGGTCGGGCGCTGGCCCGGGTCGAGCAGGGCAAGCAGTCGCCCGACGCCGCCTGGCAGGCGGCCCTCGACGAGGCGCGCAAGATCCTTGGTTGATCGACGAGGTCGTGGCGGGCGGTCCGGCGACGACCGCGCCGTCCGCCACGACGGAGAACCCCGGAGTGACCCATGACCACCGACGTGAGCAGGCGCCCGGCCGCCCGACACCGACCCGGAGCGCCGCCAGTTCCGCGGCGGCGCCGATCGCTGGCCGACCTGCTGGACCGACGCGCCACGCCGTACCTCTTCATCGCTCCCTTCTTCGTCCTGTTCGGGATCTTCGGCCTGTTCCCGCTGCTCGCCACGGCCTGGATGTCACTGCACGACTGGCACCTCATCAACGGCGACGACGGCTGGGCGGGCCTGGACAACTACCGTGACCTGTTGACCGACAGCTCCTTCTGGAACGCGCTGGCCAACACCCTGAGCCTGTTCGTTCTCTCGACCGTGCCGCAGTTGCTGTTGGCCCTGGGCGTGGCCGCGGCCCTGAACACCGCGCTGCGGGCCCGTACGGTCTGGCGGGCCGGCGTGCTGGTGCCCAATATCGTCTCCGTGGTCGCGGTGGCCCTCGTGTTCGCGCAGGTCTTCGGCAAGGACGCCGGCATCGCCAACTGGCTGCTCGGCCTCGTCGGCATCGATCCGATCAACTGGCAGGCCGAGAAGTGGTCCTCGCACCTGGGAATCAGCGTCATCGTCATCTGGCGCTGGACCGGCTACAACGCACTCATCTACCTCGCGGCCATGCAGGCGGTCCCGGCCGACCTCTACGAGTCGGCCCGGCTGGACGGCGCGTCTGCCTGGTCGGCGTTCTGGCACGTCACCGTGCCGATGATCCGACCGACGATCCTCTTCACCACGGTGGTGTCCACGATCGGCGGGCTGCAACTCTTCGCCGAGCCGTTGCTCTTCGACGGGCAGGGGGAGGCCAACGGCGGCTCGGACCGCCAGTTCCAGACGGTGACCATGTACCTGTACGAGAAGGGGTTCTTCCTCTTCGACGCGGGCACCGCCGCCGCGGTCGCCTGGCTGTTGTTCCTGCTGATCGCCGTCGTCGCGGTGGGGAACTTCCTCGCCGTCCGGCGCGCGGTGGCGAGCCGGTGAGGAGTACGAGATGGTGACATCCGCCCCGGCCGGCCTGGTGCCGGTCGCCACCACCCGCGGGGGTCGGTTCGCCCGCAGCCGCCGACCCGGAAAACTGATCTATCTGTTGCTCGCGGCGGTCCTGGCGGCCTCGCTCTTCCCGCTCTACTGGACGTTCGTGGTCGCCAGCAACGACAACAGCGTGCTCGGCGACGCCACCCCGCCACTGGTACCCGGCGGCCACCTCCTCGACAACATCGCCCGGGTCTTCGACAGCTCCGCGTTCGGCACCGCGTTGGTCAACTCGTTCCTGGTGGCCACCTCGGTGGCCGTCGGCAACGTCTTCTTCGCCTCGTTGGCCGGGTTCGCCTTCGCCCGGCTGCGGTTCCGTGGCCGTAACGCGCTGCTCGTCGTGGTCGTCGCCACGATGATGGTGCCGACCCAGCTCGGCATCGTCCCGCTGTACCTGCTCATGACGGAGCTGGGCTGGACCGGTCGACTCCAGGCGCTGATCGTCCCCGCCCTGGTCTCGGCCTTCGGCGTGTTCTGGATGCGCCAGGCCGTCGAGGAGACGGTTCCGGCCGAGCTGGTCGAGGCGGCCAGGGTGGACGGCTGCACGCTGGTACGGGTCTTCTGGCACGTCGTGCTGCCGGCGATCCGGCCAGCGGCGGCCGTGCTGGGCCTGTTCACCTTCATGACCGCCTGGAACGACTTCTTCTGGCCGTTGGTCGTGCTCAACCCGGAGAACCCGACCGTCCAGGTGGCGCTCTCGGTCCTGGCCAGCGGCTACTACACCGACTACGCCCTGATGCTGGCCGGGGCCAGCCTGGGCGTGCTGCCGGTGCTCGTCGTCTTCGTCCTTCTGGCCCGGCAGATCGTCGGCGGAATCATGCAGGGAGCAGTCAAGGGATGACCGAACTCGTCGCACCCGGCCGGGTTGTCAGCCCCGGCGAGGTGGCCGGGCAGATCCACAACCCGGTGCTGACCGGGTTCCACCCCGATCCGTCGATCCTGCGGGTCGGAGGCGACTACTACCTCGCCACCTCGACCTTCGAGTGGTACCCGGGCGTCCGCCTGCACCACTCCCGCGACCTGGTGCACTGGCGACCGATCGGCGGTGTGCTGACCGACCGGCGACTGCTCGACCTGGCCGGCCGTCCGGACTCCGGCGGGGTCTGGGCACCGTGCCTGTCCTACGCCGACGGCACCTTCCACCTCGTGTTCACGGTGGTCGACTGGTATTCGGGCGGGTTCTGGGACACCCCGAACTACGTCACCACGGCCCCCTCGATCACCGGCCCGTGGGCCGACCCGGTGCCGCTGCACGCGCGCGGGTTCGACCCGTCGCTGTTCCACGACGACGGCCGGAGTTGGCTGCTGTCCAACGCGTGCGACTGGCGCCCGGGTCGCTCCTGGGCGGGCGGCATCATCCTGCAGGAGTACGACCGGCGCGCGGCGAGCCTGGTCGGCGCGCCGGTCACCATCTTCGACGGCACCGTGGCCGGCTTCACCGAGGGGCCGCATCTCTACCGACGCGACGGGTGGCACTACCTGGTGACCGCCGAGGGCGGCACCGGATGGGAGCACCAGGTGACCGTCGCCCGTTCCCGACAGCTGACCGGGCCGTACCTGCCGGACCCGGCCGGCCCGATGCTCACCTCGCTGCACCATCCCGACCTGCCGTTGCAGAAGGCTGGCCACGGCAGTCTGGTGAGTGCTCCCGGCGACGAGTGGTATCTGGCGCACCTGACCGCGCGGCCGCTCGGGCGGCGCGGCCCGTGTGTGCTGGGTCGGGAGACCGCCCTGCAACGGGTCGAGTGGACGCCGGACGGCTGGCCCCGGGTCGAGGGCGGGGTGCCGCACGAGCGGGTCGAGGGGCCCCGGTTGCCGCCGCGTCCGTGGCCGCGGCCGTCCGAGACCGACGACTTCGACGCGACCAGGCTCGGCCCGGACTGGAGCACGTTGCGCCGGCCGCCGTCGCCGGACTGGCTCTCGCTCACCGCCCGACCGGGGCACCTGCGCATCCACGGCGGCCAGTCCCCGTCGTCCCGGCACCGGCCCAGCCTGGTGGCTCGGCGGATCGCGCATCCCCGGGCGGTCTTCTCGACGGTGGTCGAGTTCGCACCGACGTCGTATCAGCAGATGGCCGGGCTGGTCGCCTACTACAACACCCGCAACTGGCACTATCTCCACCTCACCTGGCGGGACACCGTCGGGCCGGTGGTGGACCTGTTGTCCTGCCGTCGGGGCCGGCTGCGACACCTGGATCAGCCGGTGCCGGTCACCGGGGCGGTCGGGCTGCACGCCGCCCTGGACGGAGCCGACCTGCGTCTGGGACACGGCGCCCCGGAGGCGGAGCCGACCTGGTGGCCGGAGACGTTCGACGCCACGATCCTCTCCGACGAGCACGCCACCGAGATCGTGGACGGAGTGGCCGAGGTGTGGGGCTTCACCGGCGCGTTCTTCGGTCTGTGGGTGCAGGACCTCACCGGCGGCGGCGCGTACGCCGACTTCGACCTGGCCCGGTACCGACCACAGTGACGGCGGTCGGACGGCGTCAAGCAGTTGCGAAAAGGCTGGATAACGCGGTGAGCGGATCCCATCCTGGTCATGGAAGCGCTCCCACCCGTCCCCCGAGGAGTTACGTCCATGACCTGGCGATTACGTCCACTCGCGACCCTGGCCGCGCTGGTCACCTGCGCCGCCGCCGGTCTGCTGGCCGTCGCCGCGACACCGGCCAGCGCGGCACCCGTGATCTGTGACCAGTACGGCACCGCCTCCGTGCAGGGGGGTCGGTACACCGTGCAGAACAACCGCTGGGGCGCCAGCACCACCCAGTGCATCGACGTGTCCAACGCCGGCTTCACGGTGACCCGGGCCGACCACAACAACGCCACCAACGGGCCGCCCGCGTCGTACCCGTCGATCTATGCCGGCTGCCACTACGGCGCGTGCACCGTGAACAGTGGCCTGCCGGCCCGGGTCAGCGCGCTCAACAACCCGCGCGCCACCTTCAACCTCACCACCCCCAACTCCGGCGAGTGGGACGCGGCGTTCGACCTGTGGTTCGACCCGAATCCGAACCCGGCCGGGCAGAACTACGGCGCCGAGCTGATGATCTGGACCAACCACCGGGGCCGCCCGCAGCCCATCGGCAGCCGGATCGCCACCGTCAGTCTCGAGGGCGGCACCTGGGACGTCTGGTTCGGCAACATCGGGTGGAACGTCATCTCCTACGTCCGGACCACGCCCACCAACACCTTCGCCAACTTCGGCCTGAAGTCGTTCGTCAACGACTCGGTCGGCCGCGGAAAGATCGACACCGCCTGGTTCATGACCAGCGTGCAGGCCGGCTTCGAGCCGTGGATCGGCGGCACGGGCCTCGCGGTGAACCAGTTCGACTTCAATGTCAACGGCGACGCCGCCGGTGGTGGCGGAGGCGGCGGTGGTGTCTCGGTGCTCCGCGGGGTGGCCGCCAACCGGTGCGTCGACGTGGCCGGCTGGGGTAGGAACGACGGCACGCCGGTCCAGCTCTACGACTGCTTCCCGAACAACGGCAACCAGCAGTGGCGTCGGGTGGGCAACACGTTCGTCAGCGTGGACTCCGGCAAGTGCCTGGACGTGGCCGGCGGCCGGACCGGCAACGGCACCGAGGTACGGCTCTGGACCTGCCTGAACAACGGCGCGCAGCAGTGGGTCGTCAACGGCGACGGATCGGTCGTCAACCCCAACTCCGGCAAGTGCCTGGACGCGGTGGAGCGCGGTACGGCCAACGGAACCCGGATCCAGATCTGGGACTGCGGCAACCCCCTCGGTGGCAACCAGCAGTGGCGTCTGGGCTGACCGGTAAGGCCCATCCCGCCCGCCCGGCCGTCGTGGTCGGGCGGGCAGGTGGCCGCTCACCGCAGCAGCCGCCACTGGTGGTCGGCGGTGCCGTTGTCCTCGTACTGGACGACCTGGGCGCTGTCCGCGCTGGACATGCCGCTCACGCCCAGCACCAGGCCGCTGTTGCGGTTGCGGATCCGGTACCAGCCGTCCCCGTCGCCGAGCAGCTGCCAGTAGTGGTCGGCCGAGCCGTTGTCGCGGTACTGCTGCACGAGCGCGCTGTTGGCCTGGGACATGTTCTGCACCGCGAGCAGCAACCCGCTGTGCTGGTTGACGATCGTGTACCAGTTGTTCGCGGTCAGGTCGAGCCGCCAGTTGTGGTCGGCGGTGCCGTTGTCGGCGAACTGCACCACGTTCGCGCTGTCGGCGGTGGACATGCCACTGACCGCCAGCACCTTGCCGGCGTGCCGGTTCTGGAGCCGGTACCAGGAACCGGGGGTGACCGGGGCGGCGGTGGCGCCGACCCGCCACTGCAGGATGCCGCCGGAGAAGCCGGGCCGCAGCTGGACCACCACCCGCAGGGCCGTCGTGGTCACCGGCGTGAAACGCGCCGTCTGGTAAGCGTTGGTGCCGGTGCCGTACCCGCTGGGCTGGGCGACGGCCTGCCAGGCGCCGGCGTCGGTGAGGTACTCCAGCCGCCAGCTCGCTGGCGTACGGCAGGAACCGTGCCCGGTGTCGTCGAACCAGTAGACGCTGGCCGAGGTGGCCCGCACCGGCGCCGCGAACCGGTACTGCGCCCACTCCGCCGTGCCGACGTGGTCCCACCAGGTGAACCGCGCGCGCGAGGTGTCGTACGAGCTGGTCGGGTCGTATCCGCTGTTCAGCGCGGTGACGGTGTCGCCGGAGAAGCAGTGCGACGCCGTGGGCGTGGCCGGCAACTGCCAGTCCCGGTCGCCGCCGAGGGTGGGAAAGGAGGTGATCCGCAGCGATGCCGCACCCATCGGCACCAGTCGCAGCGTCTCGGTCGGCTCGGCGGAGGCGACCGGGCTCGGTTGCAGCGGAGTCACCACGTTCTCGCCGTCGGCCTGCCAGTTCGGGATGGCCCGGCCCTGCGCGGTCAGCGTCAACGGGGTGCCGTCGAGGGTGAACGGGTTGCCGCTGGCCCCGGTCGCCTGCACCTGCAGGGTGCCGGGCAACAGCCCGTAGTTCCACGACGAGGTCGGCAGCACCGACCACTCCGGCCAGCTAGAGGTCTCCTCGTTGCGACGCAGGAAGTTCTGCCCGATCCGCAGTGAGTACGTCAGCGGCCCGTTGCTCACCGACACGGACCGTCCGTTACCGGGCCAGGTGGTGGTCCGCGGGGTCGCGGGCAGGGTGACGGTGACCGTGTCGCCGTCGCGCCAGGTGCGGTTCACCGGCACGTACGCGGGGCCGGCGACGGCGGTCACCGTCGCGCCGTTCACGGTGACCGACGGGTTCGGGCACCAGCCCGGGATTCGCAGGTAGAGCGGGAAGGACACCGCCGCGGGTGTGCCGACCCGGATCGTCACGGTGTCTCCGAACGGATAACTCGTCTGCTCGGTCAGCGTCACCGTGGTGCCGGGGGAGCCCACGGTGGCGGTGACCGTGCAGGGCGCGTAGATGGCCGCGGCGAGCCCTCGGTCGGCGGTGGCCACCCACAGGTTGTCGGTCAGGTACGGCCAGCCCTGCCCGTAGTTGTGCGGGCAGCACCGGTACTGGTCGACACCCTGCAGGAACGCCTGCATGGCGAACCCGTTCTGGAACTGGCCCTGGGTCTTGGGCCGGTTGTCGAGCTGGACCGAGTTGGCGCTGACGATGTAGTGCAGGCTGCGGTGGCCGGTCGGTTCGACCGCCGCGGGCAGCGAGTTGAAGGCTAGGGTCTCGCAGCCGTCGGCCCAGGTCGGGTCGCCGGTGAGCCGGGTCATCGTCTCGAAGCTCTGCAGGTACTCGACGATCCCGCAGGTCTCGAAGCCCTGGCGGGGATCGCGCTGGTCGGCGCGGACGTTCTCGTCACCGGCGAAGCCGCCGCCGGCGAACTGCCCCCAGGTGCCCTGGATGGTGGCGTACGTGCGGTAGCTGGCACCGGTCAGGGCCGCGTTACCCCGCAGCGCGATCAGGGCCGGCTCGGTGAAGCCCTGCGCGAAGTCGACGTTGTGGTAGCTGGGGATGTTGTCCACGTAGTTGGCGCCGTACTGGTGGATCCTGTCGGCGAGGCTCAGCAGGAAACCCTCACCGGTCCGGGCGAACAACCAGTAGACGCTGTCCAGATTGGTGGCCCAGCGCACCCGCCCCCAGGACTGGTTGAAGACCGAGGCGCCGAAGGTGCTCTGGTAGCGCAGGAAGCGCGTCAGCATCGGCACGATCCGGGTGTCGCCGCTGTACTCCTGGTAGGTCCGCAACGCCTGCATCATCGGCATGTACGGCCAGAAGTCCGGGCCGCCGCCGAGCGAGGTCCGCAGCGCGCCCGGCCCGAAGAAGCCGTCGGCCTGCTGGGTGGCCACGATGCCGTCCACCCAGAGCTTCAGCTTCGCGCGCAGCCCGGCGTCGCCGGTGACGCCGGCCAGGCCGGCCAGCCCGCGCAGCCAGTAGGGCACCTCCTCCCAGCCGCCCCGGGCCGGGTTGATCCAGCCGCTGTCGGCGCGGACCAGGAAGTGCGACACCTCGTCGTACGATCCGGCGATGCCGGTGCGGTCCAGGTCGAGCTGCTGGGCCAGCCAGCCGGCGGCACGGACACTGCCGCTGGGGAGCTTGAGGAAGGGCGTGCGGGTCAGCCCGCCGGGATAGGGGAAGTAGTGCCCGCCGCTGGAGGTGTCGCCGACCAGGGTGACCGGGGTACCGGTCCCTCCGGCCCAGCCGGCCGTCACCGCCTGTCCGGCGAGGGCGAAACCGCCCGCGATACCCACCGCGCCGCGCAACAGCGTCCGTCGCTCCATGGGAGCCTCCTGACATCGACATTCTCGGTTTGAGGGGTTGACCGTGGCGTTCCCGGGGCCGGCCGACGGTGGCCGGCCCCGGGAACCGACCGGTCAGGGCGCCCAGGGGGCGGCGATGTTCCAGGTGCTGTCGG
The DNA here is from genome assembly GCF_046549295.1 of Micromonospora sp. 067-2. Lineage (NCBI taxonomy): Bacteria > Bacillati > Actinomycetota > Actinomycetes > Micromonosporales > Micromonosporaceae > Micromonospora > Micromonospora sp. 067-2. The sequence goes on along the minus strand of NZ_JAJPWB010000007.1, from coordinate 212,734 downwards.
CGGCCCAGAGCGACGGCGTGTTCCAGGCGTCGCCGCCGGTGCCGTTGCTGAGCCAGACCTCCGAGTTGTAGTGCCGCAGGTACTTGCCCCGGAAGTTGTACGACTCCAGCGACACCGCGCCGCCGGTCAGCCCGACCCGGGCGCACCAGGTGGCGTCGGCGCGCAGCAGCGCCGAGCCGTCGTTGGGCGAGTTGCGGACCCGCGAGGCCTGGTGCCGTAGGAACTGGCCGGGGAAGTTGACCGACTCGAACGAGTAGCAGTTCCCGTCGGCCAGGCCGGGCCGGATCGTGTACGTCGCGTCGTTCTTGAGCAGCGCGGAACTGCCCGCGTCGACCACCTCGGTGTAGGCCAGGCTGTTCTGGTGGCGCAGGTACCGGTTGGTGTAGCCCGGCGTGGTGACCTGCAACGACCGGCGGGTGTTCACCGGCAGGGCGACCGGCGCCGAGCTGCCGATCGTCTTCGAGGCGTTGATCAGTGCGGTGTTGACGGCGCGGACCCGGGCCTGGTCCATCTTGACCACCTGGCGGTCGTACGTGAGGAACCCGTTCAGCTCGCCCTCCTGGTCGGCGATCTCGGTGTAGATCGAGGCGCTGAGACCCTTGCCGAGCATCAGGTTCTGCGCACCCTGCACCAGCCCGACGTAGCGGTCGGTGAGCGCGGCCGAGGTGGGTTGCCACTCGTAGGCGAAGAAGTTGCCGGTCGGGCTGTACTCGTGGCCCGGGGTGCGCAGGCCCAGGCCACCGAACTCACCCAGCACGGCGATGCGGCTGGCCGACGGAGAGGGCGAGTCCGGCCCGAGGTAGGCGTGCCAGTCGTCGATGTCGCCGTTGCCGGGGTCACCGAGGGACTGGCAGCAGTTGTGGCCGCTGTGCGGGTTGACCAGCCGGGTCGGGTCCTGGTTCTTGATGTTCTGGGCCACCCGGCGGGTGTCGGCCAGGGCACGCTCGCCCCAACCCTCGTTGTACGGGGTGTACGCGACGACGGCGGGGGAGCTGCGGTGCTCGTCGACGATCTCGCGCGCCTCGGCCTCGAACTGCGCCTGCTGGGCGTCGGTGGCGTTGATGTCCTGCGCGGTCAGCGACGGGATGTCCTGCCAGACCAGCAGGCCGAGTCGGTCGGCGTGGTAGAACCAGCGCTGCGGTTCGACCTTGATGTGCTTGCGCACCATGTTGAAGCCGAGGTCCTTGTGTTTCTGCAGGTCGAACGCGAGCGCGGCGTCGGTCGGCGCGGTGTACAGCCCGTCCGGCCAGAAGCCCTGGTCGAGGGTGCCGACCTGGAACACGAACTGACCGTTGAGCTTGGGGCGCAGCACACCGTTCACCAGGCCGGTGGTGATCTCGCGCATGCCGAAGTAGTGCGTGGTCCGGTCGACGGTCGCCCCGCCGGCGTTGCGGAGGGTGACCCGCAGGTTGTAGAGGAAGGGGTCGTCGGGCGACCAGCGGCGGGCGTTGGGCACCGGAACGCTGAAGTCGGTGAAGCCGCCGGTGGCCGAGCCGACCACGGTGGCGCCGTTCAACGCCTCGGCGAGCACGCTGTGGCCGCTCACGTCGCCACGGGTGAAGACCCGGACCCGCAGGGTGTTGTCGGCGAGGTTCGGGTAGACGTCCACGCTGCTGATCGACGCGGTGGGCACCGGCTCCAGCCAGACCGTCTGCCAGATGCCCGAGCTGGGCGTGTAGAAGATGCCGCCGGGCTGCTTGGTCTGCTTGCCGATGGCCGGCAGGCTGCCGTTCTGCCGCGTGTCGGTGGGGTCCCAGACCTTGACGACGATCTCGTTCGTGCCGCCGTTGAGCTGCGGGGTCACGTCGAAGGTGAAGGCGTCGTACCCGCCGGTGTGCGCACCGACCTGGACGCCGTTGACCCAGACCGTGCTCTGCCAGTCGACGGCGCCGAAGTGCAACAACGTCCGCCGGCCCGACCAGTTCGACGGGACGGTCACGGTGCGCCGGTAGAACAGGTAGTTGCGGTTGTCGTTCGCCGCCCGCTGGATGCCGGAGAGCGCGCTCTCCACCGGGAACGGCACGTTGACCCGCTCGGGCAGGGTGGTGTTGAACTGGGGGGCATCGTCGGTGGTCGACTGCCGTAGCTGCCACTCGCCGTTGAGGTTGAGCCAGTCTGGCCGGGTCATCTGCGGTCGCGGGTACTCCGGCAGCGGAGTGCCCGCCAACGCCTGGCCGGTCCAGGGCGTGGTCAGTGGTGGCGTCTTGGCCGGTGCGGCGTGTGCCTGCGGCGCCGGCCCGGCGAGGACACCGGCGACCAGGGCGAGGATGAGTAGCAGGGGACGTGCGGGGCGGATGGGGACCTGACGTGTCATGCCGTCTCCGGGGGGACGAGTCGCCGCGGGCGGTGCTGCTGGGCCCGAGGCGCGGTGGCGGTGGGCATCGGGTGGCCGTTCGGCGGGGGACGGACGTCGCCAATGGATGTCGGCGGGATTTCCATCGATGAGCAATGGCAACCGTATTGACATCCATCACCACCCGTATAACGTTATAGAGGCACGACGGACGTCCCGTCAATCCTTGTTTGTCAATGCCTGCTCAGGTTTTCCTCAGTTGCCACACCACGGCCACGGCCGCTCCCGGGCCCGCGTGCACGCGCGCCCGGCGCTGCCGCTGGCCCACCCACCGCGCAGAAGGAGTGATCAGATGAGCACGAGAAGTCGAGCCCTGGCACACGTTCCGCTCGCGCTGCTCGCCGCGACGGCGCTGCTGACCGGGTGCACCAAGAGCGAGAGCGACGGCACGCCCGGGCCGGCCGGCAGTGCGGGCGAGCAGGTGGTGGCCACCGGAGCGCCGACCGGCGCCGGCTGCACGCTGAGCCAGTACGGCGCGTCGAAGCTCGACCTGAAGGATGCCGTCGTCGGCTTCTCCCAGTCCGAGAAGGAGGCCAACCCGTTCCGGATCGCCGAGACCGCGTCCATCCGCGACGAGGCCGCCAAGGTCGGGGTGAAGAAGCTGCTGGTCACCAACGCGCAGTCGCAACTGTCCAAGCAGATCAGCGACATCCAGGACATGCTGGCCCAGGGTGCGCAGTTCCTCATCGTCGCCCCTCTCAACAGCGACGGCCTGGAGCCGGCGCTGCAGGCCGCGGCGGCCAAGAAGGTTCCCGTCCTCACCATCGACCGTAAGATCAACGCGTCGAGCTGCAAGGACTACCTCGCCTTCCTCGGCTCGGACTTCGTGTCGCAGGGCAAACGCGCGGCCGACGCGATGATCAAGGCGACCGGCGGTAAGGGCAAGGTGGCGATCCTGCTCGGATCGTCGGGCAACAACGTGACCACCGACCGCACCAACGGTTTCGTGGACCAGGTCAAGGCCGCCGGCCCGGGTCTGGAGATCGTGGCCCAGCAGACCGGCGAGTTCGCCCGGGACAAGGGGCAGGCGGTGATGGAACAGCTCATCTCCAGCAACCCGGAGATCACCGCGGTCTACGCCGAGAACGACGAGATGGCCCTGGGTGCGGTGACCGCACTGCGGTCCGCCGGCAAGAACCCCGGCAAGGACGTCAAGATCGTCTCGATCGACGGCACCCGCAACGCCGTCCAGGGAATCGTCGAGGGCACCATCAACGCGGTGGTCGAGTCCAACCCGCGGTTCGGGCCGCTGGCCTTCAAGACCGCGCAGGACTTCTACGCCGGCACTGCGATCAGCGAGAACGTCATCATCTCCGACCGCGAGTACGACCCGGCCAACGCTAAAGAGTCCCTCGGTAGCGCCTACTGATCCCCCCGCACGGCGGGTCCGCCGCGCGTCGGGAGGCGCGCGTCGGACCCGCCCACCCCGTCCCGTCGTACGTCGCAAGGGGTTTGCCCATGACAGACACAGCGGTGCGGCCCGTGCTGGAGGTGCGGGCGGTGACCAGGCGGTTTCCCGGCGTGCTCGCGCTGGACCGGGTCGACCTGACCCTGGCGGCGGGTGAGGTGCACGCGCTCGTCGGTGAGAACGGCGCCGGCAAGTCGACACTCATCAAGGTCGTCACCGGTGTCTACCGGCCCGACGGTGGCACCGTCCACCACCTCGGCCAACCGGTCGCCTTCGCCCGGCCCCTCGACGCGCAGCGGGCCGGCATCTCCACCATCTACCAGGAGGTCAACCTCATCCCGTTGATGAGCGTGGCCCGCAACCTGTTCCTCGGCCGGGAGCCACGCCGCTACGGCCTGATCGACCTGGGGCGGATGAACCGTCAGGCCGACGAGATCCTCGCCGGCTACGGGATCGACGTCGACGTGACCCGCCCGCTGCGGTCGTTGAGCCTGGCCGCCCAGCAGATGGTGGCGCTGGCCCGCGCGGTCGCGGTCGACGCCAAAGTGCTGATCATGGATGAGCCGACCTCGTCACTCGAACCACGCGAGGTGCAGACCCTCTTCCGACTGGTCCGGCGGCTCAGCGCCCAGGGGATCGCCATCCTGTACGTCAGCCACCGGCTCGACGAGCTGTACGAGCTGTGCGACAGGGTGACCGTCCTGCGCGACGGTCGGGTCGTGCACACCGGTCCGTTGGCCGGACTGGACCGGCTACGGCTCGTCTCGCACATGCTCGGTCGGGACCTGGTGCAGGTGCGGCGCGACGGGTTGACCGCGTTCACCGACGACCGTGCGGCGATCGAGGCGCCCCCGGTGCTGCGCGCCGAGGGGCTGACCAAACGGCACCTGCTCGACGACGTCTCCTTCACCGTGGCGCCCGGAGAGGTGGTGGGGCTCGGTGGTCTGCTCGGCTCGGGCCGCTCGGAGACGGCGAAGGCGATCGTCGGCGCGCTACCTCTGGACTCGGGAACCGTCACCGTGGACGGTCGACGGCTGCGCCGGCTGTCTCCGGCCGCCGCCCTGCGCGCTGGCGTGGCGCTGCTGCCGGAGGACCGCAAGGCCGAGGGGATCATCCCCGACCTGTCGGTACGGGAGAACATCGTGCTGGCCGCGATGCCCCGGCTGGCCCGCGCGGGCGTGGTCAGCAGGGCGCGGCAGGACCGGATCGTCGACATCTTCATGAAGCGGCTGCGGATCCGTGCCGCCAGCGCGGAACAGCGGGTCGGTGAGCTGTCCGGCGGCAACCAGCAGAAGGTGCTGCTGGCACGGTGGCTCTGCCTCAACCCCCGGCTGCTGCTGCTCGACGAGCCGACCCGGGGCATCGACGTCGGAGCGAAGGCCGAGGTGCAGCGGCTCATCGTGGAGCTGGCCCGTGAAGGGCTCGCCGTGGTGCTCATCTCCTCCGACCTGGAGGAGCTGGTGGAGGGCGCCGACCGGGTGGTGGTGCTGCGGGCCGGCGCGGTGGCCGGGGAGCTGACCGGCGACGACGTGTCGGAGCACGCCATCATGGCCCGGCTGGCCGCCGACAAGGAGGACCGGCATGACAACCGTTGAGCCGGCGCTGCGCGGCACCGTCGACCGGCCGGCACTGACCCGCTACGTCCAGGACTACGGTGTCTACGCCGCCGTCCTCGTCCTGCTGCTGTTCAACGCGGCGTTCACCGACAACTTCCTCCAGGTCGCCAACCTGCGGACGCAGCTCGTGCAGGTCGCCCCGGTGCTGATCGTCGCGCTCGGCATGGCCCTGGTGATCGGCAGCGAGGGCATCGACCTGTCGGTCGGTTCGGTGATGGCGCTCGCCGCCGCGGTGCTACCGCTCTACCTCGGCTTCGGGCTGTGGCCGGCAGTCGGCATGGCGCTGCTCGTCGGCGCGGTCGCGGGCCTGGCCAACGGCACTCTCGTCGCCGTGGTGGGCCTGCAACCGATCGTCGCGACCCTTGCCCTGCTGGTCGCGGGGCGCGGCATCGCGCTGGTCGTCGCCGACGGCCAGCTCAAGCAGATCCGCAATGGCGACCTGCTCGCGCTGGGCAGTGGGGAGTGGCTCGGCGTACCCGTCGTGGCGCTGGTCGCGATCGTCCTCGCGGTCGTCGTGGGCGCGGTCGTGCACCGCACCACATACGGTCGGCAACTGGTGGCCGTCGGCGGCAACCGTGCCGCGGCCCACCTCGCCGGCCTGCCGGTGCGGCGCATCCTCCTGGTGACGTACGTGCTCTGTGGCCTGTTCGCCGCGCTCGCCGGCGTGCTGGCGACCGCCCGGCTCACCGCCAGCGACCCGTCGGCGATCGGCAACCTCATCGAACTGTCGGCCATCACGGCGGTCGTCGTCGGGGGGACACCACTCGCCGGCGGCCGGATCCGCATTCTCGGCACCGTGGCCGGCGCGCTGCTCATGCAACTGCTGCGGGCAACCATGATCAAGCATGACCTGCCCGACTCCACGGCGCAGATGGCGCAGGCCGTCATCATCCTGCTCGCCGTCTACCTCGCCCGGCAGCGGAGGACCCGATGATCGACAGCACCGACGCCACCACCCAACTGATCACGCCGGACGCCCAGCAACGCCCCCGCTCCCGAATCGCCACCGGCGAACGGGTCGCCACGCTGGCCCAGCGTCACGGCGCGCTGGCGGTGCTGCTGCTCGCGTGTCTGGCGTCGACCGTGCTGTTTCCCTCCTTCGGCAGCCGGGACAATCTCGCCGGCGTCGCCATCCAGTCCTCCACGTTGATCATCGTGGCCCTCGGCATGACCTTCGTGATCATCAGTGGTGGGATCGACCTGTCGGTCGGTTCGGTCTTCGCCCTCGGTGGCGTACTCGCCGCCTGGGCGGCCCAGTGGGGCCCGCTGGCCGCCATCGCGTTACCGCTGGCGGTCTGCGGTGGGATCGGCCTGGTCAACGGACTGGTGATCGCCCGCACCGGGCTGGAGCCGTTCATCGTCACCCTGGCCAGCCTGCTCGGGGCGCGCGGTCTGCTGCTCGCGGTGACCGACGAGGGCGCCCGGACGTACCTCGTGCCGCGCGACTCGGCGCTGCTCGACGTCGGGCGCGGCACGGCTCTCGGCATCGGATACCCGGTGTTCGTCGCCCTGCTGCTCGCCGTGCTCGGTGCGATCCTGCTGCAACGCAGCCGCTACGGGCAGGCCCTCTTCGCGATCGGTGGCAACGCCGAGGCGGCGGCGCTGATGGGACTGCCGGTCGCCCGGGTCAAGATCCTCACCTACCTGCTGAGTGGGTTGCTGGCCGGTCTCGCCGGCGTCCTCAACGCCGCACGGCTCGGCTCCGGGGTGACCATCCTCGGTGTCGGCCTCGAGCTCGACGCCATCGCGGCGGTCGTGATCGGCGGCACCCTGCTGATCGGCGGCGCCGGCAGCGTCAGCGGTACGCTCTGCGGCGTTCTGCTGCTGGGGGTCATCCAGAACGTGATCAACCAGATCGGTAACCTCACGTCCTCGATCCAGTCGGTGGTCAGTGGAGCGTTCCTGGTGGTGGTCGTCGTGACGCAGACCTATCTCAGTCGTGTGCGGCGGCTCCGGTGACCGGCACCGCTCGCCACCTGTCGGTGGCACCCGGGAGGGGCGGGGGATGAGCTTCAACCTGAAGGCCATCGCCGAACGGGCCGGCGTCTCCCTGTCCACCGTCTCCAACGTGGTCAACGGGTACCGGCCGGTGGGGGAGCACACCCGGCAGCGGGTGCAGCGGGCGATCGACGAGCTCGGCTACAGCCCGAATCTCAGCGCCCGGCACCTGCGCCGCGGGCGTACCGGCCTGATCGCCCTGGCCATCCCGGAACTGAACAACCCGTACTTCGCCGAGCTCGCCGAGATCGCCATCCGGGAGGCCGCCGGGCTCGGCTACACGCTCGTGATGGAGAACACCGCCGCCGACCGGGAGGCGGAGCTGCTGCTCCTGGACGGGTCCCAGCGGCGCATCATCGACGGACTGATCTTCAGCCCGGTGCGGATCGACCGGGACGACGTGTTGTCCCGGACCGCCGACAGCCCGCTGGTGCTCATCGGTGAGGGTGTCTACGACGTCCCGCACGACCACATCGCCATCGACAACGTCGCGGCGGGTCACGCCGCGATCCAGCACCTGGTGTCGATCGGACGACGTCGGATCGCGTTCATCGGCGCGGCTCCCGGCGCCGACCGGCAGTCGGCGCACCTGCGCATGCGCGGTTACACCGAGGCCCTGGCCGCGGCGGGCCTGCCGCTGCGCCCGCAGCTCGTCGCCCGCACCGACGAGTTCAGCCGGCTGGACGGCAGGAGGGCCATGCGCGACCTGCTCGCCCTCGCCGAGCCGCCGGACGCGGTGTTCGGCTACAACGACCTGGTCGCCATCGGCGCGCTGCGGGCGTTGACCGAGGCCGGTCGCCGGGTGCCGCAGGACGTCGCGGTGGTCGGCATCGACGACATCGAGGAGGGGCGCTTCAGCAGTCCCACCCTCACCACCATCGCGCCGGACAAGGCGGAGATCGGCCGACTCGCGGTGCGTCGACTCGTGGCGCGGATCGAGGGCAGGGAGGTCGACGCGCCGCTCACCGTCCAGACGCCGTTCCGGCTGATCCGACGCGAGAGCACCGGCTCGTGGCAACCACCGACTCAGGCGGGGTCGACGCGGCCGAGTCGCCAGTAGCCCATCAAGGCCACCGAACGCCGGTCCGTGCGGGTGGCCGACGGCTCGGCGTACGGGTGGGGGATGCTGGGTCCGTGCAGATCACGATCCTCGGCCCGCTCGCCGTCGACGGCCGGCCGGTCCGGGGTGAGCGGCTCGCCGCCGTGCTCCGCGCGCTCGTCGACGCGCGCGGGCGTACGGTCTCCGTCGGTCTCCTCGTGGACGCCGTCTGGGACGGCACGCCGCCGGACGACGCGACCGGTGCCATCCAGGCGCTCGTATCGCGGGTCCGCCGCCTCGGCCTGCCCGTTGTCGCGGTGCCGGGTGGCTACCGCCTGCCTCCCGACGAGGTCACCGTCGACGCGGTCGAGGCCCGGGCGCTCGTCGAACGTTCCCGTGCCGTGCTCCAGACCGGTGACGCTTTCGCCGCCCGCAGCGCCGCCGACCAGGCGCGTGCCCTGTTTCCCGAGGTCCCGGAGTTCGCCACCGCCGAGAGCACCCGCCTGTTCGCGGACGTCGCCGCGCTGCGGGCGCAGGCGGCACTCGCCGGTGCGGGGTCGTACGAGGAAACTGACCTGCGCCGGCTCGTCGCGCGGACGCCCCCGGACGAGCCGTCGGCCGCCCTGCTCGTCCGGATCCTCGCCGCGCAGGGCCGCGACGCGGAGGCCCTGGAGGTGGTCGAGCGGCTGCGCGCCGACCTGGCCGACCGGTACGGCGCCGACCCGTCGCCGGTGATCACACAGGTCCACCTGGCGCTGCTGCGCGGCGAGCTGACCACCCCGGCCGTCGTGGAGCCACCCCGTCAGCCGACGCGGATCGCCCTGCCCGCCGCGTGGCGCCGTTCGATGACCGCACTCCTCGGTCGGGAACGGGACGTCTCGACCGTGTGCGAGGCACTCACCGTGGCACCCCTGGTGACGATCGTGGCGAGCGGCGGCGCCGGCAAGACCCGGCTCGCCGCCGAGGTGGCGCGTGGTGCGGCGGCGGCCGGGCAGACGGTACGGGTGATCGAACTCGCCGGTCTGCGCTCGCCCGACGAGGTGCTGCCCACGGTTCTCGCGGTGCTCGGCGGTGCGGACACCTCGGCCACCGGTGGCAACCTGGGCCTCGAACGGCGGGTCCTGAACCCCGAGGAGCGGTTGCGCGCCGTCGCGCCGGATCTCGACGGGCTGATCGTGCTGGACAACTGCGAGCACGTCCTCGACGCGGTGGCCACCGTCGTCGCGGACCTGGTCACGGCGACAGCCGGCGAGGTCGCGGTGCTCGCGACGAGCCGGGCCCCGCTCGGTCTCGCCGGTGAGCTGGTCCATCGGCTGACCGCGTTGCCCGACGCCGACGCGCTCGGGCTGATCGAGTCCCGGGCGCGGGCCGGCGGCGCGGTGCCGACCTGGGACGCCGCACGGGCGCTCGCCCTGTGTCACCGGCTCGACAACCTGCCACTGGCGCTCGAACTGGCTGCCGCACGACTGCGGCACATGCCGATCGACGACCTGCTCGACGGGCTGGGCGACCGCTTCGCACTGCTCGACGACGCGCTGCGCGGCCTGCCGGAGCGGCACGCGAGTCTGTGGGCGATGGTCGACTGGAGCAGGGAACTCCTCGCGCCCGACGACCGCGAGCTGCTCCAGCGGGTCGCGGTCATCCCGGCGTCGTTCACCGCGGATCTCGCCGCCGCGGTCGCGCCGGTCCCGGACGTACGACGTGGCCTGGCGGCACTCGTCGAGCAGTCCCTGCTGACCCTGGTCGAGGGGGATGGCCCGCCCCGCTACCGGATGCTCGAGACCGTCCGCGAGTATGGCGAGGCCCGCCTCGACATGGCCGGTGACCGGGATGCGGCCATGGCCGGCCTCGTCGGCTGGGCCAGGGAGCAGGCCCTCTTCCTGGTCGACCGGTTCGTTGGCCCCGGCCAGATCGACGCGCTGGCCCGCTGCGCCGCCGAGCAGGACAACCTGATCGCCGGCCTGCGCTGGGCGCTTCGGCAGGACGACGAGCCGGCCGCCGTGGACATCGCCGGCGCGCTGCTGAACCTCTGGACGGTGCGCGGCCTGCACCTCGAGGTCCTCGGGTGGGCGCGGGGTCTGTTGCACGCCGACGATCCGTCGGGCCGACGGTGCTCGGCCATCTCGCGCGGCCGTACCGCCGGTCGGCCCCTGCCCGACGCCGACCGGCTCGCCTGGATGTGTGTGCTGGTGAGCGTCAACGCCGGCGTCAGCGGGAACCTGCGGCTCACCGTGCTCGCCCGGCGCGCCCTGCGGACGCTCCTCGCCGAGCGGGCCGCCGAGGTGTCAACCCGGCAGCGCGTGATCGCGTCGGCGCTGCCCGGGTTCGACGCGGCCGACGTGGACGAGAGCATGAAGAGCACCGCCGAGATGATCGCGCACCCGGACCCGTACGTGCAGGGGCTCGGTCTGTTCGCCCGGGCGGCCGTCCGGGACAACGGCGGCATCTCCGAGGCGTCGGGTGTCGACGCCGAGCAGGCGTACCGGCGCTTCGAGGAAGCCGGTGACCACTGGGGCATGGGGATGGCGGCGGGGGCCGTCGGGCACGTCTTCCTTCCGCGCCGTGACGCCCGGTCCACGGAGTGGCTGAGGCGCAGCATCCGCCACCTGGAGCTGGTCGGTGCGACGCAGGACGCCCGCTCGACCCGGGTGCGGCTGGACGCGTACCTCGCGCTGGCCGGCGACGCGGACGCGGAGCGACGGCTGGGCGAGACGGCGACGCCGGGCCACGGCGACGAGATGGACGCCGCGCAGGCGCATCTCGGGCTGGCCCACCTCGCGTGGCAGCGCGAGCGGTACGACGAGGCGCTGGCGCACGCCGACACGGTGACCCGGACGATGGCCGTCTGGACCGGGGCGTCGCCGCAGCCCCGCGCCATCCTGCGGGTCGCGGTGGCGGTCCTCTACCTGCGGGTCGCCGAGGTGCGGCAGGCCGCGTCCCAGGAGGCCGACGCGCGGGCGGTCGTGCTGATGACGCTCGCCCGCGACGAGGCGCTCTCCTCGCGGGATCTGCCGGTGATCGGGGCGTGGGCGTTGGGCGGTGCCGAGCTCGCCGCGTACCGGGGCGATGCCGCGGCCGCGCGGGAACTGTTCGCGCTCGGGCTGCGGATCGGCAGCCACCTCGATCCGTTCCTGCCGCCCGGAGGTGGCCAACGGCTCGCCGCCGCCCTCGGCGACGAGGCGCAGCGCGAGCCGTTGACGGCCGCGTGGCGCGCGCGGCCGGTCGGTGCGGTCACCGCCCGGATCCGCGCGCTGATGGACGACCTGCTCGCCTAGGTCAGATCTTTCGGCGGTACGCGCGCAGTGCCAGCGGCATGAACACCGCCACGAAGCCGGCGCACCAGGCGAGTGTCCACCACACGTGCGAGCCGACCGGTGTGCCGAGGAACAGCCCGCGCATCGCTGCCACCAGGTGGGTCATCGGGTTGACGTTCACGAACGCCTGCATCCAGCCGGGCAGGGTGTCGGCGCTGACGAACACATTGGACGCGAAGCTCAGCGGCATGATCAGCGCGAACATCAGGCCCTGCACGGCACCGGGGGTGCGCACCTTCATCGACACGAAGACCGGCAGCCAGCTCAGGCAGAGCGCGAACAGCACCGCGAGCAGGCAGCCGGCGATCGCCCGCAGCGGATCGGAGTCGATCCGGAAACCGAGCAGGTAGCCGATCGCGAGGGTCGAGACGGTGACGATCACGTACCGGACGACGTCGCCCAGGACCGCGCCGACCAGCGGCGCGGATCGGGGGATCGGCAGCGATCGGAACCGGTCGAAGATGCCCTTGGCGATGTCGGTGTTGAGGTTGACACCGATCGCGATGGCGCCGGTGGCGATGGTCTGCCCCAGGATTCCGGGGAGCAGGAACTGCAGGTAGTCGTGGGTGGATCCGGCGACCGCACCGCCGAAGATGTAGACGAAGATGATGAGGAACAGCACCGGCTGCAGCGTGACGTCGATGAGTGCCTCAGGCGTACGCGAGGTCTTGATGAGGCTGCGCTTGGCGAGCGCCAGCGAGTGCCGGATCAGCCTGAACGGTCGTGGGTTCGGGGTGGCTGTCGAGAGCACGGGGCTCTTGGTGGGTGGTGCGACCAGGGTGCTCATGCGGCGACCTCCGTGCGGCTGGTGGTGTCGTCGTCGGACGCGGTGCGCCCGGTGAGGGTGAAGAAGACCTCGTCGAGGCTCGGCAGGTGCAGGGAGAGTTCGGTGACCGCGATGCCCGCCGCGGCGAACCGCGCGACGCTCTCGGTCAGTGCGGCGTCGTCGCCGACCGGCACCGCGAGCACGCCCTTGCGGATCTCGTCGGCCTGCGCACCGGATCCCACCTCGGACAGGATCGCCGCGATCCGCGGCAGGTGCGCGGGGTCGCTCGGCCGGACCTCGAGGGTCTGACCCCCGACCACCCGCTTGAGCCCTTCGGGCGTGTCGTACGCGATGACCCGACCGTGGTCGATCACCGTGATCGCGTCCGCGAGGGCGTCGGCCTCCTCCAGGTACTGCGTGGTCAGCAGGACGGTCGACCCGTTCGTGGCCAGCGACCGGACCACGTCCCACATGTCCTCGCGCTTGGCCGGGTCGAGCCCGGTCGTCGGCTCGTCCAGGAAGATCACGTCCGGCGAGCCGACGAGGCTGGCGGCCAGGTCGAGGCGCCGCCGCATACCGCCGGAGTAGGTCTTGGCCTGCCGGTCGGCGGCGGCGCTCAGGTCGAACCAGCCGAGCAGTTCGGCGGCCCGCTGGCGGGCGCCGGTGCGACCCAGCTCCAGCAGGGTGCCGAACAGCTCCAGGTTCTGCCGCCCGGTGAGGTCCTCGTCGACCGAGGCGTACTGGCCGGTGAGGCCGATGCTCTGCCGGACCCGCTCGGCGTCGCGGACGACGTCGAAGCCGCTGATCCGGGCGGTGCCGGCGTCCGGCGTCAGGAGCGTGGAGAGGATGCGTACGGCGGTGGTCTTGCCGGCGCCGTTGGGGCCGAGCACCCCGAGCACCGTCCCGCGGGGAACGGCGAGGTCGACGCCTCGCAGCGCCCTCGTCTTCCCGAAGTTCTTCACGAGGCCCTCGGCCTCGATCACCAGGTCACTTGTCATGTCGTACAGCCTGCGCGGGCCGCCTGACACCGCCCTGACACGCCACCGACACCGGCACCGACACGCGTCCGGTGGGCCTGTGGCACGCTGGCGACGAGGTCAGCGTGGGAGGTGCGTGCCGATGATCGAGATCACCGTGCGTCCCATGGCTGTCGCCGACGCCGACCGGGTGCTGGCGATCTACCAGACCGGGCTGGACGCCGGCGACGCCAGTTTCGAGATCACCGTGCCGACCTGGGCGGCCTTCGACGCCGCGAGGCTGATCCCGCACCGCTTCGTGGCCGTCGACGGCGACGGCGCCGTCCTCGGATGGATCGCCGTCGCACCGACATCGAGCCGCCCGGTCTACGCCGGGGTGGTGGAACACTCCGTCTACGTCGATCCGGCCGCTCGGGGGCGGGGGATCGCCCGGCTGCTGCTGGGCAGGCTGATCGCCTCGACCGAAGCCGCCGGCATCTGGACCATCCAGTCCGGGGTCTTTCCGGAGAACACCGCCAGCCTCGCCCTGCACGAGCGGGCCGGGTTCCGTGTGGTCGGCGTACGTGAGCGGGTCGGCCGCCATCACGACCGCTGGCGGGACGTCGTCCTGCTGGAGCGTCGTAGCCCCACCATCACGTGACGAGTCGACGTCGGGACGCGCGTCGCCCGGTCCGACAGCTCGGCCGGACGGTCAGGCCGGTGGCCGCCTCGGCGTCAGTGTCGGCTGGCGCAGGCCACGCACGTACCCGCCGAGGGGCGGGCGACCAGCCGTTCGACAGGAATCGGACGGGCGCACCGTTCGCAGACGCCGTACGTGCCGGCGTCGACCCGTTGCACCGCGACGTCCAACTCGGCGAGGCGCCGCCGTGTCGCGTCCAGAACCGCGCTGAGCTGTGCCCGCTCGAACGCGATCGTGCTGCCCTCGGGGTCGTGCTCGTCATCGGCGTTGGACGACCGGGACGCCTCGAACAGGCTCCGCAGATCGCCGTCCAGAGCTGTCGCCTGGGTCTCGGTGTCGTCGCGCAACCGCAGCAGTGCCGCCCGGATCGAGCTGTTGTCCCTGTCCATGACCGTTCAACGGTACTGCGGACATCCCGCCGACCGAGGTGCCGCGACATCGATCACCGTGCGGCGCGGGCATCCCCGCGGTGCGGGCGACCATGCCCGTCGTCACGGTCGATCCGCAACTCCCGCTCCAACTCGGTGATCACCGCCCGGAGGTCGTCGAGCCGTTGGGTCAGTGCGATCCGGTCCACCTCGTCCGGTACGCCGTCACCGTCCCCGTCGTACCCGGAGGCCAACCGCTCGGTCATCTCCAACCGGCGCGCTTCCTCCATCGAGTTGACGATGACGGCGATGAGGATGTTGAGCAGCAGGTTGACGGTGATGATCACGTAACTGACGTAGTAGAGCAGCGTCCACGGCGAGATGGCCATCCCCTGCTCGATGAGGTCCGGCAGCGTCTCCAGTGACAGCAGCACGAACAACGTCAGCAGGGACCGACCGATGTCGCCGTACTGTTCCGGGTATCTGCTGCCGAAGATCAGCCAGCCGGCCATGCCGTACACGTAGAGCGTCACCACGGCCAGGGCGAGGAAACCGCCGACGCCCGGAAGGCTGCGCCACAGGGCGGTGACGATGGTGCGCAGTCCCGGCGAGAACCGCACCAGCCGCACCATCCGGGCGACCCGCACCACTCGCAGCAGTGCCGAGTCGCCGTGCAGGCCCGGTATGAAGATCGCCGCGATCACCGCGAAGTCGAAGACGTTCCACCCGCGCCGGAAGAAGTCCTGCGGGCGGCGGCCGTACGCGGTCAGCCGGATGCCGATCTCGACGACGAAGACGGCGCGGAAGAACAGCTCGAGCCAGTGCAGCGCCGGGCCCGCCACGTTCAGGTCGTCGTACGTCTCCAGGCCCAGGACGATCCCGTTGGCGAGGATCACGACGACGATGCCGATCTCGAAGGACCGCGACCGGGCGAGCCGGTGACAGCTGTCGACCAGCCCGGGCCGATGGCGTGCCGGGGTGGTCGGCGCGCCGCGCTGGGCGGGCGCGGGTGCTCCACTCACCAGCTGGCCGACCCGAGGATGTGTGTCGAGGCCGCCGGGTGGGCCCGTCGGTGGCCGTCAGGGTGGCGGTGCGAGAGGCACTGGGGCATGTCCGTCAGCCTATCCAAGATCAATAGCCGCGGCCGGCCCTGCTCTCCGTGGCACGGCCACCCGTCCGTCGGGGACGACGACGGCCGGGGTGTGTCGTTGGTGTTGAGGCGTTCGCCCGCCCCAGGCGACGCCGGTTGTCTAGGTTTCGGTGGTGAGCCTGAGGAGGAGGTGTCGTGACCGTGTCAGATTCTGATCTTTCGAACCTGCGGGAGCGTGCCGCGAACGGTGACCGGGACGCCGTCGACCAGCTCGTCGAGCTCGCCGGTGAGCGGGGTGACCTTGCGGAGCTGCGCCAACTGGCCGAGGGCGGCAACGCCGACGCTGCGGCTCAGCTCGTCGAGCTTGCCAGCGAGCGTGGCGACATGGGTGAGCTGCGGCGCCTTGCTGATCGGGGCGACGGCGACGCGACCGACCAGCTCGTGGAGTTGGCGGCCGAGCGGGTCGACGTGGCCGAGCTTCGTCGGCTCGCCGACGGCGGCAACCGTGACGCGGCCGACATGCTGGCCGAGCTGACCGAGCAGGACGACGAGACGGAGGAACCGACCGACTGACCGATGCGCGGGGCGGGCGACGGGTAAGCCCCGCCGCCCGCCCCTGATGCTGGCCCAGGTGGCTCGTGATCGAGGCCCGGTCAGGCGAGCGCGGCCCGGACGGCGTCGCGCAACGGCGTGCTCGGGCGACCGATCAGCCGTTCGAGGTCGCCGCTGTCGGTCACCAGCTCACCGATGGCGATCGACGTGTCGAGGGCGGCGACGAACCCGGCGGTGCCGGCGTCGAGCCCCACCTTCTCGAGAGCCGAGGCGAGCTCGGCGGCCGACAGGTCCTGGTGGACGACGGTGGTGCCGGTGACCTCGGTCACGGTGGCGGCCAGCTCGTCGAAGGTGAGGGCGGTCCCGCCCAGCTCGTGGACGGCGTTGCCGTCCTCCTCGCCGGTCAGCGCCGCGACGGCTGCCGCCGCGAAGTCGGCCCGGGTCGCGACCGAGACCCGGGCGCCACCGGTGGCGCCGCGGATCGTGCCGGTCTGCAGGTACTGCGGGAGCTGGTCGGTGTAGTTCTCGGTGTACCAGCCGTTGCGCAGGATCGTGTACGCCAGGCCCGAGGCGGCGATGACCTCCTCGGTGGCCTTGTGCTCCGGCGCCAGCGGGTTCGTGGTGGTGTCGGCGTGCAGGATGCTGGTGTAGGCCAGGCGCTCGACGCCGGCGAGCTTGGCGGCGTCGACGACCGCGGTGTGCTGTGCCACGCGCTGACCGGGCGTGTCGCCGGAGATGAGCAGCAGGCGGCGTGTGCCGGCCAGGGCGCCGGGCAGGGTCGACGGGTCGTCGTAGTTGGCCTGGCGGATCTCCACGCCCCGGGCGGCGAGGTCGGCCGCCTTTTCGGGGGTGCGAACGATGGCGGCGATCTCGGCGGCGGGTACGCCGGTGTCGAGCAGTTGCTCGATCACCAGTCGACCCAGCCGGCCGGTGGCGCCGGTGACGGCATAGGTGGGCATGAGAACCTCCGCAGAAGCAGGAACAAATCCGTAAGCACTTACTAATCTACAGCGCATGCTATCGCGTAACCATCGGGTAGGCTGGTGAGGTGAACGACATGCCGACCCGGGACTCGGCGGGGCCTACCCAGGAACTCGTCAGCGATGTCTTCGCGCGAGGGTGCACCTCCCGCGCCGCCTTCGAGGACGTCACCTCGAAATGGGCCTCGCTGGCCCTGCTGGCGTTGGGCGAGGGTCGGTACCGGTTCAACGCGCTGCGGCGGCGCATCGACGGGGTCAGCGAGCGGATGCTGTCCCAGACCCTGCAGACCCTCGAGCGCGACGGCATGCTGACCCGCGAGGTCCTCACGGCGATCCCGCCGCGGGTCGAATACACGCTGACCCCCCTCGGCGCCCGCGTCGCCGAGCAGCTGCGCGGCCTCGCCGACCTGTTGGAGAGCGCGGTGCCCGAGGTGCAGATCGCCCGCGACACCCACGAACGCGACCGCGCCTAGCCCACCGCCGGGCGCGTCAGTCGACGTCCTGCGCGCAGATCGTGGTCATCTCGGCCAGATAGCTGGCCAGCGTGGGCAGACCCGCCTGCGCCCTGCGCTGCTCGACACCCGGCTCGTCCCTGATCGGAGTCGCCGGAACGGGGCCGTCCGGTCCGCAGCGGACCTGCGTCCCGTACAGCTGGGGCTCGCCCTTGGCGACCGTGACCCGGTCCTGCAGGTAGGCGAGGTTGCCGGGCGACGCCTGACCGATCGCGACGGCCTCGCGCAGCAGGTCGATCGCCTGCTGCTGGAAGGCGGGGTCGAGGTCCGAGTGCTGGGCGATCGCCCAGGCGGCGTTCTCGCCGTCCCGGCCGACGAGGCCGAAGGTCGGCCAGCCATGGGTATGGATGATGTCCTTCAGCCGAGCCGTGCGAGCCTGGTCGGTCTCGGTCTGCGGCGTGCCGCCGCGGTCGGCCTGATCGCGCGCCAGCATCGCGACAAGTTCGTCGTGCAGTGCCTTGTTGAAGACGGCGGGGGAACGGGTCACGGAGGGCGGCGGTGTGACGACGGGCGGTGCGGTGAGCGACGGCGCGGTGCCGGCCGGCTCGGCCGGGTCGGTGCAGGCGGACAGGGCCAGCATGGCGGCCAGCGGTGGCAGGACCCGGAGCAGCGTTCTCATGATGCCTCCTTCCGCCGATTGTCGCCGGGCCGGCGTTCTCGTCAAGAGGACGAGCGCGCCCACGGCTGGTGACCGGTCACGCGTTGAGCGTCTCGCGGGGCGGCACGCCATAGCTGGCGTGGTAGCGGGCGGTGAACCTGCTGTGGCTGGCGAATCCCCACCGACTGGCGATGGCGGACACGGTGTCCTGGTGGGGGTTGGCCCGCACGAGATCGTGATGGGCGCGATCAAGCCGGATTTGACGCAGGTACGCCATCGGGGTCGTGTCGAGGTGACGGCGGAAGGCGAGTTGCACCGCCCGCAGCGAGACGGCGGCGGCGTTGGCGATGTCGGCTGCGGTGATGTCCCGGTCGGCGTGCTCGTCCATGAAGCTGATCGCCCGACGCAGGGTGGCGGTGCCGGCGTTGCGCCGGTCCTCGATCGTCGGATCGGTGACTGCGGTGTTGGGGAAGATCGTGAGCGCGGCCGCGGCGAGCATCCGCGCGGCGTTGCCGATCACCAGCGGCTGCGCACTGGCAATCGGGTTGGTCAGCACGACGTCGCTGATGTAGCGGGTGGTGGTGAACCACTGCCGGGCGAGAGCGGCAGTGGCAGGAGCGAGGTCGGTGAACCGGATCTGACCGGGTCGCCGGTCCGGTGCGGCGGTGGCGACCTGCGCCAGCACCGCGAGGTCCAGCACGCAGAGTTCCACCTCGCCCGGTTGCCAGTGCACGTCGAACGGCAGCCCGGGTCTGCTGGTGAGGAACACGTCGCCCGGGCCACACCGGTGGACCGACGCATCGGTGGCCCGCTCCAGCCGGGCGGTGTGGGAGCGGCAGACGACCAGGGCGTCGATGCCGTTCACGCCGATGTCGAGGTGCGCTGTCTGACCGGCCGCCGCGAGGGCGAACGGTCCGGCGTCGACGCGCCGATGAACGAGTCGGTAGCTCTCGTCCCCACCGTGGATGCGCAGGTCCGTGTCGTAGGTGCTGGCCAGGAAGTCGTGGATGACCGCCGGATCTCGACTCTCGAAGCCTCGGGTCTGCACTGGTGAGGTCATCCGCTGTCTCCGTCTACGGAGGTGCCGCCGGCTGCCGGGCCGAACCGGTGGCGCTGTCGGGTCGGAACTGACTGTCGACAATTCCCACCAGCACACAAGAGATTCATGGGAATTGCACCACACGACAGCGCCGGTGGGTAGCCCCACGCCTCCACATCGGTATGTCGGCTGGTCGACTTCGTTTTTCGACTACCGCGGCCGGTGATGTTGCGCATGCTGTCCTAGCCATGCAGGTTGCACCGACGGACTGTTGTTCCTGATTCCCGGTACAGGGGGCCGGGTCGACGCCGGGAGACCGGCCATCGAGTGGGGTGACCATTGGACGGTACCGACCCTGACCGCATCATACGGCTGGCCACGGCGGAGGCGCTGGCGCGACTGGCGGACCTGGACGGCACGAAGCTGGGCGGCGGCGACGCGCTGGAGAACCTCGGCAGCGCCCTACGTGAGGTGCTGGGTCGAGCCCTGGCCGACCGGGTGCCACTGACCACACCCGCCTTCGTGGACGCCTGCCGTGGCCTGCGCCTCAACCGAGACTCCTTCGACGCGCTGGGGCACTACCTGATGACGGCGTTGCTGGCCCACCACGTTGGGCCGGACGCACTGATCCGGGTCGGCGTGCTGCTCGGCACCGTCCGGCGGTACCTCCCCACCGACCTGCCTCCGGCGCCGCGCAACAGACGCCCGACGCCCCGCCGCCACGACGGGCGCTCGGAGAACGACGTTCTGGGCCGCTACCACCGGACGAGGGTGCCCGAGCACCTACCCAGCCCACCAGACTGGACCTGCACCGGCTGCGGCCGCGACTGGCCCTGCGCCACCAAACAGAGCCAGCTCCTCGCCGAGTTCGGCGGTGCGCGCGCCGCCCTCGCCGTCTACCTCGGTTCCTGCCTGATCGCCGCCGCTCAGGACCTGCCGACGCTGTCGTTGCACCGGGTCCGGAACCGGTTCCTGGGCTGGTTGCCCCGCTCCCGGATCTGACGCCGGCCCGGGTTTTCATCGTGCGCCCGTACCCCGTACAGCGGGTGTTCATGATCCTCTTCGAGGCTGCTGGGACGGCAGCACCAGCTCGATCGAGGAGAGGGCTCTCACGTGCGGAACAAGCAACCCGAAGAGACCGAGCGCGGGCAACTGTCCAGGCGCAAGCTGGTCAAGTACGCGGGCGTCGGCGCGACGCTGGCCGCGGCCAGCCCGCTGGTGGGAGGCGGCGCGGCGTGGGCCGACGAGGAGCGCCGGCCCAGCGACGACAGGAGCGACCGGGGTGGCTCCAAGAGTCGGGTGTGGCGTGCGGGCGACCATCACATCCACTCGGAGTACAGCGGCGATTTCGACACCACGAAGTCACCGGTGGTCTTCCACAAGGGCGCCGACGCGGTCTACCCGATCGTCACCAACGCCATCATGGCGAAGAACTTCGGCCTGACCTGGGCGATGTGTACCGACCATGGTGGACCGACCCACTCGAAGGTGAACATCGAGCAGGCGTACCCCGACCTGCTGCGCTCGCGCAAGCTCGTCCCCGAGGTGCTGCAGTTCTGGGGTATGGAGTTCGACACGCCTGCGCTCGACCACCACACGCTGATGATCCCCCGTCACGACGACGAGGCGAAGCAGCTGTTCGAGCTGGAGAGCCGGTTCGCCAAGTACGACGCGTTCCCCACCGATCCGGCCCGGGACACCGAGGCGAAGATGGTGGAGTTCCTCAAGGTGGCACGGGGGATGCCGCACAAGCCGCTGGTGATCGCCCACCACGCGTCCCGTTCGGCGACCGGGCTGGGGGTGTACGGCCAGGACACCCCGCGGGAGTTCCGCAACGGCAACGACGCCGCGCCCGACATCTATGTCGGCTTCGAGGGCGCGCCCGGCCACCAGGCGGGTCCGCTCAACGGTGGCAAGCGCGGTGGATACGGCAACCACCCCACCTACGGTGGCTTCGACCAGATGACCGCGCGGGTCGGTGGGCTCTGGGACTCGCTGCTCGGCGAGGGCCGCCGCTGGTGGATCACGGCGACCTCCGACTCGCACGTGCACTGGACGCGTGGCGGCGCGGACTTCTGGCCGGGCGAGTACAGCAAGACCTATGTGCACGCCCGCCAGGACTACGGCGACATCATGGACGGCCTGCGCAACGGCCGGATCTGGGTCACCACCGGAGACCTGATCCGCAGCCTCGACGTCACCGCCAGCTCCCAGGGCCGGACCGCCGAGGTGGGTGAGAGCATCACGGTCAGCCGACGCAGCCGCACCGATGTCGAGATCGAGATCAGGTTCCGTCCGTTGGACGGCGTGAACGGCAACGGTGACCGCCCCGAGGTCCGGCGCGTCGACCTGATCGTCGGTCAGATCACCGGCCCGAGCACCAACCCGGACGCCGACACCAACCCCTCCACGACGGTGGTGGCCCGGTTCGGTCCACGGGACTGGCGCCGACAGGGTGCGGACCATGTCATCCGGCACACGCTGCGCAACGTCGAGACCGACACGTACGCGCGGGTCCGTGGCACCAGCACCGACGAGGCCGAGCCGCTCGCCGACGGGCCGGAGAGCCCGTGGGACGACCTGTGGTTCTACTCGAACCCGGTGTTCGTGCACGTGCGCTGACCCGGCGCCGTAGCGGCACAGCGGGTTCCGCCGGCGCCGCTCGACCCACGACCGGTCGGGCGTCGGCGGGACCCGTGCGCACCGGACGGTGCCCTGCTCAGTCGCGACGGCGGGTGCGGGTGGCCGGCGTCCGCCGCGCCGGTGCGGGCGACGCCGACGCGCCCGGCGGACGGGGCGTCGAATCCAGGTCGGGCTGCGCCTGCGCGACCACCTCGCAGAGATCCCGCAGTGGGTCGGCGGCCTGCGCGGAGCAGGCGACCCGCTGAAGCAGGGCCCGCACCGTCGCCGACTCGGCCGGTGAGAGGGTCCCCAGGAGATGTGACTCGACCTGCCGCAGCGACCGCCGTTGCTGCTCCCACGCCGTACGGCCGACGTCGGTGACGTCGACCAGCCGGCTGCGCCGGTCGGCCGGGTCCGCCCGGCGGGCGACGAGGCCGGGTCGTTCCAGGTCGTCGATGACGTACGTGAGCACCGTCCGGTCCATACCGAGCTCCTCGGCGATGGCCCCCTGGTTCCGGGCCGGCCCGTTGATCGCGGCGGTGAGCACCTGGTAGCCGCGCGGGCCACCGGGAAAGTCGGTGAGCGTGTGCTCAGCCGCCCGGACGTAGCCGCGGAAGACGATCCCGAGCATCCAGCCCAGGTCCTCGTCGAGGGGATCGGGTCGATCCCGAGCGTCGGTGGCAGCCGTCATGGCACGACAATAGCGCAGTCGCATAGACCTTGTTGGCAGAAGATGTTCTGTGTGGCATAAGGTTGAGGCCATGACCCAACGCGCCACACGGAAGGCCCGCAGATGAGCGACTACGGCCACGACCTGGTCTTCGGATCGTTCACCACGCCCGGCGCCGACGACCCGGAACGCACCGTCGGCCTCGCCGTGCTGGCGGAGCAGGTCGGTCTGGACCTGGTCACGTTCCAGGACCACCCGTACCAGCCGAAGTTCCTCGACACCTGGACGCTGCTGAGCTACGTCGCGGCGCGGACAACGCGGGTGCACCTGTCGGCGAACGTCACGAACCTGCCGCTGCGCCCGCCAGCGGTGCTCGCCCGCAGCGTGGCCAGCCTGGACCTGCTCAGCGGTGGCCGGGTCGCGCTCGGCCTCGGCGCGGGGGCGTTCTGGGAGGCCATCGAGGCGATGGGTGGCCGGCAGCTGACCCCCGGTCAGGGCGTACGGGCGCTGGAGGAGGCCGTCGAGGTCATCCGCCAGGTCTGGGACACGGCGGCACGCGGCGGCGTACGCGTCGATGGCGAGTTCCACCGGGTGGTCGGCGCCAAGCGTGGCCCGGCGCCCGCACACGCGGTGCCGATCTGGCTGGGCGCGTACAAGCCGCGGATGCTCGCGCTCACCGGTCGTCGGGCCGACGGCTGGTTGCCCTCCCTGGGCTACCTCCAGCCCGGCGACCTGGGAAAGGGCAACGCGATCATCGACGACGCCGCGCGGCAGGCCGATCGCTCGCCGGCGGACATCCGTCGGCTGCTGAACATCTCCGGCCAGTTCGCCCCGGTCGGACGTGGCCCGCTGGACGGGCCTCCGCAGCAGTGGGTTCGCGAGCTGGCCGAGCTCGCGTTGGGCGAGGGCGTCAGCACCTTCATCCTCGGCAGCGACGACCCGGACGACCTGCGTCGGTTCGCCGGTGAGGTGGCTCCCGCCGTCCGCGAGCTGGTCGCCGCCGAGCGCGACCGCGGCACGGCGCCGACGCGTACGCCGGTCTCGGAGTCGGCGCCGGTCGTGGCCGAGCCGGCGCGGGTGACCCGCCCGAGCGTGACCGGTGGCGCGTTCGCCGTGGTGCCGACCCCCGACGACGGCCGGCGGCGGAGCGGGCGGCGGGCCTGGGACGAGTCGACCCGGCCCAGCGGCCCCGCGCCCGACCCGAGGCGCACCTACACCCCGCACGAGCAGGCCACCGGCCAGCACCTGGTGCAGGTGCACGACGCCCTGCGCGCCGAGCTGACCCAGATCCACGACCTGATCGAGCAGGTGGCGGCCGGGGAGATCGATGCCGGCACGGCGCGGTCGCACATCAACACGATGACCATGCGGCAGAACCGGTGGACGCTCGGCGCGTACTGCGAGTCCTACTGCCGCATCGTCACGACCCACCACACCATCGAGGACCAGTCGCTCTTTCCGCGACTGCGCCAACGCGACCCCCGCCTCAAGCCGGTCGTCGACCGGCTGGAGCAGGAACACCACGTCATCCACGATTTGCTGGAGGGCGTCGACCGAGCCCTGGTCACGTACGTCGGAGCACCGGACGGGTTGGCCGAGCTGCGCGCCGCGGTGGACCTGCTGAGCGACGCGCTGCTGTCCCACCTCAGCTACGAGGAGCGCGAACTGGTCGAGCCGCTGGCCCGGTTGGGGATCAACTGATCGACGGATCCGGGATTGCGCCGCCGTGATGTGAGAGCCTACTCTCGAAACATGTCTCTCAATAATCCGTACGGGGATTTCGAGATCACCGAGCCGCAGACCCTGCGGGCGCTGGCGCACCCGGTCCGGCTGGCCATCCTCGACCACCTCCAACGGCACGGCCCGGCCACCGCCACCGGGCTGTCGCCGCACGTCGGCGCCACACCGTCGGTGGTCAGCTGGCACCTGCGACACCTCGCGACGTTCGGCCTGGTCACCGACGCGGAGGGCGCAACCAGCAGGCGCGAACGCTGGTGGCAGGCCGTCGCGCGGGGCTTCCGCTTCACGCTCCCGGACGACGCCGAGGGGCAGGTCGCCGCACGGCAGCTGCGCGGCGAGATGTTCGCCCGAACGGCCGAGGCGCCGCAGCAGTGGCTGCTGAACGACGAGCCCCGGCTGGACGCCGAGTGGCGCGGGCTGGCCGGGTTGGCCGACACCCGGTTCGTGGCCACCGCCGACGAGCTGCGGCAGCTGGAGCGGGCGGTCGAGGAGCTGCTGGCCCCGTACGTCCGGCGCAAGGACGAAAAAACGCCGCCGGACGGTGCGCGACTCGTCCGGATGCTGCGCTACCTGCTGCCCGAGCCCGGCGACGATTCGGCCGCGTCGTGACCGCGGTCGACGCGGCGCCCCCGCTGGCCCTGCACCGCGACCGGCGGTTCCGCACCTTCTGGATCGGCGAGACGATCTCCCAGTTCGGTGACCGGATCAGCGAACTGGCCCTGCCGCTGATCGCCGTCTCCCTGCTCGCCGCGACGCCCGTACAGGTCAGCGTCCTCACCGCCCTGGTCTGGTTGCCCAACCTGCTGGGCCTGTTCCTCGGCGCGTGGGTCGACCAGCGCACCCGCAAGCGTCGACTCCTGGTCATCGCCGACCTGGTCCGGGCGGCGGTGCTGCTCAGCCTGCCGGTGGCCTACCTGTTCGACGCGGTCACCCTCACCCAGCTCTACCTGGTGGCCCTGCTCACCGGTGCCGGGGCGGTGTTGTTCGCCATGGCGCACCAGACGTTCTTCGTCGCGCTGGTGCCACCGTCGGCCTACGTCGACGCGACCAGCAAACTGAGCATGAGCCGTGCTGTCTCGTTCGTGGCCGGCCCGGCCGTCGGCGGCGGGCTGGTCCAGGCGTTGACCGCGCCGGTCGCCGTCATCGTCGACGCGGTGTCCTTCCTCGGCTCGGCGCTGCTGATCGGCCGTATCCCGGTGACCGAGGCGCCCCCGCCGCCGCGCCGGGCCTCCACTCTCGCCCTCGTCCGCGAGGGTCTCGTGCTGGTGCTGCGCCACCCGGTGCTCCGCGCCGCGCTCGGCTGCACCAGCACCGTCAACTTCTTCACCTTCATCGCCAGCGCCCTGCTGGTCTACTACGCGAGCCGCGGGCTCGAACTCTCGGCCGGCGCCATCGGCATCGCCTTCGGCGCCGGCGCGATCGGCGGGCTGGCGGGTGCGGCGCTGGCACCCCGGGTCTCCCGCGCGATCGGGCTGGGCCGGACCGCGATGATCGGGGCCGTTCTCTTTCCCGCGCCGCTGGCGCTGGCCGCCCTCGTGACCGGTCCGACCTGGACGAAGGTCGCCATGCTGGCCGCCATCGAGCTGGTCTCCAGCGTCGGGGTGATGCTGATGGACGTCAACCTGAACGCCCTCATCACCGCGGTCACGCCCGACGACGCGCGAGGCCGCCGGGCTGGCGCGTACAGCGCCGTCAACTACGGCATCCGGCCGTTGGGCGCGCTGGTCGGCGGCCTGTTGGGCACCACCATCGGTGTCCGACCGGCACTGGTCGTCGCCGGCCTCGGCGGCACGCTCGCCGTGCTGTGGCTGCTCGCCTCGCCGGTACGCCACATCAGGACCCTCGACGACCCGGTGGCCTGAGTAACCAATTACCAGGACCTGTCCCAAAGCCGGGTCTATCGATCCTGTGGCAAGATCGCCGAATGCTGCGACTCACCGATTTCATCATCGACTGCCCGGACACGATGAAGCTGGCTGCCTTCTACTCCGAGGTGACGGGTCGCCCGGTCAAGGGGGGCAGCCACGAGAACTGGGCCGGTATCCAGTTTGGCGAGATCGAGCTGGCTTTCATCCGGGTGGAGGACTACCGCGCCCCGCAGTGGCCCGACACCGAGCACCCGAAGCAGTTCCACCTCGACTTCGAAGTCGACGACATCGCGGTCGAACAGACCCGCGTCCTGGCGCTCGGCGCGACCCTGAGGCAGAGCTCCATCGGCCCCAACGGCTACGGCTGGCGCGTGTATACCGACCCCATCGGCCACCCCTTCTGCCTCTGTCGCAACAAGGGTGTCACCTGGACCGACCAGGGCCCCACCTGGTCCACGGGCGACGAGTAGGTGTATCGAAGCGGTGGCTCCCATCGTCCGCGACGGCGCGTCTCGATCGATAGATGTCGAGGTATCGCGCATTGTGCCGCCGGCTCGACGGCCGCCTGCGGCGCAGGTCAGGCGGTTTCCGCCAGTAGCAGGCCGGCCAGCTCGGCGGGCTGGGAGATCATCGGCCAGTGGCCGGTGTCCATCGTGACGAGCCGCCAGTGCTCGCTGGTCAGCAGCTTGGCCACGGTGTCGTTGGGCTCGGGCCCGTCGAGCAGGCACTTGACGTACGTGGCCGGCAGGTCGCCGAGCGGACGGGTCAGCACGGCCGGCTCCGTCAGCGTGGCGCCGGGGTGCGGGGTGGAGCCCGCGACCAGCCGGGCGACCTGCTCGTCGGTGAGCCCCTGGCCGTCGAGGTCTTCCGTGCTCAGCGGCGGCCAGTAGCCGCCACTGTCGGCGATGGTCGACTCCAGTGCCGCCGGGCCCTGCCACCAACCGGACGCGAACGAGGCGCCGTCGACCGGCACCTCCGAGTCGACGAAGACGACCCGGGTCAGCCGGTCGCCGATGCGGTCGGCGGCCTGACCCACCGGGATGCCCGAGTAGCTGTGCCCGACCAGCACCACGTCGCGCAGGTCGTGCCGCTCGATCTCACCGACGACGTCCTGCACGTGGGTCTGCTGCCCGGCGGGAACGCCCTGCTTCTCGGCGAGGCCGGACAGGGTCAGCGGACGAGTGCCGTGACCGGCCGCGCGCAGTGCGGGCAGCACCTCGTCCCATGCCCACGAGCCCAGCCACGCCCCAGCCACCAACACGAAATTTGCCATGGGCCGGACCCTAACGGGCCCCTCCGACACCGACACCGTAGCCGGGCCAGGTCGGAGCGTGGGCGCTGGTCATGGCCAGGCCCGGGCCTGGGCCGCGAACACCTCCGGTGGGCTGGCCACCGGTAGGACGCAGACCAGATGCCCGCCCGGCACCCGCAGGATCCGGCACTCCAACCAGCGCGACACCTCGACAGCGCCGAGAGCGATCAGTCGATCGGTCTCGGCAACCACATCGTCGCTCTCGATGTCCAGGTGGAAGCGAGGCGTGTCGTCGACCGCCTGGACCGCGGTTACCAGGCCGGGCAGGGCGTCGTGCAGGCCGATGAACTGCGGCTCCGAGGGATCCGACCGTGTGCTGACGCCGAGTGCGGCCGACCAGAACGCCGCAGCCCGGGCAGCCTCCTGCTCGGGGGCGTCGATCAGTAGGGCGTAGACGCGACTTCGATGCATGCGACGCAGGATATCGACGGATCGCGTGCCGCAGCGACCGCAGCCCGACCGGTGGCCGTTCAACGGTGGTCAAGCGGTGGCGGGGCGGGTCGGTCGACCAGGGCGGCGAGCCGCCGAGGGGCGAGTAGGCAGTAGCTCTCGGTCAGCAGCTCGCCAACCTCGTCCCAGTCGGTGTCGTCGTCCACGACCATGCCCAGCACGGTCGGGCCCCAATCCGGCTTGTGGAAGGGATGCCCGCCGGCCACCAGAGCGGCGATCTCGTCGGGCGGCGACCGGAAGATCAGCAGGCAGGTCGGCCGGTCCCCCTCGGCGGCACGCGCCTGGGCGACCTGGTGACCGGAGTCGACGGTGTACAGGTGGGCGACGGTCCGCTTGCGGATCCGCCAACGCGTGCCCACCCACGCCGGCTCCTCGTAGGTCTCCGGCAGCCCGAGGCAGATCGGCCGCAGCCGGTCGAGGAACTCGGGAGGAACGTCTCCGGGTTCGGTCACGGTCGGCGACACTAGCCGGCCGGTACGACACCTCCGGCCGTCGCCGACTCTCGGACGGCGCGGCGCCACGGCGGCGGCCGGTGTGGTGCGCGCCCCGCCGATCGGTCAGGATGGGCCGGGGCGACGCCGGGCTGGCGCCTCGGACCGAGCCACCCCGTGCCCGCTGAGGAGTGCCGTGCCGTCCACCCTGCTCTCCCGCCGCGACCTCGACTTCCTGCTGCACGACTGGCTGCGGGTGTCCACGCTCGTCGAGCGGCCCCGCTACGCCGAGCACTCGCGGGAGACCTTCGACGACGCGCTGGACCTCGCCGAGCGGGTGGCCACCGAGCAGTTCGCCCCGCACAACCGGGCCGCCGACCTGGCCGAGCCGACCTTCGACGGGCAGCGGGTACGGCTGATCCCGCAGGTCCGAGCGGCGCTGGAGAGCTTCGCCGAGACCGGCCTGCTGACCGCCGGGCTGGACGCCTCGGTGGGCGGCCTGCAACTGCCGCACGCCGTGGCGGCTGCCTGCTTCACCTGGTTCCAGGCCGCCAACGTGGCCACCTCGGCGTACCCGTTCCTCACCCTGGGCAACGCCAACCTGTTGCTGGCGCACGGCAGCGCGGAGCAGGTCGACACCTACGTGCGGCCCATGCTGGAGGGCCGGTTCTTCGGCACCATGTGTCTGTCCGAGCCGCACGCGGGCAGTTCGCTGGCCGACGTCGCCACCCGCGCCGAAGTCCAGCCGGACGGCACCTACCGGCTCTTCGGCACCAAGATGTGGATCTCCGGCGGCGACCACGAGCTGGCCGAGAACATCGTCCACCTGGTGCTGGCCCGGATCCCCGGCGGCCCGCCCGGCGTCAAGGGGATCTCGCTGTTCGTCGTGCCCAAGGTGCTGGTCGCACCGGACGGGTCGCTCGGTGACCGCAACGACGTGGTGCTGGTCGGGCTGAACCACAAGATGGGCTTCCGGGGCACCACGAACACCCTGCTCAGTTTCGGCGACGGCGGCCACAACCCGGGCGGCCGGCCGGGCGCGGTGGGCCATCTGGTCGGCCCGCCGCACCAGGGGCTGGCGCAGATGTTCCACATGATGAACGAGGCCCGGATCGGCGTGGGAGCCGGTGCCACCGCGCTGGGCTACACCGGATACCTCAAGAGCCTGGCGTACGCCCGGGAGCGGCCGCAGGGCCGGCCGGTCGGCGCCAAGGACCCCGACGCCCCGCAGGTGCCGATCATCGACCACCCCGACGTACGGCGGATGCTGCTCGCGCAGAAGAGCTACGTGGAGGGGTCGCTGGCCCTGGTGCTCTACTGCGCGCGGCTGTTGGACGAGGAGAGGACCGCCCCGGCCGAAGCCGACCGCGAGCGGGCGCACCTGCTGCTGGACGTGCTCACCCCGATCACCAAGAGCTGGCCGTCGCAGTGGTGTCTGGCCGCCAACGACCTGGCGATCCAGGTGCTCGGCGGGGCCGGCTACACCCGCGACCACGACGTGGAGCAGCACTACCGGGACAACCGGCTCAACCCGATCCACGAGGGCACCCACGGCATTCAGGCGCTCGATCTGCTGGGCCGCAAGATGACCATGCAGAAGGGTGCCGGCCTGACCCTGTTGACCGGCACGATCCGGGACACCGCCACCCGGGCGCGAGAGGCCGGAGGCGAGGCCGCCGACCTGGCCGACCGGCTGGCCTCTGCGGTGGACCGGATCGTCGCGGTCACCGGGCGGCTCTGGGCCGACGGTGATCCGGAGGCCGCACTGGCCAACGCCAGCGCCTACCTGGAGGCGGTCGGGCACGTCGTGATCGCGTGGATGTGGTTGGAGCAGGTGCTGGCCCTGCCGCAGGAGGGGTCCGGCGACGCGTTCCATGCCGGCAAGCGGCAGGCCGCGCGCTACTTCTTCACCGTGGAGTTGCCGCGCACCGGCCCGCAGTTCGACCTCTTGGACAGCCGGGACCGGACGAGCCTCGACATGCGCCCGGACTGGTTCTGACCGGGCCGGCCGTCATCGTCGGCGGGCCTGGTGCTGCATCGCCTGCCGACCCTTGACCACGCCCAGGATAATCACGATGACCAGTGCGATGAGACCGATGATGATCAGCCAGCGGACGGCCTCGAGGATCAACCCGAGCAGAATCAGCACGCCAGCGACCACGCCGACGACCCAGAGCAGTGCGCGCATCTCGACCTCCCGTAACCGGCCGCGCCTGGCGCGGCGTGCCCGGCTTCAGGTTCCCCGTTCGGCAGACACCATGCCCGAGCGACGTGCCGAGTCGGCGGGTGGCGCCTGGACGGCTGCGCCGGGTCTTGATCGGGCTCAGCTGTCGGCGCGCGCCACGTAGACGGTGTTCGCGGACTGGCCACCTGTCAGCGGGTTGGCGAACGGCACGACGTGCGCCTGTGCGGTCACGAACACCTCGGTGAGCGCCGCGGTGAACTCGGCGTCCGGCGGGTCGTCCGACCAGAGCGCGAAGACCCCGTCCGGGCGTAGCCGGGCGGCCAGCCGGCGCAGCCCGTCCGGCGCGTAGAAGGCGGCGTGGCTGGGGTGCAGCACGTTGCGCGGGGAGTGGTCGACGTCGAGCAGGACGGCGTCGAACCGTCGCTCCGGCACCTCGGCGTCGAACCCGGCGTCGCCGGCCACCGCCGCGAAGAAGTCGGCCCGCACGAACCGGGTACGTGGATCCTCCGCGAGCCCCGCCGCGAACGGGAGCAGGCCGCGCTGGTGCCAGTCGATCACGTCCTCGATGGCCTCCACCACCAGCAGCGAACGCACCCTCGGATCGTCCAGCGCGGCGCAGGCGGTGTAACCGAGCCCGAGCCCGCCCACCACCACGTCGAGCGTGTCACCGGTCAGTTGGGCCAGGCCCAGCCGGGCCAGCTCGATCTCCGCGACGGGAAAGAGGCTGGACATCAGGAAATCGTCGTCGAGCTTGACCTCGTACACCTCGACCTGCAGCGCCGGGTCCCGACGCCGGCGCAGGCTGATCGCACCGATCGGGGTCTCCCGCCAGGCCAGCTCCTCGAAACGCGCGCCCACGGGTGCCCTCTCGCCGCCGGATTCGTCCCCGGATGGTACCGGCCGGGACGGCGACGGCCACGCAGGGTCCGCGGGACATCGACGCACCGCATATCCTGTGGCCGGCCCATCCATCGGAGGGAACCTCATGCCGTCGCGGCAGGACCAGCTGCACTCCTACCAGTTCAGCGTCCAGCGGGCGGTTGCCGCTCTGGTGATGCGCGAGACCGACCCGGCTCAGTCGCCTTTCCGGCGGCTGGCCGGCGCCGGCCTGGCCAGTGTCCTGGTCGCGGTGATCGGGCTGGGCGGCTTCGCGCTCTACGGCCTTTTCGCCGGCGGTGGCAGCGGCTGGCGCGACACCGGCGCGGTCATCGTGGAGAAGGAGTCCGGCGCCCGGTTCGTCTACCGCGAGCAGAAGCTGCACCCGGTGCTCAACTACGCGTCGGCGTTGCTGATCGTCGGCGCGGACCGGTCGAAGACCGTGCTGGTCTCCCGCCGCTCGATCGACGGCGTGCCGCGCGGGCTGCCGCTGGGCATCGCCGACGCGCCGGATTCGCTGCCCGCCCCGGGCCGGCTGGCGACCACCGCGTGGACGGTCTGCTCGGCGGTACCGGCCGGTGGCGACGCGCCCCGCTCCGCGCTGCTGATCGGCACCGAGCCCGGCGGCGGCCTGCCGCTGGGCGACGAGGCGCTGCTGCTGCGCGACCCCGGCGGCGGGCTGCACCTCGTCTGGCATGAGCGGCGCTACCTGATCCGCGATCCCAGCCGGGTGTTGGCGGCGCTGGCGACCACCCGGGATCGAGCGGTGCCGGTGGCGCCCGCCCTGCTCAACTCGCTGGCCGCCGGCGTCGATCTGGCCCCGCTCGCCCTGCCCGGCCTGGGCCGACCCGCCACCGGGGTGCCCGACGCCACGATCGGCCGGGTCTATCTGGTGCGCAACTCCGGCGGCGGCCGGCAGTACGCGGTGGCGCTCGATGCGGGGTTGGCCGGGATCACCGAGTTGCAGGCCGGGCTGTTGCTGGCCAGCACCGGGCAGGGCGAGCCGGACCCGATGACGTTGGGCCGGTTCGCCGCGCTGCCCACGGTGCCCGATCTGACCCCCGGCGGTCCGACCGCCCCGCCGCCCACCCCGCCCCGGCTCGCGGCCGGTGACGACGCCGCGCTGTGCACCCGGGTCGGCGACGACGGCGGCGCCAGCGAGGTGCGGCGGGGCGTACCGCTGCCTGATCTGGCCGCCGTGCCGCGCACCGCGCCGGCCGGCGGCACAGTGCTGGCCGACCACGTGGTGGTGGAGCCGGGCCGCGGCGCGGTGGTCGAGGCCGCCGCGGCACCCGGTGCGTCCGGCGGCGCCGTCTCCGTGGTCACCGACCTGGGTCGGCGGTATGTGCTGGCCGACCGGGGCGTGCTGGCGATGCTCGGCTACCGCGACGTGCGTCCGCAGCGGCTGCCGGCCGGGCTGGTCAGCCTGGTACCGACCGGCGCGACCCTGGACCCGGCCGCCGCGCGGGCCGTCGCCGCCCCCGCTTGACGGTTCGGGCCCGACGGTTCGGGTCTGACGGCTCGGGCCTCACGGCTCGGCGTCGCGGCGGGTGCCGGGTCGGGCGTCAGGCGGCCGGGCGGCGCAGGATGGTGACCGCGAAATCGGCGTCGTCGCGCCACGGGCGCAGGTCCCAGGTGGCGAAGCGGTGCTCCAGTCGGAGCCCGGCGGCGGCGGCGTCGGCGTCGAAGGCGGTCAGGGGATACCCGCGTGCCGTGCCGAAGCCCACCGCCAGCACGCCGTCCGGACGCAGGTGCCCGGCGAGTCGGCGCAGCACCTCCGGCTCGGTGCCGGCAGCGACGAACGCGAGCACGTTGCCGGCCAGCACCGCGGCGTCGAAGGGTTCGGTCTCACCGGCCGCGGGCAGGTCCAGCTCGGCCAGGTCGGCGACCAGCCAGAGCGGGTCGGGATGGTCGATGCGGGCTGCTGCCACCAACGCCGGGTCGGCGTCCACCCCGACCACGGTGTGCCCACGCCGGGCCAGCGCGGCGCCGACCCGGCCGGTGCCGCTGCCGGCGTCGAGGATCCGTGAGCCGGGCGGCACCAGGGCATCCACCAGCCGGGCTTCGCCGGCCAGGTCCGCGCCCTCGGCCGCGAGCTTCCGGAACCGGTCGATGTACCACTGGGAGTGCTCCGGGCCGGTCTCGGTCGCCCAGCGGGTCGGGTTGGCCATGCGGTCACCGTAACCGGGCCGGCGGGAGTGCGGCGGGCGACCAGGGGAGAGGGGGTCAGCGTCCGCTGATCCGGAGCACGGTCACCGGGCTGTTCGGCGGCGCGGCCGGAAGGGTCAGCACCGTGCCGTGGCGGCCGGGCACGGCCTTGACGGCGGCCGTGGGTTCGAGACTGACGATCGTCCGGTCCTTGTCGAGGTGCACGTCGACGAGCTCGATGTCGCCTTCGGTGGCCGCCTCGACGATGAGGTACAGGTCGTCGCCGCGGCAGGTGAACCAGACCGCACGGCTGTCGGTGGTACGGGTCGTCGGGCGACGCCAGGCCGTCGTGTCGAAGATGGCCTCACCGAACCTGGCCAGCCAGTCCCCGAGGTAGCGCAGACTGGCCCGCTGGTGTGCCGGCAGTGACCCGGTGTCGTCGGGTGAGACGCCGAGCAGCAGGTTTCCGTTGTTCGCCACCACGTCCAGCAGGGTCAGGGTCAGCTCAGGGCCGGACAGGGCCCGTCCCGGATCTTCCTGCCGGTTCCAGCCGAACGACAGCCCGATCGGGCGGATCGACTCCCAGGGCAGGTCGCGCGACGTAGGGGTGGAGAGCTCGGCGGAGGAGGTGCGGAACCGGTCGGTCACCACGCCCTCCGGCACCTTGACCCGGTACTCCTCGATGAGCCTCCGCGCGTCGCCGGCCTCGGGATAACCGGTGTCGTTCCACAACCCGTCCGGCTGGTACCGGTCGATCAGCTCTCGCCAGTGCGCCTCCACGTATCGGGCGTAGTCCCCGCCGGCGGGGCGACTGGTCTCGACATCGGAGCCGGGCCCGGAGGGCCCGCCGGTGTAGGACCAGTCCTCGCCGGAGGAGTAGAAGACACCGAACCGCATGCCGGCCCGGCGGACGGAGGCGCCGAGCTCGCCGAGGATGTCGCGGGGAGAGCGCCAGCGCTCGTCGCGCGGGTGTCGGACCCGCGACGGCCAGAGGAGGTAGCCGTCGTGGTGTTTGGCGACCATGACCACGTAGCGGGCTCCGGCCGCGGCGAAGTCGGCGACCCAGTCCGGCGGGGACCAGCGCGCGGACATCTCTTCGAACGTCGGCCGGAAGTGCTGGTACGGCTGGCCACCATGGATCCGCTGGTGGTACTCGGCGGTGGCGCTGCCGTGTTGGGCCGCGGCGGCCTGGTACCACTCGGCGAAGTACTGGTTCGCCGGCCCTTCGACGCTGCCGGAGCGGATGGGGGTGTCGGCTGGTGGCGGCACGGGTGCCCAGCCGGGAACCGTGTAGACACCCCAGTGCACCATGATCCCGAGTTTGGCGGCGCCGAACCAGGACGGCATCGGGTGGATCTCGTGGGGTGCCTCTGGCTGGCTGGTTCGGGGGACCGTGGGCGACGGGCGCGTGCCGGTGGCCGTGGGCCGCAGAGCAGGGTCCGCGCGGGGCTGGCTCTCGGTCAGCACGAGCCGCTCGGCGAGGTTGCGCGCCTCATCGGGCTCGTGGTCGCCGATGGCTCGCGCGAGTGCCTCGTGGGCTTCGAGGTGCCAGCCCGACGTGCCCAGCGCGCGCGGGTCCCGGCAGCCGCGGAGCAGCATGATCATTCCCTCGGCGACACCGTCTTGCGCGATGGCTGCTATCGCGCGGTGGAATCGATCGTCCGACAACCGTGAGATGGTCGTCTTGAACTGGTCGTGGTGCCCCCGTGACTCCGGTTCCTGAGCGGCCAACCGTAGTTCGGCGAGCGCCTGGGTCAGTGGGCCCATGGTGGACGGGGTCGACCGGGCCGCCGCCCGCGCGGCAGCGGCACCCTCGACCTGGCCGTGCAACCGGACGATCTCGGCGGCGTGATCGATGGCGACGATGCCCAGCACGTGGGTGAGGCTGGGCAGCACTGTCACCGGCTCGAGCGAGGTGACGAAGACGCCCGCGCCGTGCCGTGCCTCGAGCACGCCCATCGTCACCAGAGCGCTGATGGCCTCGCGAACCGAGCCCCGGGACACACCCAGTTGGGTTCCGAGGTCACGCTCGGGCGGCAGCCGGTCGCCGGGGCCGAGGGTGCGCGCCTGGATGAGGTCGAGGATCTGGTGCAACGCCCATTCGGCCGCCGACCGCCCCTGGCTGTAGTGCGAGGACGCCATGCCGCCATGGTAGGCGATTGGTAGGACCAGTCGAAGCCGGGCGGATTGGTCGGATCAATACAGATGCGACGCCCGCGCAACCCGCGCGGCGGGAAATCCCGATTGTGGCGCTGGACACGCGGTCAGTCAGCCGATTTAATCAGCATGACACACGAGGCGCTGCCGCCCTCTGCGGTTCTCCGAGCGTCAAGTGGTCAGACCAATCATTGCTCCCCGAACCGCTTGGAGGCTCGGTGAAACTTGTCAGACCACTCACCGTCGCGATAACGCTGACCGCCCTGACCCTGGCCGGCTGCGGCTCGTCGGCGGACGAGGCCAGCAGCAAGCCACAACCATCTGCCGTCACCGGCGAGGTCGGCGGTGCGATCACCGTCTGGACCTGGGACGGCGCCCCCGGCACCGACGCCATGACCAAACTCGCCGCGGGCTTCCAGGCCAAGACCGGCGTCACGGTCAACTCGAAGGTGATCAAGCGCGACGACTTCAAGGCCCAGGCCCAGCTCGCGCTGAACTCCGGCGAACACATCGACGTGCTCGGCGTGCAGCCCAGCCAGTTCGCCGCCGAGGTGCAGAGCAAGTTGCTCCCCGTCTCGAGCTACGAGTCCAAACTGACCAACGGCCTGGCCGGCTACAAGCCCGCCACCGTCGAGCAGACACGCAAGCTCTACACCGGGGGCCAGTTGTACTCGGTCCCGTTCGGTTCGACGGGATCGGCGGTGTGTTTCTACAACGGTGACCTCCTGGCCAAGGCGGGTGCGCAGCCGCCGCAGACCTGGGCCGACGTCAAGGCCCTGAGCGACGCCCTGAAGACCAAGGCGCCCGGGGTGCTCACCCTGGTCAAGCCCTCCGGTGCGGACACCTGGTTCGAGGACGAGTTCGTGCTCACGATGGCCGGTCAGAAGAACCCCGGATTCTTCAACTCCGTCCGCTACGAGAAGGGCAAGTGGGACCAGGCGCCCTACGTGGAGGCCCTCGCCCGCTACGGTCAGCTCTTCACCGACGGCACGCTGCAGCGCTCCAGCCTCGACCTCGGCTACACGGACGCGATGAACGCCTTCAACACCGGCAAGGCCGCTCTCGTGTGCAACGGGTCATGGGAGGCCGGCCTGCTCAAGAAGTCGTTCCGGCAGACGAACGGCATCAAGATCAGTTCGGTCGGCGTCGTACCGGTCCCGTCCGACGATCCGGCGAGCCGATCGCTGCGCTCGTTCCTCGACGTCACCTGGGGCATCCCGACCACCGCGCAGAACCAGGCCACGGCCGCGGCGTTCATCGCGTACGCCACGCAGGCCGAGGGGGTCAACCTCTGGGCCGACGGTCTCGGGTTCGTGCCGGCCGCCACCAACTGGAAGCTCGACGCGTCGGTGCTCACCGGGGACAGCACGGCCGAGCAGGGCTACCAGCAGATCCAGGATCTGATCAACAAGCCGAGCTCGGACCGCAACAACCTCAGTTCCTTCTCCGCCCAGGTCGGCAAGTACGTCCTGGAGGTCGCCCAGGGCCGCCTGTCCGCCAAGGACGCCGCGGCCAAGGCCCAGAAGGATCTCGACAGCGGCCTCTACAGCTAGCTCGGAAAGGATCGTGACCATGGCATCCGGACGCATCCGACGACGTACCGACGGGCGAGCGGCGACGCTCTTCCTCGGCCCACTGCTCGTCGTATACCTCGGCTTCTTCGGATACGGGTTCTGGTTTCTGGCCCGCACCAGCACGACCCGGGTCAGCCTGTCCTTCGTCAACTCCGTCGACGTCGGTGCGAACAACTACCGGCTGCTGCTGGCCAACGAGACGTTCCGTCGAGCTGTGCTCAACAACCTGCTGTTCGGCGCCGTGAGCATCGCGGCGGCGTTGACCATCGCCTTCTTCGTCGCGTACGCGATCAGTGTCGGGCTGGGCCCGAAGAAGCTGCTCTACGTCCTGTTCATCGTCCCGGCGCTGATGCCCCTGTCGTTGGTGTCCACGATCTTCGGATCGATGCTCCAGCAGCAGTTCGGCGCCCTCAACCAGACACTGACCGCTGTCGGGCTCGAACGGCTCGCCCAGCCCTGGCTCACCGAGCCAGGGCTGGCGTTCGCCTCGGTCGCGGCGATCTTCTGCTATCTGATCGGCCTGCCGATCATGTACTACACCGCTGACCTGTCGGTGTATCCGACCGACACGATCGAGGCCGCCCTGCTCGACGGCGCCGGCACGTTCCGCATCATGCGGTCGGTGGTCTACCCGATGATGACCGCCACCCACCTCACGGTGATCCTCTCGCTGCTCCTCGGCTCGTTCCGGGCGCTGGAGGTCGTCCTGTTCTCCACCGGCGGCGGCCCGGCGGGTAGCACGGAGATCGTCGGCAGTTTCCTCTACCGCTTCAGCACCGACCCCGGACCACGGACCGGCTTCGTCGCCGCCGGTGCCGTGGCGATCCTGCTGGTCGCGTTCGTCATCGCGCTCGTCCAGCTGGCCGTCACCCGTCCTCGAAACAAGGCAACCCGATGAGCACCTCGATCACCGACGTCCGTCCCGATCGCGCCGCCGCGCCGCCGGCCGAGCCGGTCGCCGCGGCTCGCGGCCAGCACGACGACGGCACCCACGGCGCCGTCCTCGCACGGGCCGTCACCTCACGCCGCGACCAGGCGGTCATGTACGCGATCCTCGCCGTCATGGCCGCCCTGTGGGCCTTCCCGCTGTACGCCGCCATCCGCAAGTCCCTGGAGGTGCACGGGTTCGACAACTACCTCTCCCTGTTCACCGACCCGGTCGGCGACATCTCGATCCCGCGTACCTACCTCAACTCGCTGATCGTCGGCCTCCTGCACGCCGTCGCCGTCGTGGTCGTCTCCACCTCCGCCGGATACGCCTTCTCGATCCTGCGCTGGCCGGGCCGTGACCTCGCGTTCGCGGTGGCCCTGCTGTTCCTGGCCATCCCGGCCGCCGCGATGATCGTTCCGGCCTACCGGATCAACAACGAGCTGGGTCTGTTCAACAGCTACCTCGGCGTGGCGCTGCCCGAGGCCGCGATCACCATCCCGTTCGGCGTCCTCCTCATGCGCAACTTCGGCCGCAACCTGCAACCCGCGTTGTTCGAGGCGGCCGGCGTCGACGGGGCCGGGCACCTGCGCGTCTTCCGCAGCATCTTCCTGCCACTGTGCCGGCCTGCCCTGATCAACCTGTCCGTGCTGTGCTTCGTCTGGTCCCTACAGGACTTCATGTGGCCGTCGATCTTCCTTCGGGATCGCGGTATGCAGACGGCCGCGCAGGCCGTCGCCACCCTCAACACCGGTCTCGGCGCCTCACCGACCGACATCGCCCGCTACAACGCCAGCCTCGTGCTGCTCGCGATACCGGCCATCGTGATCGTCCTGTTCGGCATGCGGCACATCATCGGCGGCCTGTCCAGTGGGGGTACGAAGGAATGACAACACCGAACACGTCGGTGGACCCCGCCAGCACCGTGCTGCGCTACTCCAGCCCGGCCCGCCGGTGGACCGACGCGCTGCCGCTGGGAAACGGCCGGCTGGGCGCGATGTACTTCGGGGGTGTGGGGCGCGACCGGGTCCAGCTCAACGACGAGACCTGCTGGTCGGGGGCTCCGGGCACCGCAGCGGGTACCCCGCTGGTTGGCAGGCGCGAGGGCCCCCGGATCATCGCCGACGCCCGGGCTGCGCTCAGTGACGGCGACGTGCGGGCCGGGGAGGCGTTGCTGCGCCGCCTCCAGTCCGGGCACAGCCAGTCGTACGTCGCGCTGGCCGATCTGTGGCTGACCGACGACGCCGCCGACCACTCGGCGACGCCGCCCGGGTACCGCCGTCTCCTGCACCTGGGCGACGCCGTCGCCGAGCACGCCTATCGCCTCGACGACGGGCACCTCCAGCAGGAGGCGTGGATCAGCGCGCCGGCGCAGGCCATGATCCTGCGTCGGCGTAGCTCGGCGCGTACGTCGCTGCGGATCACGGTCAGCACACCGCATCCCACCGGCCGCACGCGGGTGTGGACCTCGCCCGACCGGTCGGTGGGCGGCATCGAGAGCATCATCAGAATGCCCTCGCAGGTGGTGCCACCACACGAGTCGTCGCCGGATCCGATCCGGTACGACCCCACACCCGGTGCCGCGGTGACCGCGATCGTCGGGGTCCGTGCGCTGGCCATGGAGGGCGCCGGCTGGCGGCGCGCCGCCGGCCTGGCCACGCGGGACGGCGACGTGGTGCTCGTCCTGTCGACGGTGACGGACTACGTCGACCCGTTCACCGCGCCGCACGGGAACGTGGACCGGCTGCGCGCTGAACTCGACGACCGGCTCGACCGGTTGGTGGGCGCCCTGTCCCGCGGCGGGTACGAGCGGATGCGCGCCGAGCACCGGGCCGACCACGACGCGCTGTTCGGACGGGTCCGGTTGCGGCTCGGTGACAGCCGCGAGTCCGCCTCCACCGGGGCGCGCGACACGGACCTCCGGGTCCGCGATCACGCCGCCGGCCAACCCGACGCCGCGCTCGCCGCGTTGGTCTTCCAATACGGTCGTTACCTGCTGATCTCCTGCTCGCGGCCGGGTGGCCTGCCGGCCACCCTGCAGGGCATCTGGAACGAGAACGTGCGGCCGCCGT
The DNA here is from genome assembly GCF_046549295.1 of Micromonospora sp. 067-2. Taxonomy (NCBI): domain Bacteria; kingdom Bacillati; phylum Actinomycetota; class Actinomycetes; order Micromonosporales; family Micromonosporaceae; genus Micromonospora; species Micromonospora sp. 067-2. The sequence continues at coordinate 172,412 of NZ_JAJPWB010000007.1, read as the reverse complement.
GGAGCAGCAACTACACCACGAACATCAATCTGCAGATGAACTACTGGTCCGCGGAGGTCGCCGGGTTGCCGGAGTGCCACGCGCCGCTGCTGCGCTGGCTGGGGCACGCCCGGCGCCGGGGCGCCGAGGTCGCCCGCAACCGGTACGACGCGCCCGGCTGGACCCTGCACCACAACTCCGACGCGTGGTGCTTCGCGCTGCCGGCGGGGGAGGGGGACGGCGACCCGGCCTGGTCGTTCTGGCCGCTGGGCGCCGCCTGGTTGTGCCGGCACGCCTTCGACCACTACGACTACGGCCGCGACACCACCTTCCTGGTCGAGCAGGCGTGGCCGCTGGTCAGGTCGGCGGCCGAGTTCTGCCTCGCCTGGCTCACCGAGTTTCCCGACGGCACGCTCGGCACCTCGCCCGCCACCTCCCCGGAGAACCACTACCTGGCCGCGGACGGCGAGCCGGCCGCGGTGACCGTCTCGTCGACCGCTGACCTGGCGCTGATCCGTGACCTGCTGGGCCGCGGGCTCGACCTCCTCGCCGCCCTGCCCCATCCCGACGCCGACGACCTCGCCTGGGCCGAGCGCGCCACGGCGGCGCTCGGGCGTCTACCGGCCGAGCGGGTCGGCGTCGACGGCCGGCTGGCCGAATGGGCGACGGACGTCTTCGACACCGAGCCGGAGCACCGGCACACCTCGCACCTCTTCGGCGTCTATCCGGCCGGTGCCATCGACGCCGACGTCGCTCCCGCGCTCGCCACGTCCGCGCGGGTGACCCTCGACGACCGGGGCCCGAAGTCCACCGGCTGGTCGCTGGCATGGCGGCTGGCCCTGCGGGCCCGGCTCCGCGACGTGGACGGTGCCCAGGAGATGCTGCGGATGTTCCTGTCCCCGATGGCCGACGACGCGTCCGACGAGCCGTCCATGACGGCGCCGGCCGGTGTCTACCGCAACCTGTTCTGCGCCCACCCGCCGTTCCAGATCGACGGCAACCTGGGGCTTACCGCCGGGATCGCCGAGCTGTTGATGCAGTCCCACGCCACGACGGCCGACACCACCGTGGTGCACCTGCTGCCCACCGCGCCCACCGCCTGGCGGGACGGGTCCTTCTCCGGCCTGCGCGCGCGCGGCGGGGTGACGGTGGACGCCTGGTGGAGCGACGGAGTACTGCGGGAGGTGACGGTGCGGGCCGGCGGCGACCGTGTGGTGCAGGTCCGGTACGGCACCTGGACCACAACGGTGCGCCTTGCCGCCCATCTTGCCCATACCATTACAATTGACATAACATAGGCATATGTCTATACATGGGAGTCATTCGGAGCCGGTCAGGCGGCGCACGCTACTCAAGGCCGGTGGCGCGACGGTGGCGGCCGGGCTCCCGCTCGCGGGGGCGACCGAGGCGTCCGCCGGCAGCGCCGCGCAGGGGGCAGCGCGGGTCGACACCGGTGTCTCGGCCTACCCGTTCCCGCTGAGCGCCGTGCGCCTGCTTCCCGGACGCCTGCTCGACAACACGAACCGCACGCTGACCTACCTGTCGTTCCTCGACCTGGACCGGATGCTGCACATCTTCCGGCTCAACTACGGACTGAGCTCGAACGCCCAGGCGGTCGGTGGCTGGGACGCGCCGAGCCACGACCTGCGCGGCCACACCACCGGGCACCTGATGACCGCCCTTGCCCAGGCGTACGCCAGCACGGGTAACGCCGCCTGGAAGACCAGGGGCGACTACCTGGTCAGCACCCTGGCCAGCTGCCAGTCCCGGGCCACCTCGCGCGGCTTCGGAGCCGGCTACCTGTCGGCGTTCCCGGAAAGCTTCTTCGACCGGGTGGAGACGGCGCAGCGGGTGCAGGCGCCCTACTACACGATCCACAAGATCCTCGCCGGCCTGCTCGACATGCACCTGTTGGCCGGCAACGCGCAGGCGCTGACCGTCGCCCTGGCGCTGGCCGGCTGGGTCCGCGCCCGCACCGCCAGGTTGGACGCCACGAAGCTCGCCAACACGCAGAACAGCGAGTACGGCGGCATCGGTGAGGCCCTGATCAACCTCTACCAGCTCACCGGCGACGTCAATCACCTGACCACGGCTCGTCGGTTCGTGAAGCCGACCTTCACCGACCCGCTGGCGTCACACCAGGACAGCCTGCGGGGCAGACACGCGAACACCCACCTGCCGACCGCGTTGACCGCGCTGCGTGACTACCACGCCAGTGGCAGCACCCGCAATCGGGACATCGCAACGAACTTCTGGGACATCCTCACCACGCGCTACACGTACGCGATCGGAGGCAGCTCACAGAACGAGTTCTGGCGTGACCCCAACCAGATCGCCGCCACCCTCACCGACAAGAACTGCGAGGGCTGCTGCACCTACAACACGTTGCGGCTGACCCGACAGCTGTTCTTCACCAACCCGGCCCGCGCCGATCTGTTCGACTACTACGAGCACGCCCTGTTCAACCACATCCTCGCCCAGCAGGATCCGACCGCGGCCAACGGTGGCGGCTACGCCTACTTCATTCCGTTGCGAGCCGGTGGAATCAAGACCTACAGCACCGACTACTCGACGTTCAGCTGCTGTCAGGGCACCGGGATGGAGTCCAACACGAAGTACACCGACAGCATCTACGCGTACGCCGGCGAGACGTTGTACTGGAACCTGTTCGTCCCCTCCGAGCTGCGCTGGCCCGGTCGCGCCATCACCATCCGCCAGGACACCACGTTCCCGTCCTCCTTCATCAGCAGGCTGACCGTCACCGGCGCGGGCCACATCGCGCTCAAGGTGCGGGTGCCGTCCTGGACCACCGGGTTGACCGTCAAGCTCAACGGCACGGGGTTCCCGGTCACCGCGACCCCCGGCACCTACCTGACCATCGACCGCACGTGGGCCTCCGGCGACACCGTCGAGGTCACCATCCGGGCCGCGCTCACCTACCCGCGCGCGAACGACGACGCCAGCGTCGGATCGGTGCGGCTCGGGCCGATCCTGCTCGTCGGCGAGTACGGCGCCACCGATCTGGGTGGCGTCCTGCCGACGCTGCGAGCCGGATCGCTGGTTCGGGACACCTCCGAACCGCTGCACTACACCGCCACGACGACCAGCGGGAACGTGTCGCTGCGTCCGATGTTCTCCACGCACCACCAGCGGTACGCCGCCTACTGGCGGATCGCCTGAACCCCGTCCCCCGCACCCGAACCCACCACCACCGCCGATCGGAGGGCCCCATGCGCCCGCGGCTCCTGCTCCGCGTCCGGTCAAACGCCCCGGACACCACCCACCGTCCCACCCGCCGACACCGCCCGTCGACGCCTCGGCGGATCCTGGCCGGGCTGCTGGTCGCTGCCCTGGCCGTCACACCCGTCCAGTTGCTCACCTCCGCGCCGGCACAGGCCGCCCCGGTCGACACGCTCCGGGCCGCCGCGATCCCGCTGGCCGCGGCCCCCCGCGCCGACGCGCCGATGCGGATGACGGTCGGGAGCGCCAGCCCGCTGCTGCTGACCCAGCTGAACATCGGCAACGACCTCGGCCACACACCCGGCTTCAAGCGCAACTACAACAGCGGCTGGTCGATGGCGCAGCTGTGGGCGTCGGTGCCGGACGACGTGAAACACAACATCGGCTTCGTCCTGCACCAGGGCCACACGGCGCTGTCGGACAACAACACCGCCATGTCGGCCGCCTGGCTGGAGGACAACGTCCGAGAGGCGGACTCGCTCGGGATCCCCGTGTTCATCCTCTGGGGAGAGGGCATCACCAAGAGCTCCTCGAAGTTCAGCTTCACCGAGTCGCTGTACCAGCGCTACCCACACTTCATGGGCACCGTGGTCTCCGAACTCACCAGCACCCTCGGCGATCTCGACCAGGCCCTGCAACTGGCCAACAACTACGGCGGCTTCCACGTGCTCGGCTCGCTGGAGGAGGGCAACCTGCTGGCCAACCGTCTGGAGAACCAGACGAACTGGAACACCGCGGCCCGCTACGCCAAGAACTTCATCTTCAACCCGAAGAACTTCCACGAGAACTTCGAGGCGGTCAACGCCTGGACGCAGGGCGCGTGGCTCGCCGGCGCGTTCGACAACTGGGGGCCCTACTTCGACGGGTACCCCTACTACGGATGCGGCTACTTCGCCGTCAACCCCGGCAGCTACAGCAACTGTGGCGACCGGTGGTCACGCAGCATCGCCGAACCGATCTCATCGATGATGATGCTCGACCAGTGGCAGAACGGCGCCACGGTGTTCCACCTCGAGAACCAGTTGGACATCCCCACCACGGGCAGCCTGTTCTCGCCGTACTTCTACCAGTCGATCCTGCCGGCGATCCGGCACATCCTGACGCAGAAGTCGCCGACCCGTGACGAGGTCATCTCGCGTACCAAGGTCGCCTACTCGGAGACCGGCGGCGCGATCTCCACCCTCGGCGACTCCACGTCGCCCGGCCGCAGCGGCAACCCCAACCGCACGACGTTCTACTCGATGTACGAGAAGAGCCCGTCCCTGACCGCCGTGCAGAAGGGGTTGTGGTTCTACCTCCGGTCCAACGGCCGCTACAACATCATCCCGCGGATCCCGGCCCGGGCGCCGTCGAGCCTCTTGACACGCTTCGACACGGTCCTGACCAAGAGCAGCTACGACCCTGCCCTGTACTACGGCGATGCCCGCAACGCCCTGTTCAACAGCCGGTACCCGCAGATCTCCACCGGTGAGGCGTTCGTGCAGAAGGCCGGTGCCAACTGGCTGGTCTACAACACCAACGACCGGGACAACTTCACCGAGGACGCCAACCTCCTGCTCGGCGGCAGCACGTTCAGCCGACTGGAGATGCCCGAGATCACGCCGCACACCTGGGCCGCGGTGACCGAGAGCGGATCGGCGATCTCGGTGCTGCTCGACAACTTCCGCACCGACCGCGAGGCCGACCTGCTCAAGCCCGGCGGCACCCGGGACATGGAGTTCAACCGCAACTTCGTGAAGTACGCCTACGTGCCCAACCCGCAGGACGCCGCGCTGCGGACCACCACGATGCGGTTCGACGTGGCCACCAGGCCGACCCTGACCATCTCGGGCTACGACCGCAACCGCTACACCTACACCGAACAGTGGAACCCGAACAGCCACACCTACAGCCTCGTCGTACGCCACAACGGCGTCGTCAACATCAAACTGACCACCGCGAACCACGAGGGCGGCTGGACGTCGGTCCCGGGCACCTCAAGTCAGATCGTCAGCAGCACCGGCGCCAAGGAGTACACCTTCGACGGCACGTCGGTCGCCTGGACGGTTCCCACCGGTTCCACCGGCACCGCCCGGGCGCTGATCGACGGTGTGACGTTCGCGCCGTCCGTCGCCCTGTCCGGCGGTGGCACCGTCTTCCGCGCCACCGGCCTGTCCAACTCGGTGCACACCCTGCGGCTGGAAGGGTCGTCGCTACCGATCCAGACCCTCGCTCACGTGCCGTCGGTCGAGCACACCGCCAACAGCATCGAGACCAACGACTTCAACTACGGCAGCGAGGCCGCCGACGAGGACGTCCTCTACGGCTCCGAGGGTTGGCGGGTGATCGACGGCAAGCTCAAGTTGGTGGGGTTCGTCTTCCCCTTCTACGGCGACACCACCGTCTACAACACCAACGCCAAACTCACCAACCTGCGGTACGAGGCGAAGATCAACCTCATCCACGGCACCTCGGGCGCCCTGGTGTTCCGGGCCAACGAGGACACCAAGCAGGCCTTCCACTTCCGGCTCGACCCGTCCCGCACCGCCGAGGGACGCAGCAACACGGCCAGCACCTCCTGCCAGTTGATGGCCGACTACGGCACCACGAGCCTGGCCAGTTGCCCGTCGTCGCTCACTCTCAAGCCCGACCAGGAGTACAGCGTCGTGGTGACGGCGTCCGGCAACACGATCACCGCGTCGATCAACGGCAGCCAGGTGCTCTCGTACACGGCGACCGGCGCCTACGCCGGGCGCACCGGCTACACCGGTCTGCGGGCGCCGCAGATGCAGACCGACGCCGGGTACCGGCTCGGTCAGTTCGTCCAACTCGACGACGTCAAGGTCACCGATCTGGACAACGGGCGGGTGGCCTACCAGAGTGGTTTCGACTCGTGGTCGCAGGCCCGGGGCTGGATGACCGAGACGCCGCTGGTCTTCGACTGGCACCAGAAGCCGGACCCGCGCAGCTCGTTCACCTTCCCCTGGCGGTGGCAGATCAGCGGCGGCAGCTGGGGTGTCGTCGAGAACAACACCTTCACCTCCGGCCAGTCCGGCTACTACGCCGCCACCGCGGCCGCCGGCACCGACCTCGTCGCGCTCGGCGGCGGGGAGGCGGGGTGGGCCACCGACGGCGGCTACGACTCCTGGGCCTGGCTACGGGTGACCAGGGGCGACCAGGCCGCTCTGGTGGTTCGCGCGCGGGACAACGCCAACATGTACCAGGCCCGCATCGACACCCGGACCGGGACGGTCTCCTTCGGCAAGCGCGTCAACGGCACCTGGACCACCCTCGCCAGCGCCCCGTCGCCGGTGCCCCTGGCCGCGAACACCTGGCAGTTGGTGAAGGTCACCGCGCACGGATCGCTGCTGACCGTCCTCGTCGGTGGCAAACCCGCCCTGAGCGTGCGGGACACCACCTTCGCCAGCGGGGCGACCGGTGTCTGGGTGCCCGCCGGTGGCACCGCGAACGTCGAGGACGCCAGGGTCGTGGCCCGGCCCACCGACCGGGTCACCGCCGCACGTCCGACGGCCACCCTGGTGCCCGCCGACGGCATCAGCGGACGGCACATCACCGGCTACGACCAGGTCGCCGTCAAGACCGCCCGCACCAAGCAGCCCGCGCTGCCCGGCACGGTGACGGCCCGCTACTCCGACAACACGAAGGGATCGGTCGCGGTGACCTGGCCGGCCATCAGCGCGACGCAGCTCGCCACCGCCACCACACCGACCAAGGCCGGCACCGGCCGGGGCCGCTTCACCATCCAGGGCACCGTCGCCGGCACCTCGCTGACCGTGCCGGTCCTCGTGACGGTCATGCCCAACCTCACCACCACCTTCACCATCACGGGCAGCTACAGCGCCACCAACCGGGCCGTCCCCACGCAGACACCGGGCACCGGGACGTTCGACGACGGCACCGGCGGCACGTACACCAAGTACCTCTACGTGCGGTGGGACACCACGCCCGACATCGTCGCGGGCGCGCCCACCACGCAGACCATCACCGGCACCATCAACGGATACCCCTGGGAGAAGGTCACCGCCCGGATCTCCGTCACCGTGCCGTCCTCCTCCGCCCCCGGAGCACCGACCGCGGTCAGCGCCACCCCGGGCAGCGGCCAGGTCTCCGTGCGGTGGACCGCACCGGCCCGCAACGGCAACTCGTCGATCACCGGTTACACCGTCACGGCCCGTCCGGGCGGAGCCACCTGCTCGACGACCGGCGCGACCAGCTGCACGGTCGGCGGCCTGACCAACGGCACCGCCTACAGCTTCACCGTCACGGCACGGAACGCGGTCGGCACCTCGGCCGCGTCGTTTCCCAGCAGCCTGGTCACCCCGCGGTAGACGGTGGCCCCCAACGACTGATCCTCAGCAACGGGAAGCACAGGGGGCGCGGCGCACACAGCGCCGCCCCCTGCGCGACCCGAATGCATCTGGTGTCTGCGTCGAAACAATGCGACAGCTCGGCCGAAACGTCGGTACGACACCGGCACCGCTCGGTGCGACACCGGCGCCCGCCAGGTCGCCATGGGGGAGGGTCTGGATGAGGGGTCGGCAGCAGGAGACGGCGCGGCGGTTGCGGGGAGCACGCGGTGTCGCGGTAGGTGTGGTGTTCTCGGTCGACGGGCAGGTCGCCCAGACGGACACCAGCTATCCGTACGGCATGCTGTGGAACACCAGGGCGGTGTCGCGGGGGCCGCACACGCTGCGCGCGGTCGCCCGCAGTGTCGCCGGGGCCACCGCCGCCGTGCAGCAGACCGTGACCGTCGCAGCGCCACCGACCGACCGGGAGGCCACCGGATCGGTGGTCACCAGCGGATTGCTGCCCGCCATCACACCGGCCGTCGACAACGTCCGGCTGCGCGACACCAGCGTCACGAGGGGCCTGGTGTGGAGCTTCGAGCGCGACGGTGCCCCCGACGAGCGGGCCTGGTGGGACCTGCACGGTGTGCCCTACCGTGGCGCGTGGGCACCGGAGGTGGCGTACCTGGGGACCTACTACCTCGTCTACAGCCTGGCCACCAAGGGCAGCACGATGCTGCGCAGCACGAGCGGCCGGCCCGAGGGCCCCTACGTCAACGTGCGCGACGACGGTGGCAACCTCTTCGGCAACATCGACGGCTCGCTGTTCCGTGACACCGACGGCACCGGTTACCTCTGCTACGAGAGTGGCAACATCTTCCGGATCAACGCCACCTGGACCGGCACCACCGGGCCGGTGACCCGGGCCAACAGCGGAGGTGACGAGGGTTGCTTCCTGTTCCGCGCGAACGGCCGTTACTACCTGTCGACCGCCAAGTTCATGGACAACGGCCGGTACAGCGCCTGGATCGGCATGGCCGACACCGTCCTCGGCTGACGGCGTCCGCGCCGCTGCGGCGGGCAGGTCCGGTTCCCGCCGTCCGGACCGACCAGCGCCACGTCGGCGCCCCGCCAACCCGATCCCGTCGCCGGAACTCGTGGTCGACGCCTACCGGTCGGCGGTGAGCTGACCCGGTCATCTGAGCTGGTCGCGGCGGCGGCGGACGCCCAGGGCGACGAGTACGGCGCCAACGCCGCCCAACACCGCACCGAACGCGAGCAGCCGACCGGCGTCCGGACCGACGCCGGTGACGGGCAGCGGTCCCGCGGACGGGGATGAGGTGGGCTTCCCGGTCGGCGTGGCCGACACCACCTCGAAGGTGACCCCGGTGGAGCCGGTGGGCGGACGGGGGTCGGCGACCGTCACCGCCACCACCGTGCGAGCCGGTGGCGCGACCTGCCGGTGGGCGACCGGCCCCGCCGCTGCGGCGAGCGCCGGGGCCGCCAGCCCAACCACCACGAACAGCGCGAGACGGAGAGTACGACCGTTTGGCCGCGATCGGATCGCTGATGCCCGGCGGACCACCATGACGGCCTCCTCACGCTCCGATACCGGATGCGAAAACCACTCTAGGTGACCAGAGGCGACGAAATTACACCTATCTGGCAGATCAATCGTTTCCGGCAAAACGGAAGTCCCCTGGGACATCGAGCCGGCCGCCTCGGAGAGACGGCCGGCTCGCGGCGCTGTGGCGGGAGTTCAGACGGAGTGCCCGGCCAGCCGCACTCTCGACCGCCGTCGAATCAGGTACCAGGCGGCGGTGGCGAGCAGCACCAGCACCGCGGCCGCCGTGCCGAGCGGATAGACCAGCCGCCTCGGCTGCTGGACCGTCATGGCAACGGTTCCCGGCACCGGCAGCGTGATCCGGCCTTCGGCGGTGTGTTCCACCGGCCCGCTGGCCAGGGTCAACCGGACGTCCCAGACGCCGGCGGGCAGAGCCTGGTCGAGCTCGATGCCGACATCGCCGCTGCCGCCCGGGGCGAGTGTCGCCCCGCTGGTCAACCGGAAGGGACCCGCCTGCACCGACCCCTTGCTGAGTTGGAGTGCGCCGGTCATGTCCAAGGCCCGCTCACCGGTGTTCACCACGCGGGCCTTGACGATGGGGAACCCACCCGCACCGCGCGTGGCCGTCACGTCGTCGATGCGGAAGTCGGTCGGCGGTTCGCCGCCGGGACCGATGTCGAGATACATCCGTACCCCGACGCGGTGGACCTGGGTGACGTTTCCGCCATGCTGGGGCGGGCTCACCACCTGGGCCCAGATCGTCGCGTACCGCTCACCCCTCGAGGCCGCGGGAGGCACCTCGATCTCGACGCGGACGGCCTGCCGGTCGTCGGGGTCGAGCTCGACGAACCGCTGATCGAGGTGCGTCCAGCCGCTCAGCTCGTTGGCCTTCCGGCCGTCGGGGACAGCGAACGTGGTGCCTTCGATCGATGCGGCACCCGCGTACAGCTCGATCTTCTGCGGCTCCGACGACGTGTTGCGGACCTCGACCCGCCGACTGATCGTCGCTCCGGGCCGTACGTGGTCCACGATGTAGACCTGGGCGCGTGGATCCTCGGCCCGCTCGGTCGGGATGTCGAGCAGGCGCAGACCGATCCCGCCGGCGTCGGTCTCGGTCGCCTGCCGCGGCGACTGCCCGGCAACAGCTGGCGCCGCCGGTACTCCGAGCACGAGCAGAGCTACGGAGACCGACGGCACCAGCCGACCGAGGCGGCTAGACCACCGAATGTGTCACCGTGCCTGTGTAGACGCCCTGGACGGTGCCGGCGGGGATGTTCACCACGAGGGTCGGATTCCACGTGGCGAAGTTGTTCCCGGACCCGCCGGAGTGGCTGAACGCCACGCGCGGCACGTTGATGATGACCCGGTCGGCGGCTGTCGGCTGTCCCGGAACGAACGAACCGGTGCCGGCCGTCGAGGTGGCGTTGCCCGACCAGTACTCCACATTGATGTTCGGGATGGTCTCACCGGAGGTGCCACCGCCGGTCTTGAAGTCGGTCGAGATGACCGAGGCGCTCCAGTTGGGGGTCAGGGAACCCCGCTGGTCGAGCACGGTGACCGGACCGAGTTGGCCGGAGACCGTCGAGCCCTCGGTGCCCTGACCGAGATTGGCCGTGGCCGGCACGGTGATGCTGAGCCCACCACTGGCGTTCACCGTCAGCGTCACCGTGGTGTCCTTCTGATCAGCCAACGCCGGCGCGCCGAGCGCGGCTGAGACGGCGGCACCGGCCAGTACGGCGGCCAGGAGTCTGTGTCGCATCGATGCTCCTTCATTCATTCTCTTCGTCCGATACGTGTGAGCCGACATTAGCCACGAGAATCAGACTAAAAGTAAATTCCGGATGAAAGCACCCAAAAGCGACGTCCCAGGCGGAGCCGACGGCCCGCCGGACACTGCGGCGGCGACCGGTCGACCCGGTCACCGCCGCGGCGTCATCCGGCCCGGCCTCGTTATTCGTCACACGTCGTGCGGCCGGCGGTCGCAGGGCACAGCTGTGCCGCGAAGCCGCCGTTGGCGACCACGGGAACGGACAGGGCGGTGCCGGCGGTCACCGTCCGGGACGAGCGGACCAGACCCCCGGAGCCGTCCGTGACTGTCTCGACCAGCCAGCTGCCGGACGACAGGAAGGTCAGCGGCACCGAGACCGTGCGCGTGCCGCCCGGATAGACACCGCCGACGAACCAGCGTGCGCCGTTGCGCCGGGCGATGGTCGGGCCGGCTGTCGGGTCGCCGGCGACCAGTCGGGTCTCGTCCCACACCGTCGGCAGTTGGCGCAGGAAGCGCTGCGCCTCCGGCCGGGACCGGTAGGCCGCAATGGATCCGCCGAAGACCTGGAGGCCGGCCTCGAAGACCACGCCGAGGCCCAGCTCGGCGGCCTGGCTGTTGGGCTGCGTGTTCTGGAACGTCATCGCCGTGTAGTCCATCGAACCCACGGCGTTGCGGGTGAACGGCAGCGCGACGACGTGGCCGATGGCGCGGCTCCCGTATTCCTCACCGCGTACCGCCTCCATGGCGAGCACGTTCGGCCAGGTGCGCTGGATGCCGTGCGGGATCGTCGAGCCGTGGAAGTCGACCACCAGGTGGTACTGCGCGGCCGCGGCGAGCACGTCGTCGTACCAGCGGTAACGCGACTGGCTGTCGGATTCCATGAAGTCCAGCTTCACCCCGGCGACGCCCCAGCCGGCGATCCGGGCGAACTCGTTCGACCGTTCCGTCGCGGTGTCCAGGTCGGTCCAGCGGTACCAGAGGATGATCCGGACGTTCCTGGCGGCCGCGTAGGAGACCAGCTCCGGCATCCAGGTGACGACGTTCCAACCGTCGTCGACGACCACGTACTCCCAACCCTGGCTCGCGGCGTAGTCGACGTACTCCTTCTGCCTGGTCAGATTGCGCTGGGTGGCGTCGTACCCGTCCAGCCAGGACCAGGCCGAGACGCCGGTTCTGATCCACGACGTGTCGCTGATCTTCGAGGCGGGCGCGACGTCCTCGTTGAGGGTCGATTCGACGACCGTGGCGGCGGTGCCGATGACCGCGGTACGCCAGGAGGTGGCGAGACCGCCGGTGTAGGCCACCTGGGCGTCGGCCAGCCTGATGCCGAACTGCCCCGTGCCGGCGGTGTGCGTGAGCCGCGCGCCGGAGTACCGGCCGTCGACGTCCGACTCGCTGAGCAGAACCCAGTTCGCCCCCGCCTGGAACAGTGCCGGATGGACGTAGTCGCCGCTGGCCGCCGCGGACGCGGTGCCGCGCACGTAGGGGTTCTCGTACTGGGACTGCCAGCCGGACAGGAAGGACACTGCGGTGCCGGGCACGGTGAAGGTGGACGCCTCGCGGGTGATCGTCCCGGAGCCGGGCAGCTCGTACCGGAAGGCGACGCCATCAGCCGACACCCGGAGCACCACGGTGAGCGTGGCGCTGCCGCGCGAGAAGACCAGCCTCGATTCGGTCGCCGTACGGGAGCGTTGCCGGCTCTTGCCGGAGACCGTCGTGTACGAGTAGGTCAGCACGCGGTCCGCCCGGCTGGTGAAGGTCAGACCGGTGCCCAGGTCGGCCGCGGTGGTCACCACGCCGACCGGCGCCGGCAGCAGCGCGGCGGCGCAGTTGCGGGTCGCGCCGAGGGTGAGCCCACCGGCAGCGGTACGGGTCAGGGTCGCCCGTACGCCGTCACAGCCGGTGCCGCCCACTCCCGGCTGGGCCACCGACCAGGTGCCCGAGGGCGGGGCCGTGGGGTCCGTGCCGACCACCGTCAGCAGCCACTGCTGGTTCGGGCCGCCGTTGTCGGTCCACTGGACGACGTCGCCACCGTCGGCCGTCGAGCGGTCCTGCACGTCGAGTGCCTTCGCGCTGCGCCGGTTGAGCAGCTTGACGTAGCCGCCGGTGGTGTCGACCACCGACCACTGCTGGTTCTGGCCGCCGCTGTCGGTCCACTGGACCACGTCGGCGCCGTCGGCCGTGGATCCGCCGGTCACGTCCAGCGCCTTGCCACTGTGCCGGGCGAGCAGCCGGTAGTAGCCGCCACCGGCGTCGACGAACCTCCACTGCTGGTTGGTGGCGTCGGTGTCGGTGTACTGCACCACGTCGGCGCCGTCGGCGGTGGACCCGCCGGTCACGTCGAGCACCTTGCCACTGAGCCGGTTGGTGAGCTGGTACCAGACGCCCGGCTGGATCGTCGCCGCGCTGGCCTTCTGACCCCAGACGACACCACCGGCGGTGAGCACGACAGCGCACGCGAGCGCCAGCCAGATCCTGCCGGTACGGGTGATCGCCGCGCCGGTTGTTGCCGCACCTGTCATCGGTCTGCGCCTCTCTGATTGGTCGTGGACGCCACGGCGGGCCGCCCGTCGGGCGGCCCGCCACCGCTGGTGGCGCCGTAGCGATCCGCTGACGCCGTCGGACGCCGTCAGCCGCCCACGGTCAGGCTCGGGTCCACTTCTGGTTGGCCGTTCCGCTGCACGTCCACAGAACGATGGCGGTGCCGTTCGCGGTGCCCTGGCCGGTGGCGTCCAGGCAGAGACCCGACTGCACACCCCGGATCGAGCCGTCGCCGGTGAAGGTCCACTGCTGGTTGCGCTGACCGTTGCAGTCCCAGATCTGCACCTTGGCGCCCGCGGTGGTGCTCTGGTTGTCGACGTCGAGGCACTTGTTGCCGTAGACGCGGAGTTCGCCGCCGGAGGTCGTGGTCCAGCGCTGGTTGGTGGCGCCGTTGCAGTCCCACAGGGCGATGGCGGTGCCGTTGGTCTGGCTGGCCGCGGGCACGTCGACGCAGCGGCGTGACTGCTGACCGACGATCGTTCCTGCCGTGCCGCCGCCGCCGTAGACGGATGCCTCCCGCGCGGTCGCCCGCAGGCCGTTGGTGCCGTTGACGACCCGGTTGCCCCACGAGGTCAGGCTGTTGGGGTTGAAGCCGTTGGTCAGGTCGAGCACGGCGTCGCTGCCTCCGTTACCGCTCCAGGACCAGGCCAGCCAGCCGAGCGACCGGGACTGGGCGGTGGAGAGGATGCTGTCGACGGCGACGTCGACGCCGCTGTGTCGCCAGCCGAACTCACCGACCACGAGCGGCAGCCGGTTGTTGGCAAACCAGGTGAGATAGTCGCTCACCCGGGTCGCGGAGCCGTAGACCCCGTACATGTGCACGGAGAAGATGACGTTGCGCTGCGGGTCGTTGGCGAGCACCGAGGCGGCGTTGTTGCGCATCAGGTAGTCGCCGTCCTGGCCGTAGCCGGGCGCGTCGGCCATCAGCGTGTGGGTGAATCCCGCGCCGCGCAGCCGCCCGATCGCCGAGTTCGTCTGGCTGATCCAGCCGGTGTCGGTGCCGCTGCCGTAGGGCTCGTTGCCGAGGTTGACGATGACGTACCGCTCCTGGCCGAGAACGGCGTTCCGCACCGAGATCCACCAGTCCGCGGCCTGGGCCAGCGTCGCGGCGCCGTTGCCCGGGGCGTAGCCGGTCGTGTCGTGGACCTCGAGTACGCAGACCAGACGGTTGTTCCTGCACTGGGTCACGGCCGCGGCGACGGTGGCGGTGTCGGCCCCCCGGTTGAGCACGACGCGGACGGTGTTCGCGCCGGTTGCCTTGATGGTGCCGAACGAGCTGTTCTGGTTGAGGAACCAGATGTAGGGGTGGTTGATGCCCCGCATCACGAAGTCGTTGCCGTTGGCGTCGTACAGCCTGCCGTTGCTGACGGAGAATCCGGCGGCGGCGTGGGCCGGGCCCACGCCGACGAGGAGCGCGGCGACCGTCGCGAGCAGGGCGACGACGAGAGGAGCTACTCGGGTACGCATGTCCTGCCTTCCGGGACGAGGGGAGAGGTGGCGATCAGGGCCGGATGGTCCACTGCTGGTTGGTGCCGCCGGCGTACGGCCACTGGATCACCGCCGCGCCGTCGGCCACGGAGCCGCCGGTCACGTCGAGTGACTTGCCGCTGTGCCGGGCCGTGAGGCGGTAGTAGCCGCCGCCCACGTCGACGACGCTCCACTGCTGGTTGGCGGAGCCGCTGTAGGTCCACTGGATGGCCGGCGCGCCGTCCGCGGTCGAGGCCTGGTTGACGTCGAGAGCCTTGCCGCTGCCCGCGTTGATCACCTTGAGGTAGCCCCCACCGGCGTCCTGGAGGTACCAGCGCTGGTTGGCCGCGCCGGTCGAGCTGCGCTGGTCGACGGCGGTGCCGTCCGCGCTGTTGCCGGGGTAGACCTCCAACGCCTTGCCGCTCTTGCGGTTGGTCACCTGGTACGTCCTGGCCGGGTCGAACGAGCCGCCACCGCCGCCCGCTGTGACGACGATGTTGTAGGCATTGGCGGCGGCCATGTTCGGTACGGTCACGGTGATCTGACCGTTGGACACCGTCGCGGTCGTCCGGGAGACCTGGGTCGGTCCGTTGGACGCGCCAGCCCCCGAGTTCGCCAGCGCGGCGACGGTGACGGTGACCGTGTTGCCGAAGGACGTCGAGGAGAAGCCCTTGACGACGACGTCCGTGCTGCCGCCCGCGCCGCCCAGGATGACGCTCGACTGCTGCCTGTTGCCGTCGATCGAGGCGAGGGCCTGCAACGCCCCGTTCTGGCTCGGCAGGGTGGTGCGGACGGTGGTGCCGGTCATGGTGCCGTACCAGTTGTAGAGGTACCAGGCGCTAGCCTTCGCCGTGCCGCCCGGGGTCAGCAGCTCGTTCAACGTGCCGGCCGGCGTCCAGTAGGCCATGCAGGCATAGACCTTGCTGGTCTCGAAGCGGGCGAGGTACTGCACGAGGTTGCCGGGGACGCCGAGGTCCCTGTTCTGCCGACCGTACTCGTTGATGTTCACCGGTAGCCGCCCGATGCCCAGGTCGGACTCGATCCGGCGGTAGTCGTCGTAGTTGGCGTACCAGTTGGTGAAGTACGCGTCGTCGAGGGCGTGCCACGTCGTCATCTGCGGCACGACCTGGTTGTTCTTGGCGAAGGTGAAGAAGGATCGCAGCGCGGCGCTGTTGTAGGAGAGGAAGTTCGGGCCGGCGATCACCGCGCTCGGGTCGATCGACCTGATGCGCTGGTAGACCAGCTTCCAGTCGTTGAGGAACTGGGTGAGCTTGGCGCCGCTGGGGGCGTACCAGATCCAGTCCGGCTCGTTGAACGGCACGTAGATGAAGCTGCTCCGGTTGGGGTTCGCCTTGACCTTGTTGGCGATGGCCGAGACGTGGTTGAGGTACTCGTTGACGCCGTTGTTCGGATAGGGCCACTGGGCGTAGTCGTCCTGCATGTAGATCATCACGGCCTTGCCGCCGGCCTGCAGGAAGTCGGGCGCGACCTCGAAGGCGTCGCCGTCGGCGTGTTGGAGGCCGCCCGGCGCCTTCTGCCCGGTGTACTGCGGCTTCAACCCGGCCATCATCGAGGGCCCGGGCCGGTTGTCGTAGGCCAGTCCGTAGAGCCACCCGGTCGCGCCGTGCATGACCGCGCCCGTCCCGGCGGACAGGTCGACGGTGACGACCGGGTTGGCGGCCGAACTGGGGCTGGGTGCGAGCGCGAGTCCCGCAGCGCTGACCACGATGGCCAGCAGGACCGCCGGGATCGCACGGAGGAGACGAGGGTGTCGCCGCATGCGGTTGCTCCGTTCACTGGCGAGTCGTGCCGTGTTGTCATTGCAGCGATCAACATCGATACGATGAGTGCCTATGTTTCCGTGACGTCTCGAAAGTGTGAACGTGAACATCAGATGTGTCAATGGCTCCACTGGAAGGAGGCGGGCGGTGGCAGGTCTCCGAAAACCGCGGCTGACGGGCTGTTCACCCGGGGGTACAGCTTCGGCGTCCGGTCCGTCGACGATGTCGTCGGTGCGCGATCCGTCGGCCAGACATCAGATGACGTGACAATGCCGAGGATCCGCCGGGTCGGGGGCCAGGTAGCACCGAAACCGAACCGGCTGGCAACGCGGGGAGCAGGTCAGGGCGTCCGGGCGACGGTGACGAACTCGTTGTAGGTGAAGACCCGCCCCAGCGTCCGGGGAAACGGGAAGGAGAACTGCCGGGTGACGGCGAGGCCCAGATCCCGGCAGGTCTGCGCCGCCTCGGCGAAGCCGACGAAGCGGACGTGCGAGGCGTCGCTGCCGTACCCGCGTTCCTGTGGGGTGATGAACACGGCGGTCCCGCCGGGACGCACGTACGGCAGGTAGGAGGCGACGACCTCCCGCGCCTGCTCGGCGGGCAGGTGCTCCAACAGGTGCGCGGCGAGCAGCGAGTCGAACGACCCCGGACGTGCGTGCGGGCTGAGGTGGAACTCCTCCACCGTGTACGCCTCGAAGCCGGCTGCCCGGGTGTGCTCCACCGACGCCCGGTTGTGGTCGACGCCGATCGCGTCACCGCCCAGGTTGGCCAGGTTGCGGCCCAGGCCGGAGCCGATGTCGAGGGTGCGCCCCAGTCGTAGCCGACGCAGGTTCCACCGATAGGGCGCCTGCACGTCGAGTAGTCGCTTCCAGCGGGCGCTGCCCAGGCGTCGCAGCCGCTCGGTGTAGTCCAGCCCGGAGGTCTCGGTCGGCCGGCCTGGCCGGCTGTGCCTCATCACGGGCCCCTTCGGCTGATCGAATGGCGGACCCGTCCACCGTACGAACGACCGGCCCGCGGGCCGGCGTCATCGGCCGACAGTCAACCGATCGATGACGCCGGCACCCTCAGCCCTTCTCGGCGCCGCTGGTCAGCCCCTCGGTGAGCAGCCGCTCGCTGGCGAAGAAGAGGATCACGATGGGCAGGGTGAGGACGACCGACCCGGCCATCAGCACCGTCTTGGGCACCTCCACGCCGTCGGCGAGCAGGGACAACCCCAGTGACACCGTCCACCGGTCGGGTTTGTCGACCAGGAACAACAGGGCGAAGAGGAACTCGTTCCAGGCGATCATGAAGTCGTAGAGCGCGACCGCCATGATCGACGGCATGGCGAGGGGCAGGCTGACCCGGAGGATGATGCCCAGCCGACCGGCGCCGTCGATGGCGGCCGACTCCTCCAGGCTGACCGGGATGGTCTCGAAGTAGTTCTTCAGCATGTAGACCGAGACCGGCAACGTCTGCGAGATGTAGACCAGCACCAGGCCGAACAGCGAACCACGCAGCCCGGCCCGGGTGAAGACCACGAACAGGGGGATCGCGATGACGATCGACGGGAACAGGTAGACGGCCAGGAACAGGAAGTCGACCTGTCGACGCCCGAAGAACCGCAGCCGGGCCACCGCGTACGCCCCGGGGATCGCCACCACGAGGGTGAGCAGGGTCGCCGCGACGGCGACCAGGCCGCTGTTGCGGATGAAGGTGAGGAAACCCTGGCCGCCGTCGTCGGTGGCCCTGAGCACCTCGGCGTACGTGGCGACGGTCAGCTCGCCGAAGCCGACCACCAGCGAGCCCGGGTCGAGCAGCAGCCGCTCGATGGGGCGCACCGAGAGCACCAGCATGTAGTAGAAGGGGAAGACGGTGATCACCAGGAACACGGCGATCACCAGACGGCGCAGCCAGCGCAGGCTCACCGTCTCGACGACGTCCCGGTCCATCAGCTGACCCTCCGTCCGAAGAAGCGCAGGTAGATCAGCACGAACACGATGAGCACCACGGCCAGCACGACCGCCTGGGCGGCGGCGGCACCGATGTCGGTACGGGCGGTGAGAAACTCGTACACCCGGACGCTGACCACCTCGGTGCCGGCCGACCCGCCGGTGAGCAGGTAGACGTCGTCGAACTTGTTGAACGTCATGATGAAGCGCAGCACGCCGAGCAGGGCGATCACCGGCAGCAGTTGCGGCAGCAGGATGTGCCGGAACCGTTGGGTGGGTGTGGCGCCGTCGACCCGGGCGGCCTCCTCCAGCTCGCCGGGCACCGCCTGGAGCCGTGCCAGCAGGAACAGGAACGCGAACGGAAAGTACCGCCACGCCTCGAAGACGATCACCGTGGCCAGCGCGGTGGACTCCTGGGTCAGGAACGGCACCGGGGCGTCCCAGCCGAGCAGCCGCTGGCCCCAGTCGTTGACGATGCCGAGCTGCGGGTCGAGCATCACCTGCCAGACGAAGGTCACCGCGACGACCGGCGCCACGTACGGCAGCAGCATGGATGCCCGGACCAGGGTGCGGCCACGGAACGGGCGGCGGACCACCAGGGCGGCGACCAGGCCGAGCAGGATCGACCCGACGGTGCCGCCGAGGCTGTAGACCAACGTGGTCCACAGCGTGCCGGCGAAGCCGGGGGTGTGCAGCACCCGGTCGACGTTGTCCATGGTGAACTCGCCGAACAGGCCGGTCTTGCGCAGTGTGGCGAGCCGGACCCGCTGGAAGGCGAGCACCACCGTCCAGACGATCGGGATGCCGATGACCGCGATGGTGACGAGCAGGGTCGGGGCGACCAGCGCGAGCCCGGCACGGGACTCGCGACGGCGCAGGGTCAGTGGTCGGCGGCGGCGGCGGGCCGGTGCCGGCCGCTCCCGGGTGGGGGAGCGGCCGGTGCCGGGCGCGGTGGTGGTCAATTGACGCCCTTCTTGATGGCGTCGACGTCCTTCTTGGCCCGGCCTGCGGCCGCCGCCGCGTCGGACTTGCCGGACACGACGTCGTTCAACGCCTTCGGCACCGGCAACTCGGCGAGCATGGCGCCGACGAGCTTGCCCTGCCCCTGCGTGAGACCCCAGCGCTGGAAGGTGTCCGGGCTGCGGCGCAGGGTGGCGAGCACCTCGTCGCCGTAGACCTCTGCGAGGGGCTTCTTCGCGTCCACGCCGGCCTGGCTGGTGTTCCAGGCGGTGAGGAACGTCTCCGGCTCGGCGGGGGTGCCCTTGCGCACCGGGAAGCGGCCCTCGGGGGACATGCCGAACCAGCGCGGGTAGCCGTCACCGAGCATGTACTCCACGAAGGACTTCGCCGGGTCGGCGGCGGCGCCGTCCAGCACGGCCCACGAGCTGATCTCGCCGTACTGGGCTGGCTCGGTGCCGTTCGGGCCCTTGATCGCGGTGACGAACCCGCTGTTCTTGGCCAGGAACGTCGGGTCGGCCTGGCACTGCGGGCAGGTCGGCTTGGCGTCGTTGCGCAGCCCGGCCAGCTCGTCGAGGATGAACGGCGACCAGACCACCATGGCGGCCTTGCCGGCGAAGTACGTGGCGCGGGTGGTGTCCACGTCCTGGGCGCCCTTCACCGAGCTGTTGCGGATCAGGTCGCCGTAGAACCGGAACGCCTCGACGCACTGCGGCGAGTCCAGGGTGACCGCGCCGGCGTCGTCGGTGAGCTGGCAGCCGTTGGCCAGCGCCAGGTGCTCGAAGGTCTGCTGGGTGAACACGTCCTTGGGGGCGGTCGCCGCGGTGATCCCGGCGACGCCGCCGGTGTTCAGCTTCGCCGCGGCGGCGGTGATCCGCTCGTAGGTGTCGGGGGTGGGCAGGCCGGCGGCGGCGAACAGGTCCTTGCGGTAGACGAGCAGCTGACCCCACCCGTCGCTGGGTACGGAGAGCTGCTTGCCGTCGTCGGAGGTGAGCTCCAGCGCGCGGGACGAGAAGGTCTGCTTGCCGAGCTTGTCGACGATCTCGGTGTTGGCCGAGGCGTGCAGCAGTTCGTTGCCGGCGAGCGTACGGATGCCGGCCAGGGAGACCGAGCCGACCACGTCGGGCAGGTCGCCGGCGGCGGCGTTGGCGGAGATCAGTGACGGAAACTGGTCCTCGTTGACGGTGACCAGCTCGACCTGGATGCCGGTCTTCGCGGTGAAGTCGGCGATGATCGCCTTGGTGGCGGTGACCCGGTCGGCCACGTCCTCCAGGCTCCACACCGTGATCTTGTTGCTGCTGCTGTCGGACTTGTCGTCGCCGCAGGCCAGCAGGGTGGACGCGGTAAGTGCCATGATCAGGGTGGTGGCGAGTATCCGCCTCGGAGGTGCTGACATCGGTGGCACTCCTCTCGAAGGGTACATGCCGGATTCAACGCGTTCGATTGATCAATGACAAGACATATAACGATTTTTTGCTATCCTGGAGCCCAGTGCTACCGGGATGTGACTCATGGGCAATTGGGTTGTCTCTCTCGCCGGGCCTCGACGGATCAGCCTCGAGCCCTGCCCGCCGGAGCCGCTCGGCCCCGGCCAGGTCCGGGTCCGCACCTGCTACTCCGGCATCTCGGCCGGCACCGAGCTGACCCTCTACCGGGGCAGCAACCCGCGGCTCAGCAAGGACTGGGACGACACCGCCCGGATGTTCGTGCCCCGTCAGGTCCCGGTGCCGTATCCGCTGATCGGCTTCGGCTACGAGGAGGTCGGCGAGGTCGTCGAGGTGGCCCCGGAAGTCACCGACCGGCACCCGGGCCAGATGGTGTGGGGCATCTGGGGGCACCGCGCCGAGGCCGTGCTGGCCGCCGAGACGGTCCGCCCGCTGCCCGCCGGCCTGGATCCGCTCGCCGCCGTCTTCGCCCGGCCCGGCGCCATCGCGCTGACCGCCGTGCTCGCCGGCGACCTGCACCTCGGTGACTGGGTCGGTGTCTTCGGGCAGGGCGTCATCGGGCTGCTCGCCACCCGGCTCGCGGTGCTCTCCGGCGCACGGGTCGTGGCGGTGGACCGGGTGCCCGAACGACTGGAGTACGCCGCCCGGTACGGCGCGCGGTCCGCGGTGGACGCCGGCGTCGAGTCCCCGGCAGCCGTGCTTCGCCGAGCCACCGGCGGCCGGGGCGCGGACGTCTGCCTGGAGCTGTCCGGGGCGTACCCGGCGCTGCACGAGGCGATCCGGTCCACCGCACACGCCGGCCGGGTCGTGGCCGCCGGCTTCTACCAGGGCCAGGCCGACGGCCTCGGCCTCGGTGAGGAGTTCCACCACAACCGCATCCAGCTGGTGGCCGCTCAGATCTCCGGTCCCACTCCCGCGCCGAGCATGGCCGGCCGGTGGACCGGTGACCGGGTCTCGCAGACCTTCATGGAACTGGTGGCTGAGCGCAGCGTCGACCCGTTGCCGCTGGTCAGTCACATCGTCGACGCCAGCGCGGTCGCCGACGCCCTCGCGCTGCTCGACCGCGGCGCCGGTGACGTCCTCCAAGTCGTGCTGAGGTTCTCATGACCACCATCGCGCTGGCCTGCCAGGAGCAGCTCCTGCCGGGCACCGACCTGATCCAGAAGTACGCCCTCGCCACCGCCCTCGGCTATCAGGGCGTCGAGCTGCGCGGCCGCGGTGACCTCGCGTTCGCCCGCCGGCTGCCCGAGCTGCGCCGGGCCCGCGCCGCCGGGGTGGTGATGCCCACCGTCTGCGTCGAGATGGACCACTTCATCGGCGACTTCGACCCGGCCCGGTCCGCCGACGCGGTGCGCAACCTGCGCTCCCAACTGTCGGTGATCGCCGAACTGGGCGGCGTGGGGGCGATGACCCCGGCGGCCTGGGGCATGTTCTCCCGACGGCTGCCGCCGTTCGAACCGCCGCGCCAGCCGACCGGCGACCGGCGGGTGCTCGTCGACGCCCTCGGCGAGCTGGGCGAGCACGCCCGGGCCGAGGGGGTCACCCTCTTCCTGGAACCCCTCAACCGGTACGAGGACCACATGGTCAATCGGCTCGACGAGGCCGTCGCGCTGTGCGCGGCCGTCGGGCTGCCCTCGGTCCGGGTGGTCGCCGACACCTTCCACATGAACATCGAGGAGGACGACCTGCACCGGGCGCTGCGGGGTGCCGCGCCCTACCTCGGGCACGTGCAGGTCAGCGACTCCAACCGGCACCAGCCGGGTGCCGGGCACCTGGACTGGCCGGCGCTGGTGCGGACCCTGCTGGAGCTGGACTACCGAGGCTGGCTGGCGCTGGAGTGCCGGCTGCGCGGTGACCCGGTCCGCGCCCTCCAACAGGCCGCCACCGTGTTGCGGCACGCGCTGCCCCGGCGGGCCGCCGCATGACCGCCGCCCCGACCCGCACCGGCGGGCCGGCCGATCTCGCCGGGCTGCGCCGGCTCGCGGTCGCCACACTCGACACCAACTGGGAGTACGACCACACGGTGCCGTCGCGCACGCTCTATCCGCACCAGTGGAGCTGGGATTCCGCGTTCATCGCGATCGGGCTGGCCCACGTCCGTCCCGAGCGGGCCTGGCGTGAGCTGACGAGCCTGTTTCGGGCGCAGTGGGCCGACGGGCGGGTGCCGCACATCGTGTTCAACCCGGCGATGCGGGTCGGCGCGTACTTCCCGGGGCCGGAACTGTGGGCCTCGGCCAGCGCCGAGGGCGCACCGGCCGCCGACACGTCCGGCCTTGTCCAGCCGCCGGTGCACGCGCTCGCCGCCTGGCTGGCCTACCGGCGGGCACCCGGTCCCGCCGGCCTGGAGGCCCTGCGTCGGCTCTATCCCGCACTGGTCGCCCAGCAGCGCTACCTGGCCGACCGGCGGGACCTGACCGGAAACGGGCTGGTCTGCATCGTGCATCCGTGGGAGTCCGGTCTGGACAACAGCCCGGCCTGGGACGCGCCGATGGCGGCGGTGCCGGCCGAGGCGGCGGTGATGCGCGCGTACCGCCGGCACGACACCGCCCACGCCGACGCCGCGCATCGCCCCACGGACCTGGACTATGCCCGCTACCTGGCGATCGTGGCCTCCTACCGGGAACGCGGCTACTCCGACCGCGGCCTGGCCGACGGGCACCCGTTCCTGGTGGAATGCCCGTTGTTCAACGCGGCGTTCGGGCTGGCCGAACACGTCCTGGCCCGGATCGCCGCGCTCATCGGTGCCGACCCGGGGCCGCACCGGGCCAGCGCCGCACGGATCACCGAGGCCGTGGGGCGCCGGCTGTACGACCCGGCCACCGGCACGTTCTCCCCCCGTGACCTGCGCACCGACCGGCTGATTCCGGCGCGTACCGTGCTCGGGCTGGCGCCACTGATCCTGCCCGACCTGCCGACCCGGCAGGTCGACGCGCTGGTCGTCGAGGCCCGGTCGGCGCGCTTCGGCGTGGCTCGGCGGATGGAACGGCCGCTGCCCAGCCACGACCGGACCGCGCCGGACTTCGAGCCGCTGCGCTACTGGCGCGGGCCGAGCTGGTTGAACGTCGGCTGGCTGGTGCGGCGCGGGCTGCTGGCGCACGGGCATCCCGAGCTGGCCGCGGGGTTGCGCCAGTCGATGATCGGGCTGGTCGCCGGGGCAGGCTGCCACGAGTACTTCCACCCGGACACCGGCGGCGGGCTGGGCTCACCCGCGTTCGGCTGGACCGCCGCGCTGCTGCTCGACCTCCTGGCCGAGGAGCCCGAGCCCGACCGGGGCTGACCGACCCGTGGCGCCCTGGGCGGCTCCGACCGGTCCGGGTGATAGCGTGCCCGTCCCAGCGGTCAGGAGGGGTGGCGTGCCCGAGATCGACAAGGTGGCCTGGATCCTCATTCAGGACGGACTGGTGCTGAGCACCCGGTCCGAGGGCAAGGACGTGTGGTATCTGCCGGGTGGCAAACGCGAGCCGGGAGAGACCGACCTGGACACCCTGCGCCGGGAGGTCGAGGAGGAGCTGAGCGTCGCGGTCGACGTGCTCGGTGCCACGCACCTGGGCACGTTCACCGCCCAGGCACACGGTCACGCGGTCGGCACCACCGTGCGGATGGCCTGCTACCGGGCGGGATACGAGGGAACGTTGCGGCCGGCCAACGAGATCGCCGAGACAGCTTGGCTCGGATACGCCGACCGCTATCGCACGTCGCCGGTCGACCATCTCATCTTCGACCACCTGCGGTCGGCGGGCCTGCTGCGCTGACTGACTGACTGGCGGACTGACTGGGTGGGTGGGTGGCCGGGTCGGATCTGCGGCGCGGAATGGAGTCGTGCTGGCTCTTACCCCTTGCCCTCGTCTACCCCTTGCCCTCGTCTACCCCTTGCCCTCGTCTACCCCTTGCCTCCGTCGATCCGTGTCGAGCTGCCCCAGATGTGGGGCTTCGCTGGTTGGCTTCTCGGGTCGGTTGCTCTGTCGGTGGGCTGGCGCCGGGTGATCGCTCGGTGCCGACGTGGCGGTGCCCTGATGTCCGAGCGGTCTGTTCGGCAGGTGAGACGCCGTGTCGGTGGTCGGTTCCGATGACCCGGGGGTCCAGATATGGGGCAGCTCGACAGGGACCCAATAGGAGGGGTCGGGCGGCCCGGGCCTGCGGTGGACGTTGCGTTGGCGCGCCGCCGCGCTGGTCACCGACGCCGGCGCGTCGGTGACGTGACGTCGGTGCCTCGGTGTCTCGGTGCGTCCTCTCCGCCGTTTGTCGCCACCGCGGACGGGTAAGCGCGGGTCCCGTGGCGGACAGGAGGACGGCGTGCGGTTTCCCCGCTTCATCGACGCGGTGTCCCGGCGCTCCGGGCTACCGACCGAGCAGGCCACCATGGTGGCTCGTGCCGTGCTCCAGACGATGGCCGAACGGGTGACCGGCAGTCCGACCACCGATCTCGCGGGGCGGCTGCCGGATGACCTGAACGGCTATGTGGGCGGATCGGGCCGGAGCGCGGCAGGGCCGCCGCCGGCCGCCGGGCCTGCCGAATTCCTCCGCCTCGTGGGCGAGCGCGCGGGGGTCGACGAGGCGACCGCGAGGGCCGGCACGGGCGCGGTCTTCGCCACACTGCGCGAGGCGGTCACGGTGCGGGAGTTCCGGGAGATGGTGGCGGGGTTGCCGCGCGATCCGGACGGTGGGGTCGCGCCCGTGCCGCCGTCGGTTGTCGGAGACTGATCACCCATTCGGCCCAGGTTCTATCGCACGGGAAATTCCACTGCGCAAACTAATGGCAACGGAAGAATCGTCGGCGGTAATTGCCTTAGGCGAAAATCCCGTGCCGCGCCAGGGGGATGATCGGACGATGTTCCCCGTCCCTCGTGGGATCCGCCGCTCGCCCCTTCGGGTCGACTCTAGTCGATGATCTATCGCGATACGCATCGAGCCATATGCTCTCTCCATTGTGAAGTCCTGGGGGGGATCATGATCATGTTTGTCGGCTGCTGCGCGTCTGTCCCTTATGGAGCGGTGTGCGCCTGCTGAGATGGAAAACTCGACGCTGATCCATCGCTTCGGCGATGCCGCCGCCGCTCGACCCGACCATCCCGCCGTGCTCAGCGACACCGTCGCGCTCGACTACACCAGCCTCGCAACCCTGGCCGGCGGCCACGCCGAGCTTCTGGCCTCGGCCGGCGTACGATCCGGCGACCGGGTCGGCCTGCTGACCGCGCACGGAACCGTCACCATCGCCGCCATCCTCGGCACGCTCGCCGCCGGGGCTGCCTATGTGCCCCTCGACCCCGGCTTCCCGGAGCAGCGGCTGCGTCACCTCCTCGACGGCGCCGACGTCACCGTCCTGCTCTGCGGTGGCGAGCACACCGAGCTGGCCCGGCGCCTCGCCGCCGATCGGCCCGGCCTGCGGGTGGTGCCGGCCGTCGACGTACGGCCCGCCCCGCTGCGACCGGTGGCGGTGGATCCCGACGCCCTCGCGTACGTGCTGTTCACCTCGGGATCCACCGGTCGGCCCAAGGCGGTCGGTCAGAGCCACCGCAACCTGACGCACGTGGTGGACAACCAGATCGCCACCCTCGACCTACGGCCGGAGGACCGGCTCAGCCTGCTCGCCTCGTTCAGCTTCGACGCGGCCATCCCCGACCTGTTCCCGGCGCTGCTCACCGGCGCCGCCGTCGTCCCGGTCGATCTGCGGCGGCACGGGCTGGCGTACGCCGCCGAGCAGTTGGCCCGACACGGCGTGACCGTCTACCACTCCACGCCGACCGTCTACCGGTACCTGTTGGACACCCCCGGTGTCGAGCGGCTGGACCGGGTCCGGGTGGTGCTGCTCGGCGGCGAGCAGGCCGGCTATGCCGACATCGCCCGCGCCCGGGGCCGCTTCGCACCGGGCTGCATCCTGGTCAACGGCTACGGCGCCACCGAGATGACCTTCGCCGCCCGGTACGCGCTGCCGCTGGCCGACGTCGGTCCCGGGACCACCGGCCCGCTGCCGATCGGCACCGCCCTACCCGGTTACGCCTTGCGGCTGGCACCGGACGGCGAGATCGTCGTGCGCAGCCGGCACCTCGCCCCCGGCTACCTCGACCAGGACAGCGACCGGTTCGGCCACGACTCCGACGGTGTGCCGGTGTACCGCACCGGCGACCTGGGTGAGCTGCTGCCCACCGGTGAGCTGCGCTGCCTCGGCCGGCTCGACCGGCAGGTCAAGGTGCGCGGGTTCCGGGTCGAGTTGACCGAGATCGAGACGGTGCTCGCCGCCGAGCCGGGCATCGCCGAGGTACGGGCCATCGCGCGCGACGGTGAGCTGCTGGCGTACGTCCGGCCGGCCGGTGCGCCGGTGGATCCGGCGACACTGCGGGCGGCCCTGGCCCGGCAACTGCCTGAGTACGCGCTGCCCCGGGCCGTCG
The DNA here is from genome assembly GCF_046549295.1 of Micromonospora sp. 067-2. Taxonomy (NCBI): domain Bacteria; kingdom Bacillati; phylum Actinomycetota; class Actinomycetes; order Micromonosporales; family Micromonosporaceae; genus Micromonospora; species Micromonospora sp. 067-2. The sequence continues at coordinate 145,067 of NZ_JAJPWB010000007.1, read as the reverse complement.
TACCGGTCGCCGAGTTTCCGCTGACCGTCAGCGGGAAGATCGACGAGAGAGCCCTGCCGGATCCGGCCCGAGCGGTGCCGCCCGGGGACGAGCCCGCCACCCCGACCGAGCGGATCGTGCACGACATCTGGTGTGACGTGCTCGGCCGGGACGCCGTGGGACGCACCGACAGCTTCTTCGACGTCGGCGGGCAGTCCCTGCTGCTCGGTCAGGTGCAGCAGCGGCTCGCCGAACGGTTCGGTGTGGCGGTGCCGTTGCTGCGGCTCTTCGACCACCCGACCGTGGTCGCCCAGGCCCGGCTGGTCGACCCGCCGGCGCCAACGACCCCGCCGCCCGCGCCTGTGGTCACCCCGACGACGATCCCGGCCGTCGTGTCGCCGGGCGCCGCCGGCCCGTCCGCCGCGTCGGTCGGCCTGCGCGACCACACCGGTGACGAGATCGCCGTGGTGGGCCTCGCCGGCCGGTTCCCCGGTGCTCCGGATCTCGCCACCTTCTGGTGGAACCTGTGCGCCGGCGTGGACGCCATCCACGACCACAGCGACGAGGAGCTGGCCGCGCTGGGCGTCGGCCCCGCGCTGCGTGCCGACCCCCGACACGTCAAGGCCACCGGCCGGCTCGACGGGATCGCCGACTTCGACGCGGACTTCTTCTCCTTCGGCGACCGGGAGGCCGCCCGCACCGACCCGCAGCACCGACTGTTCCTGGAGACCGCGTGGGAGGCGCTGGAGGACGCCGGGCACGACCCGGCCCGGTTCCCCGGCCTGGTCGGCGTGTACGGCGCCACCTCGGTCAACCGCTACTTCCTGTTCCACCTCATGGACAACCCGGCCGTCGTCGGCGACGTCGACCCGGACGACTGGGAGGCCCGGCTGGTCGGTCGGCAACTCACCGACCACCTGCCCGGCCAGGTCGCCTACCGGCTGGGTCTGACCGGGCCGGCGGTGGCGGTGCAGAGCGCCTGCTCCAGTTCGCTGGTCGCGGTCTGCCTCGCCGCACAGAGCCTGGCCGACTACCAGTGCGACATCGCCCTGGCCGGCGGCGTGAGCGTGACCTGGCCCCGGCACCGGCACACGCCCGGCGGCCTGGCCTCACCCGACGGCCGCTGCCGAGCCTTCGACGAGGCCGCCCAGGGCGCCGGTTTCGGCTCCGGCGTCGGAGTGGTGGCGCTGCGCCGGCTCGCCGACGCGCAGGCCGACGGCGACCGGGTCCTCGCCATCCTGCCCGGCTGGGCGGTCACCAACGACGGCGCCGACCGCGCCGGTTACGCCGTTCCCGGGCCGGCCGGTCAGGCCGCCGCGGTGTCCGGCGCGCTCGCCGCCGCCGAGGTCGCCCCCGGTGAGGTCCGCCTCGTCGAGGCGCACGGCAGCGGCACCCCGCTCGGCGATGCCATCGAGGTGGCCGCGCTGCACGAGGTGTACCAGGGTGCCGCGCCCGCCGAGACGTGCGCCCTCGGCTCGGTGAAGACCAGCATCGGCCACCTCGACGCCGCCGCCGGCATCGCCGGGTTGATCAAGGCGGTGCTCGCCGTGCAGCACGGAGTCATTCCGCCGAACCTGCACTTCACCCGACCCCACCCGGAGGTCGACCTGGCCGCCGGCCCGTTCTACGTACCGACCAAGGCGCGCGACTGGCCGGACGTGCCGCGCCGGGTGGCCGGGGTCAGCTCGTTCGGGCTGGGGGGCACCAACGCGCACATCGTGGTGGAGCAACCGCCCCCGACCGAGCCGGTCGAGAGCGGTCCGGCCGGTGCGCAGGTCCTGCCGGTCTCGGCGCGTACCCCGGTGGCGCTGCGCGCGGCACTGACCCGGCTGCGGCGACACCTGGCCTCCACCGCGCCCGTTCTCGCCGACGTCGCCGCGACGCTGGCGTTGGGCCGGCGCGAGTTCGACTGCCGGGCCGCCGTGGTCGCCACCGACCCGGCCACGGCGCTCGCCGCGCTGGACGAGCTGCTGAGCACCAACGCCCGGGTGGCCGGCCCCGCCGGCGCGCTGCGCGAGCTGGCCGCCGACTGGGTCGCCGGCCGTGGCCTCGACTGGACGGCCCTGCACCCGCCCGGCGGCATCCGGCGCACCTCGCTGCCCACCTACCCCTTCCAGCGGCAGCGGTACTGGATCGACCCCCCTCAGAAAGGTGTGCGGTGAACTGGTTCCTCTCCGCCGGCAGCCGCGATCCGGCACCGGTGCGGTTGTTCTGCCTGCCCTACGCGGGTGCCGGTGCCAGCGCGTTCCGCCACTTCCCCGACCGGCTCGGCCCGGACGTCGCGGTGCTGCCGGTGCAGCTGCCCGGCCGGGAGAACCGGATCAGCGAGGACCCCCGCTTCCGGGTGGTCGACGTGGCCGGCGCCATCGCCGAGCTGGTCGACGGCCCATACGCCCTCTACGGGCACTCGATGGGCGGCCGGCTCGGCTTCGAGGTGGTCCGCGAGCTGCGCCGCGCCGGGCTCCCGTTGCCACTGCGCCTCTACGTCGGCGGTGCCCGCGCACCACACGTCACCGCGCCCAGCGTCTTCGACGGGCTGTCCCGGGTGGACGACGAGGAGCTGCTGCGCCGCCTGAGCGTCGGTGGCGGGCTGCCCGCCGAGGTGCTGGAGCATCCCGAACTGGTCGAGCTGCTGCTGCCGCTGCTGCGCGCCGACTTCGAACGGGTGGACGGCTACCGGTACCGGCCCGAGGAGCCGCTGCCGGTGCCGATCGTGGCGTTCACCGGCCGCGACGACCGGGCCGTGACCCGGGACCACAGCGCCGCCTGGCGGGAGCACACCGCCGCCGGTTTCTTCCTGTACGAGCTGGACGGCGGGCACTTCTTCCTGCACGACGCGCTGCCCGAGCTGGCCGCCGCCCTCCGCGCCGACCTGACCGCCGCGCTCCGCGCCGACCTGACCGCCGCGCTCCGCGCCGACCTGACCGCCGCGCTCCGCGCCGACCCGGACCGGGCCGCGTCCGTTGCCGACCCGGACCGACCGGTCGACGGGCACCGGGTGCCGCTGGGCAACACCGGCTGGTCGGTGTGGCGCGACGCCATCCTGCGCAGCACCGGCTTTCCCGCCGACGGGCTGATGATGCTGGCCGCCCCGCAGGCCTCCGCGGCCGCCGACGAGCTGCTGGAGAGCGGCATCGGTGCCGAACTGTTCGACAAGGAGTTCGCCGAGGCGGTGTCCACCGCCGGCCGGCGGCTCACCGAACTGGCCGCCGACCCGCTGCTGCGCGAGGCGGTCACCTGGCAGAACCGCAACGCGCTGGTCGCGCTCGACGGGCTGGTGACCGGAGGCCCGGACGCCCCCCGCAACGTTCGCCGACGCGACCGCGAACGGGCCGTGCTGAAGTACTGGCAGCGCTACTGCGGCAAGAACGAGACCGTCGGCTTCTTCGGCCCGAGCTGCTGGGTCACCCTCGATCCCGACCTGCCGGTCGCCGCCGAGGTGCGCCCGGGCGCGGTGCTGACCCGCCGCCGCTGGGTGTGGTTCGAGTCCTGGGCGCTGAGCGCGTACGCGCAGCGGATCGGCGAGGACCACGCGGTACGCCGGTGGTGGGCGCCCCGGCTCGCACCGCAGCTGAGCCTCGCCGGCCGGGAGGTCCGCCGGCCGGGCCGGCCACCCGTACCGCTGTCTCCGGTCGAGGCGGCCCTGCTCGCCGCCGCCGTCGGCGGCCACCGCCCGGCACGCGACCTGGTCACCGATCCAGCCATCGGGCTGCGTCGACCCGAGGACGGGTACGCGCTGCTCGACCGGCTGGTCGAGAGGGAGCTGGTCACCTGGGACGCCGCCCTGCCGGTGAGCCCCGGCGCCGAGGAGGTGCTGCGGCAGCGGATCGGCCAGGTCGGCGACGGCCCGGCCCGGGTCGCCGCCCAGGCCGGCTTCGACCGGCTGTGCGCCGGCCGGGACGCGGTCGCCGCCGCCGCCGGCGATCCGGACCGGCTGCGCGCCGCACTGGACGCGCTCGACGAGACGTTCACCGACCTCACCGGGCAGCCCGCACAGCGCCGGGCCGGGCAGATGTACGCCGGCCGGACGCTCTGCTACGAGGACACCAGCCGGGACCTGGACGTGGTCTTCGGCGCGCCGCTGCTGGACGGCGTCGCCGCGCCACTGGCCGTGCTGCTGCGGGCCGCCCGCTGGCTGGCCGGCGCGCTGGACGAGGCGTACGCGACGGTGTTCCGTGACCTGTACGAGGAGTTGCGGGCCGAGGCCGGCGACGCGCCGGTGCCCCTGTCCGACCTGTGGTTCCTGGTGCAGGGTCTCTTCTGGGGCGGTGGGCCGCGCCCGGTCGACGCGGTGGCCGGTGAGTTCGCCGCCCGGTGGGCCGGGCTGTTCGGGTTGGCCGACCTGCCGCCGGGCAGCACCGACGTACGGCTGGACGTCGCGGACCTCGCCGCCCGGGTCGACGAGGTCTTCCCGACCGTCCGGCCGGGTTGGTCCACCGCGCGGCTGCACAGCCCCGACCTGCAGATCTGCGCGGCCGATGCGGACGCGCTCGCCCGCGGCGACTACACCGTCGTGCTCGGCGAGCTGCACGCCGCCTGGCCGTCGTTCGACTGCCAGGTGTTCACCCCGTCGCACCCGGACGTGGAGCGGCTGCGGGCCGCGCTGACGACCGACCTGGGTCCACGCCGGATCCGGCTGCTCTATCCCACCGACTGGCCACGGCGCACCAGTCGGGTCGCCGAGGCCCTGATCGGCCCGACCGACCGGCAGTTGGCCTTCGCGCCCGCGCCGAACGCCGAGCCGGAGCGGGTGCTGCCCACCGTGGCGTTGACCGTTCGGGACGAGGACGGCCACCTGGTGGTCGCCGCCGACGACGGGCAGTTCTGGCCGCTGGCCGAGGTGTGTGCCGGCCTGCTCAGCACGCACGCCGTGGACGGGTTCAAGCTGGTCGCCGCCGCGCCGTACACCCCGCGGATCACCCTCGATCGACTGGTGGTGGCCCGGCAGACCTGGCGTACCACCGTCGGCGCGAGCGGCCTCGGCCCGGCGCTCGGGGAGCGGACCCGCTTCCTCGCGGTACGGGCCTGGCGGCGTCGACTCGGGCTGCCCGAGCAGGTGTACGTCAAGCTCGGCACCGAGACCAAGCCCTGCTTCGTCGACCTGAGCAGCCCCGCGTACGCCGCCATGTTCTGCTCGATGGTCCGGTCGGCGCAGCGCGACGGTGGCGAGGACACGACGTTGGTGGTCAGCGAGATGCTGCCGACCCCGCAGGACGCGTGGGTGCCCGACGCCGCGGGCCGGCGCTACTTCAGCGAGCTGCGACTGCACATCGTGGACACCGACGAGCCGGAGTTGACCCGATGAACCACCTGATACCCCTCGGCGCGACGGGCTGGTCGGTGTGGCGCGACGTGGTGCTGCGTACCGCCGGCTTCCCGGCGGACGGCCTGGCCGCCTTCGCCGCTCCGGACGCCGCCGCCGCCGCGGACGCGCTACTGGCCGGCGCGGACACGGCCGAGCTGTTCGACAAGACGTTCGCCGAGGCCCTGGCCGAGGCGTCGACGACCGCCGGCCGGATCGCCGCCGACCCGCTCCTGCGCGAGGCGGTCACCTGGCAGAACCCTGCCATGTTGACCGCCCTGGACGGGCTGCTGCGCACCGACCCGTCGGTGCGCAACCACTGGCGGCGTCGGCGCGAGCTGAGCCTGCTGCGCTACTGGCAGCGCTACTGCGGCAAGGCCGAGACGATCGGCTTCTTCGGCCCGGTGTGCTGGGGCGCCCTCGACCCCGGCGAGGAGTCGACCCGGCTGCGTCCGGGGCCGTCGCTGCTGTCGGGTCGGCAGGTGCACTTCGAGGCGTGGGCGTTGATCGCGTACGCCGATCGGCTCGCCGACGACCTGGACGTGCGCCGCTGGTGGGCGCCGGCGCTGGCGCCGCACCTGAGCGTCCACGACCGGAGCCTGCACCGGCCGCTGCACCCGCCGGTGGAGCTGTCCGTGCTGGAGGCGCGGCTGCTGGCCGGCTGTGACGGGCGTACCCCGGCGCTGCGGCTGGTCGAGGGGATACTCGCCGACCGGGACGCCGGCCTGCGCTCCGCCGCCGACGCGTACCTGCAGCTCGACCGTCTGGTCGAGCGTGGCCTGCTGACCTGGGACGCCGGTCTGCCGATCAGCCCGCGGGCGGAGCACGTGCTGCGGGAGCGGCTGGCCGCGATCGACGATCCCGCGCTGCGCGCCGAGGTGACCGACGGCTTCGACCGGCTCTGCGCCGCTCGCGACGCGGTCGCCGGGGCGGCCGGCGACCCGGACCGGCTGGGCGCGGCACTGGAGGCACTGAACGCGGAGTTCACCGAGGTCACCGGCCGGCCGGCCACCCGACAGGCCGGTCAGATGTACGTCGGTCGCACCGTCGTCTACGAGGAGACCGCCCGGGATCTCATCGTCACCGTGGGCGCGGCGGTGCTCGACGCCCTTGCCGCGCCGCTGGCCGTGTTGCTGCAGGCCGCGCGGTGGCTGACCGCCGAGATCGGCGCGGCCTGCGAACGGCTCCTCGCCGAGCTGTACGAGGAGCTACGCGCCGACGGGCCGGTGCGGCTGGCCGACGTCTGGTCGCTGGCCCAGGGGCTGCTGATGGCACCGGACGGGCCACTGGCCACCGCCGGCGCCGGTTTCACCACCCGGTGGGCGGAGCTGTTCGACCTGGCGGCGCTGCCAGCGGGGCAGACCGAGCTGCGGTTGCACAGCGCGGAGCTGGCCGACCGGGTGCGCTCGATCTTCCCGGCCGAGTCGCCCGGCTGGCCGTCCGCCCGGATCCACAGCCCGGACGTGCAGATCAGCGCCGTCGACCTGGCGGCGCTGAACCGGGGCGAGTTCCTGCTCGTGCTCGGCGAACTGCACCCGGCGCACGTCCCCTTCGACAGCGCGGTCTTCACGCCGTTCCACCCCGATCCGGCGGCGCTGCGCGCCGGGCTGGACGCGGACCTCGGCCCGGCCCGCGTCCGGGTGCTCTATCCGGAGGGCTTCCCCCGCGTGACCACCCGCACCACGTACGGGCTGACCAGCCCGGCCGACCGGCAGCTCGGCATCGACACGGCCCGGGGCGGCGAGATCGACCGGTTGGTTCCGGCGACCGAGGTGCGGGTGGTGCCCGACGGCGACCGACTGGCGGCGGTGCTGCCCGACGGCAGCCGCTGGCCGCTGATGGAGGTCTTCGCCAACCTGCTCGGCTCGCTGCTGCTGGACAGCTTCAAGCTGCTCGACCCGGCGCCGCACACGCCCCGGATCACCATCGACCGGCTGGTGGTGGCCCGGCGGACCTGGCGGACCACGGTCGGGGACAGCGGCCTGGCCGGGGTGAAGGGGGAGGCGGGTCGATTCCTCGCGGTGCGCCGCTGGCGGGCCTCGCTCGGCCTGCCGGAGCGGGTGTTCGTGAAGCTCGGCACCGAGGTCAAGCCCTGCTATGTGGACCTGACCGGCCCGCTCTACGCCCAGTCGCTGTGCGCCCTGGTCGACGCCGCGGCCCGCCAGGGGCAGGACGTGACGCTCGTGGTCAGCGAGCTGCTACCGGCACCCACCGACAGCTGGGTGACCGACGCGTCGGGCCACGGCTACGTCAACGAGCTACGCCTGCAGATCACCGATCCGAGCAGCTACCCCGGGGGGAACGGATGACCGGCGTCCTGTCCGTCAGCGCGGTACGGGGTGAGTCGCTGCCCTGGCCGGACACGACGATCGCCGAGCTGGTGGTCGCGCAGGCCGCCCGTACGCCGGACGCGGTCGCGGTCCGGCAGTGGGACGACCGGCGCAGCTACGCCGAGCTGCTGTCCGAGGCCGCCGGGGTGGCCGCCGCGCTGCGTGCCCGGGGTGTCGGCCGACAGACCCGGGTGGGGGTGTGCGGCACCCGTCGGCCCGAGTTGGTCGCCACCGTGCTGGGGGTGTTGCTGGCCGGCGGTTGCTACGTGCCGCTGGAGCCGGGCGGCCCACGTCGGCGGCTACGCGGGATCGCCGCCGACGCGGGCGTGTCCCTGGTGGTCGGCGACGCCGCCGTGGCGGAGTTCGGCGACCAGCCCGGCGTCGAGGCGGTCGGGCTGCCCGGCCCGGGCATCCTCACGCCCTGCCCGGCCCGTCCGGGCGACCCGGCGTACGTGCTGTTCACCTCGGGCTCGACCGGCCGACCGAAGGGGGTGCTCACCAGCCACCGCAACGTCGTCGAGTTCGTCACCGGCGTGGTGGCGAGCACCGGCGCCGACGCCGGCGTACGCAGCCTCGGCATCGCCTCGCTCGGCTTCGACGCGGCCACCATGGACCTGTTCGTGCCGCTGCTGCTGGGCGGCTCGGTGCAGCTGCTCGGCGCCGAGGACCGCGCGGACCCGGTGCGGCTGGCCCGGTTCATCGCCGCGCACGAGGTCAACTGGGGTTTCGTCACGCCCACCGTGTTGTCCATGCTGGAACCGGCCGAGCTGCCCGGGTGGCGCACCGTGCTGTGCGGTGGTGAGGTGGTGCCGGCCGCGCTGGCCGCCCGCTGGGCGCCCGGTCGGCGCTTCCTCAACGGCTACGGTCCCACCGAGACGACGGTGCTGGCGGTCAGCGGCCCGCTGAGTGCCAGCGAGACCGATCCGCTGCCGATCGGCCGGCCGCTGCCCAACCACCGGGCGTACGTGGTGGACGCGACGCTGGACCCGGTGCCGACGGGCGAGACAGGTGAGCTGCTGATCGGCGGCCCCGGGCTGGCCGACGGCTACCTGGACCGGGCCGGGCTGACCGCCGAGCGTTTCGTTCCGGACCCGTTCTCCGGGCTGTCCGGGGAGCGCCTGTACCGCACCGGCGACCTGGTCCGCCACGACCCGGACGGCCGGATCGTCTACCTGGGCCGTGCCGACCGGCAGGTCAAGATCCGCGGTCAGCGCATCGAGCTGGGCGAGGTGGAGGCGGTGCTGGCCGACCTGCCCGGGGTGACCGGGGTCGCCGTCGAGGCGGTACCCGGCCCGGCCGGTGTCGAGCTGGTCGCGTTCCTCAGCCCGTTGGACGCGCCCGATGATGCCCGGCTGCGCGCGTACGCCGGCAGTCGGCTGACCACGGCGATGCTGCCGGCCCGGGTGCTGCGTCAGGCCACGCTGCCGGTCAGCCCGGTCAGCGGCAAGCTGGACCGGCCGGCGCTGCGCGCGCTGGCCGCCGCCAGCGTCCCCGCGCCGGCCGCCGTTGCCGCGGCTGCCCCGGCCGGGTCCGTGACGGCTGCGGTGGCCGGCATCTGGACCCGGCTGCTCGGCGCGGCACCCGAGCCGGCGACCGACTTCCTCGCCGCCGGCGGCAACTCCATCGCGGCGATGCGCCTGGTCGCCGCGCTCCGCGCCGAACTGGGCCGCCAGGTCGACACCCGCGAGGTGTTCACCGAGCGCACCTTCGGCCGGCTGGCCGAGCGGGTGGCCGCCGCTCCGGCCGGCGTCGACGGGCTGCGCACCGGCAACCCGCCCACCCTCTCCCCGCCGCAGCGACGCCTCTGGTTCGTCGACCAGCTCGCGCCGTCCAGCGCGCCCTACAACATCGCGGTGGCGCACCGCCTGCACGGCCCGCTGGACACGGCCGCACTCGGTACGGCGCTGCGGGCCGTCGCCGAGCGGCACGACGTGCTGCGCTGGCGGATCCCGCAGACCGCGGGCGTGCCGTACGCGGTCTGCGCCGAGCCGACCGACGTGGCGGTGCCGGTGGTCGACCTGACCGGCAGCGCCGAGCCGGTGGCGGAGCTGGCCCGGATGCTCGCCGCCGGCGCCGCGCACCGCTTCGACCTGGCCACCGGGCCGCCCTGGCAGGTGACCGTCTACCGGCTCGGCCCGGCCGAGCACGTGCTGGCCGCCACCTGGCACCACGCCGTCTTCGACGGCTGGTCCGAGCGGGTCTGCTACGACGACCTGGCCGCCGGGTACGCGCAGGCGGTGGCCGGCCACGCGCCGACGCTGCCGGAGCTGCCCGCCCGCTACGCCGACTACGCGGTGTGGCGTGCCGAGCGGGACCGGCTGCGCGGCGCGACCGACCTGGCCTGGTGGACCGGGCACCTGGACGGCGTGCCGACGGTGCTGGACCTGCCTCGGGACCGGCCCCGGCCGACCGTGCAGACCTACGCCGGGGCGGAGGCGGCCATCCGGCTGCCCGCCGACACCGACCGCGCGGTCCGCGACCTGGCCGCGCGGCGCGGCACCACGGTCGCCGCCGTGCTGCTGGCCGCCTTCGGTGAACTGATCGCGCGGCTCACCGGCGGCGACGACCACGTGCTCGGCGCGATCGTCGCCGACCGGCGGCTGGCCGCCTTCGACGACGTGATCGGCTTCTTCATCGACACGGTGCCGGTGCGGGTCCGTACCGGCGGGGTGAGCTTCGCCGAGCTGGTCGACCGGTGCGCCGGGGAGCTGCACGAGGCCACCGCACACCCCGGTGCGCCCCTGGAACGCATCGTCGAGGCGCTCGGCGTCGGCCGGGACACCGCCCGCGCGCCGCTGGTGCAGGTGCTGTTCAACGTGCTCAACTTCGCACCACCCGAGCTGACGCTGACCGGGCTGACCGTGGAGCCGGTGCCGGTGCCCAAGCCGGGGTCGCCGTTCGACATCACCGTCTACGTGGTGCAGCACCCGGGGCGTACCGGCGTCGAGGTGGTCTACAACCCGGACCTGTTCGATGCCGGGCGCGTCGACGACCTGCTCGCCGACCTGGCCGACCTGGTGGGCGAGCTGGCGGCGGCGCCGGACGCGCCGGTCCGCGAGGTGGCCGCCGCGCTGCCCCGGCCCACCGTGCAGGTGCCGCAGCTCGGCGCGATGACCGTCGCCGGTGGCGACGCGGCCGGCCCCCCGCCCGGGCTGATGCCCGCCGGCCCGGACGGGCTCACCGAGACCGAGGAGCTGATCGCCGGAATCTGGCGGGAGGTGCTGGAACGCGACCGGGTCGGAGTGACCGACAACTTCTTCGACATCGGCGGGCACTCCCTGGCGCTCGCCGCCGTGCACGCCCGGCTGACCGCCGCCACCGGCCGGTCCATTCCGATGCTCGACCTGTTCCGCCACCCCACCGTCCGGGCCCTCGCCGCCAGCCTCGACGGCGCCGCCGACCGGCCCGAGTTGGCGCGGGCCGCCCTGCGCGCCGCCGCCCGCCGCAGCCGTACCCGTCGTATTCCTCCCCGCCGCCCCGGCGGCACCGCGTGACGAAGGACAGCCTGATGAGCAATCCGATCCCCGTCGACCTACCCGGCGACGCCACCGACACGCCCCACGAGGGCATCGAACCGATCGCGATCGTCGGTCTGGCCGCGCGCCTGCCCGGCGCGGCGGACGTGCACGAGTTCTGGCGCAACCTCGTCGACGGGGTGGAGTCGGTCACCGAGCTGACCCGGGAGGAGCAACTGGCCCGGGGTGCGACCCTCGAGGAGGTCGACGATCCGGGCTGGGTCAACCGCGCCCCGCTGGTCGACGGCTACGACGAGTTCGACGCCACCCTGTTCGGGATGACGGCCCGCGAGGCCGAGCTGACCGATCCGCAGCACCGGCTGTTCCTGGAGTCCTGCCACGCCGCGCTGGAGGACGCCGGCTACGACCCGGCCCGCTACGACGGCGCCATCGGCGTGTACGCCGGCACCGGCGGCAACACGTACCTGCACCGCTATGTGTTGCGCAACCGGCGGGTCGGCGGCAGCCCGCACGGCGCGGTCTCCATCGCCACCGGCAACTCGCCGAACTACGTGGCCACCAACGTGTCGTACCGGCTGGACCTGCGCGGGCCGAGCATGACCGTGCACACCGCCTGTTCCACCTCGCTGGTCGCGTTCCATCTGGCCTGCGAGGCGCTGCGCAACGGCGAGTGCGACATGGCGCTCGCCGGTGGCGTGAACGTGGAGCTGCCACACGTGGGTTACCTCGGCATGGACGGCTTCACGTCACCGGATGGCCGGTGCCGCCCGTTCGACGCCGCCGCCAACGGCACGGTGTGGGGCAGCGGGGTCGGGGTGACCCTGCTCAAGCGGCTCTCCGACGCGGTCGCCGACGGCGACGCGATCCGCGCCGTGGTGCTCGGCAACGCGATCAACAACGACGGCGCCGGCAAGGTCGGCTTCACGGCGCCCAGCGTCGACGGACAGGTGGCGGCGATCGCCCAGGCCGTGGCGATGGCGGACGTCGACCCGCGCACCATCAGCTACGTCGAGGCGCACGGCACCGGCACCGCGCTGGGCGACCCGATCGAGGTGGCCGCGCTCTCCGCCGTCTACACCCGGGACACCGACGACCGGAGCTGGTGCGGCATCGGCTCGGTGAAGTCGAACATCGGCCACCTCAGCCAGCCCTCCGGCATCGTCAGCGTGATCAAGACGGTGCTGGCCATGGAGCACGGCCTGATCCCGCCGACGATCAACTTCGAGACGCCGAACCCGGCCGTGGAATTCGCCGACACCCCGTTCTACGTGGCCAACACCCTCACCAAGTGGGACACCGACGGTGGGCCGCGCCGGGCCGGGGTCAGCTCGTTCGGCATCGGCGGCACCAACGCGCACGTGGTGCTGGAGGAGGCGCCGACGGCGTACCGGACCGAACGGCGGGTGCGCCCCGCGCACCTGCTCCAGGTCAGCGCGGCCACCCCCACCGCCCTGGACGCCGCGGTGCAGCGCCTCGCCGCCCACCTGGACGGCGCCGCGGACGCCGGGCCCGCGTACCTCGCCGACGTCGCGCACACCCTGCACGTCGGCCGCCGGGCGCACCCGCACCGCCGTGCCGTGGTCGCCACCGACCTCGCCAGCGCCGTGACCACCCTGCGCGCTCCTGTGCGCGCCCCGCGCGGGCCGCAACCACTGACCGACCGTCCAGCCCCGACAGTCGCGGTTGCCCTCCTGTTCTCCGGCCAGGGCTCGCAGTACGCGGGGATGGGCGCGCAGCTCTACGCCGAGCAGCCCAGTTTCGCCGCGGTCGTCGACGAGTGCGCCGAGCTGCTCCGCCCCGACCTGGGCCTGGACCTGCGCGATCTGATCCTGGGCCGGGACCCGGCGGCGGGGGAGAAGCTCACCGAGACCCGCTACACCCAGCCGGCGCTGTTCACCGTCGAGTACGCCCTCGCCGTGCTCTGGCAGGGCGCCGGGATACGCCCGGCCGCGATGATCGGCCACTCCATCGGCGAGTACGTGGCGGCCACCGTGGCCGGGGTGTTGAGCCTGCCGGACGCGCTGCGGGTGGTCGCCGCCCGGGGCCGGCTGATGCAGTCGCTGCCCGCCGGGTCGATGCTCGCGGTCGCGTTGGACGAGTCGGTCGTCGCGGACCTGCTGCCTGACGGGCTCTCCGTGGCCACGGTCAACGGCCCGGGCACCTGCGTGGTGGCCGGCGGGACCGCCGCCGTGGAGGCGTTCGCCGCGATGCTGACGGGAAAGTCTAAGACGCTGCGCACCTCGCACGCGTTCCACTCGCCGATGATGGAGCCGATCCTCGCCGAGTTCACCGCCCTGATGGGCACGGTGCCGTTGCGCCCGCCGACGGTGCCGTTCCTGTCCAACGTCACCGGCACCTGGATCACCGCCGAGCAGGCCACCGACCCGGCGTACTGGGCGTCGCACCTGCGCCGGCCGGTCCGATTCGGTGACTGTGTGGCCACCCTGCTGGCCGCCGGCACGTGGCAACTGGTCGAGTGCGGCCCCGGGCGGCAGCTGGCCAGCCTGGCCCGGATGCAGATCGCCAGAGCTGCTCCGGAGCAGCGCCAGCTCACCCCGCTGGGCAGCCTGCCCGCCGCGGGGGAGAGCACCGGCGACCTCGTCACCCTGCTCGGCACCGTCGGTGCGCTCTGGTGCGCCGGACTGCCGGTGCGCGTCGACGCCGACCCGACGGCCCGCCGCGTGCCGCTGCCCAACTACCCGTTCGAGCGCCGCCGGTACTGGGTCGACCCCGACCCGGAGCAGCCGGTCGCCGCCGCTGCCGTGGAGGCCGGGCCGCGCCCGCTGCCCGAGTGGTTCGCGGTGCCGGTCTGGCGGCAGGCCGCGCCGCTGCCGGCCACCGGGCCGCTGGGCCGCTGCCTGGTGTTGACCGCCGGTCCGCGCGGCGACGCGCTGGTCGCCGGCCTGCGGGCCGCCGGCGCCGACCCCGTGGTGGTACGCCCCGGCGACTCCTTCGCCGCCGCCGATAGCGGCTACCGACTGCGCCCCGGCGTGCGCGCCGACCACGACGCGCTGGTCGTCGCGCTCACCGCCGACGACGCACTCCCGAGCCGGGTGGTGCACGCGTTCACCCTGGACGGCGCGCCGACCGGCACCGACATCCCCGCCACCTGGGCCGCCCAGGAGCTGGGTTTCTTCAGCGCCCTGCACCTGGTGCAGGCGTTCGCCGGCGCCGGCCTGACCGGGGAGGAGGGGGGCGTCGCGCTGGACCTGGTCACCGCCGGCACGGGCGACGTGCGCGGCGACGACCTGCGCCGTCCGGAGCACGCCACCCTCGCCGGGTTGGCCCGGGTGCTCCCCGCCGAGCTACCCGGCCTGGCCGTCCGACTGGTCGACGCGGACCCCACCGACGACGACGTGGCGGCGCTGGTCGCCGAGCTACGCCGCCCCCGCGAGCCCGAGGTGGCCCTACGCGGCGGCCGGCGCTGGGTGGCCGACGTCGAGCAGGTGACGATCAACGCCGAGGAGCCGGGCGCGTTGCGCGACGGCGGTCGTTACCTGATCACCGGCGGTCTCGGTGGCATCGGCATCACCCTGGCCGAGGACCTCGCCACCCGGGTGCGGGCGAAGCTGGTGCTGGTGGCCCGATCCGGGCTGCCGGAGCGGAACCGGTGGGACGACCACCTGGCCGTGCACGGCGACGACCGGGCGGGTCGTGCCATCGCGGCGATCCGCCGGATGGAGGCCGCCGGCGCCGAGGTGCTGGTGCTCGCCGCCGACGTCACCGATCCGGCCGACCTGCGCCGGGTCCGCGACGCCGCGACGAGCGCGTACGGCGGCATCGACGGCATCGTGCACGCTGCCGGTCTGCCCGGCGGCGGGATGGCCGAGGTCAAGGAGCGGGCCGAGGCCGAGCGGGTGCTCGCCCCGAAACTCGCCGGCACTCTCGCCCTCGCCCAGGTCTTCGGCGATCTGCTGCTGGACTTCGTGGTGCTCTGCTCGTCCGTCACAGCGGTGGTGGGGGGCTTCGGCCAGGTCGACTACTGCGCGGCCAACGCGTTCCTGGACGCGCACGCCCGCTCCGGCACGGGTTGGCGTGCCCCGGTGCTGTCCCAGAACTGGGGCGGTTGGGCCGAGGTGGGCATGGCGGTGGAGACCGCAGCGCCGGCCGGCTTCCGTGCGGCCGGCCGGGACACGGTGATCAGCGCGCTCGACCACCCGGTCCTCACCACGAAGGTCACCGGCCCGACGGAGACCGTCCTGCACGGCCTGGTGTCCGCCAGCACGCACTGGCTGCTCGACGAGCACCGGATCGGCGGTGTGCCGGTGGTGCCGGGCACCGCCCACCTGGAGTCGGTGCGGGCCGCGGTGGTCGCCGCGCTGCCCGAACCCGCGCCGGGCGCGGCCGTGGAGCTGCGCGACGTGGTCTTCCTGGAGCCGTTCGCGGTGCCCGACGGCACCGTGGCGCAGTACCGGGTGGAGCTGACGCCGGCCGACGACGGCGGCACCGACTTCGCGGTGCGCAGCCTGGCCGGCGGCCGGCTGCGTACCCACGTGCGCGGCGCGGCCGGCTGGACCGACGAGCCGGCGCCGCCGGCCGGCCCGGCGACCCCGGCCGGCCGACGGGTGGACGACGACGCGTCGTTCGGCCGGGGTCGCACCAGCATGCTCACCTTCGGGCCGCGCTGGGCCGCGCTGAGCGAGCACCACCTGGCCGACGACACCGAACTCGCGGTGGTCGAGGCACCGCCCGCGGCCGTCGGTGACCTGCCCGCCTGGGGCCTGCACCCCGCGCTGCTGGACGTGGCGACCGCGTTCGGTCGGGGTCGGGGCAGCGGCACCTACCTGCCGCTGTCGTACGGCCGGATCGTGGTGCGCGGGCCGCTGCCAGCCCGGTTCACCAGTGAGCTGCGGCATCGGGCCGGCGGCACCGACGAGGTGGTGACCGCCGACCTGTCGCTGCGCGACGCTGATGGTCGGGAGCTGGTCGCGATCGGCGAGTTCGTGCTGCGCCGCGTCGACCAGGCGACTGTCACCGGTGGCCTGACCGCACCGTCCAGCGTGGAGAACGCGCCGCTGGCCACGACGGAGGACATCCGGCCGGTCGACGGTGCCGAGGCGTTCCGCCGCAGTCTCGGCGCCGGCCTCGGCGCCCAGGTCGTCATCGCCACCCGGACGGTCGACGACATCCGGCGTCGCGCCGGTCGGGTCACCACCGACACCCTCAGCGGAGACGAAACCGCCGCCCCGAGGTCTTCCGGCGTCGGGGACGGCAGCTCCGCGCCGGGCACCGAGCTGGAGATGACCATCGCCCGGGTGTGGCAGGACGGGCTCGGGGTGGCCGAGGTCGGCGTCGACGACGACTTCTTCGCCCTGGGCGGCAACTCCCTGGTCGCGGTGCAGCTGATCGCGGCCATGCGCCGGGCGACCGGGGTGAAGCTGCCGATGCGCAGCCTCTTCGAAACCCCCACCGTGGCCGGGTTGGCCGCCCGGATCGAGGAACTACGCGCCACCAGCACCGACGAGCCGGCCAGTCCGGCGCCGATCCCCGCCATTCCGCGACTGCCCCGCGCGTGACGAGAAACCAGGAGTGGAGAGCAATGAGCGACACGATCGCCACGCTGCCCGTGGTCGTCGAATCCGACGGCCGGGCGCTGACCGAGCTGATCACCGAACGCCGGGCCGAGCTGCGCGCCACCCTCGCCGAGCAGGGCGGGCTGCTGTTCCGCGGCTTCGACGTGGGCGGGGTCGACGGCTTCGACCAGGTGGTCCGGGCGCTGTCCGGTGAACCGCTGACCTACACCGAGCGGTCCTCACCGCGGCACGCCATCAAGGGCCGGGTGTACACCTCGACGGACTACCCGCCGGACGAGGAGATCTTTCTCCACAACGAGAACTCGTACCAGGCGCGCTGGCCGTTGACGCTGTTCTTCTACTGCATCACGGCGCCGCAGACCCTGGGCGCCACCCCGCTGGCCGACATCCGCCAGGTCTACCGGGAGATCGACCCGGCGGTACGCGAGGAGTTCACCCGCCGCCGCTGGATGCTGGTGCGCAACTTCCACGAGGATTTCGGCGCGAGCTGGCGGCACGTGTTCGGCACCGACGACCGGGCCGAGGTCGAGGCGTACGCGGCGGACAACCGGATCACGCTCGAATGGGTGGGCCGCGACGGGCTGCGTACCCGGGCGGTCCGCGACGCCGTGCACCACCGGCCCGGCTCGGACGACCCCCGCTGGTTCAACCACGCCACGTTCTTTCACGTGAGCAGCCTGGCCACTTACCTCCAGGAGGGGCTGCTGGCCATGTTCGGCGCCGACGGGTTGCCGTCGAACACCTACTACGGCGACGGCGGCGAGATCCCCGCCGACGTTCTGGACCATCTGCGCGCCGCCTACCGGGCAGCCACCGTCCGCTTCGACTACCAGCGCGACGACGTGCTGGTGGTCGACAACATGACCGCCGCGCACGGCCGGGAGCCGTTCACCGGCCCCCGCAAGATCGCCGTCGCGATGGCCGAACCGCACACCCCCGACACCGATGGAGCAGAGTGATGGCCGAACCCCGATTCCTGGTCGTGCGCAACGACGAGGAGCAGTACTCGATCTGGTCGGCCGACCGGGACCTCCCGGCGGGGTGGCACGACACCGGGTTCGCCGGCACCCGCGAGGAGTGCCTGGCGCACGTCGACACCGTCTGGACCGACATGCGACCCCGGTCAGTACGCGAAGAGGCATCCCAGTGAGCGCGAGGAGTGCAGCGAAGCGGAGCCCCGCAGTCGCGAGCGAAGGGCAGGCTCAGTGAGCGCGAGGAGTGCAGCGAAGCGGAGCCCCGCAGTCGCGAGCGGAAGGCAGCAACGATGACCAGTGAGTGGACCTTTCCGGCGTCCTTCGCCCAGGAGCGGGTGTGGACAGCCAACCAGCTGGACCCCGGTTCGCCCGTCTACAACGTCTCCGCGCCGTGGCGGTTTCCGTCCGGCGTCACGGCGGCACAGGCCGCCGAGGTGCTCGCCCGGGTGGTCGGCCGGCACGAGTCGCTCCGCACCCACCTGCGGATGGTCGACGGCGCCCTGGTGCAGGTGGTCCGGGCGGCCGAGCCGTTGGAGCTGCCCGAACTGGACCTGACCGGCCTGCCCGCCGACGGGCGGGAGGCCCGCTACGTCGAGACGATGGCCGAACTGGCTCGGACGCCGATCCCGTTGGACGTCGCGCCCCTGTGGCGGGCACGGTTGGTCCGCGTCGCCGACGACCAGGTCGGGTTGCAGTTCGTGGTGCACCACGCGGTCTTCGACAGCCACTCCGCGGTGCTCTTCGACGCCGAACTGGCCGCGTTCACCCGGGCCGCGCTGACCGGCACGTCCGCCGACGTGCCGGAGCTGCCCATCCAGTACGCCGACTTCGCCGTCTGGCAGCGCGACCAGCTCACCGGCGACGAGCTGGACCGGCAGCTCGGGTTCTGGCGCGATCACCTGGCCGGCGCGCCGGCGGTGACCGGTCTGCCACTGGACCGGCCGCGCCCCGCCCAGCTCGGCTTCGCCGGGGACGAGGTGCGCTTCGAGCTGCCCGACGGGCTGCTAACCCGGGTCGGGCAGCTTGCCGTCGGCACCTCGGCCACGCCGTACATGGTGTTGCTGACGGCCTTCGCCGCGTTGTTGTCCCGGCTCTCCGGCGACCCCGAGGTGGTGGTCGGCGTGTCCACGGCCGGCCGGGAAACCGCCGAGCTGGCTCCGCTGATCGGTATGTTCGTGAACCCGGTGGCGCTGCGCTGCGACCTGACCGGCGACCCGAGCGTCACGGAGCTGCTCGGCCGGGTCCGTGCCGGCCTGGTGGACGCGATGGAGCACGGGCAGACGCCGTTCCAGCGGATCGTCGAGGCGGTCGCCCCGCACCGCGACCCGTCGGTGCAGCCGGTGTTCCAGACCGCGCTGAACCTCATTCCGGACTCCGGCCTGGACCCGGTGCCGCTGGGCACCACCAAGGACGACCTGGCGTTCGACATCACGGGTGGCACGAGCCGGTTGGTCTACCGCACCGACCTGTTCGACCGGGCCACCGCCGAGACGGTCGTCGCCCGTTACCTGCGGCTGCTCACCGCCGCCGTCGCCGACCCGGGAACGCGGTTGTCGGCGTTGCCGCTGCTCGACGACGCCGAACGCGACCTGCTGCGCACCTGGTGCGGCACCGGCGAGGTGGCTTCCCCGAGCACACTGGTGGCCGAGGTGGAGCGGCAGGCCGCCGCCACTCCGGCCGCGGTCGCCCTGATCTGCGACGGGGTGGAGCTGAGTTACGCCGAGCTGGCCGCCCGGGCCAACCGGCTGGCCCGGTTGCTGGTCGACCGTGGCGCCGGCCCGGAGACCCGGGTCGCGCTGCTGCTGCCCCGGTCGGTGGAGCTGCTGGTGGCCATCCTCGCGGTGCTCAAGGCCGGCGCGGCCTACCTCCCGGTGGACACCGACCACCCGGCGAACCGGATCGGCTACCTGCTGACCGATGCGGAGCCGACGCTGGTGCTGGCGACCGCACGGACGGCCGCGCTGGCCCCGGCCGACGCGCTGCTGCTCGACGAGGCGACCGCCGCCGGCCTCGACGACACCGACCTCACCGACGGCGACCGGCGGGCGCCGCTGCGCCCGGAGCACCCGGCGTACCTGCTCTACACCTCCGGCTCCACCGGCCTGCCGAAGGGCGTGCTGGTCGAGCACCGCGCGGTCACCGCCTACCTGGCCTGGGCAAGGGACACCTACCCGGGCCTGGCCGGCACCGCGTTGCTGCACTCACCGTTCTCGTTCGACCTGACGGTCACCGGGCTGCTCGGCCCGCTCACCGCCGGCGGCACGGTCCGGCTGGCCGGCATCGATTCGCCGGCTGCCCGGGCCGGCGGGCCGCCGACCTTCCTCAAGGTCACCCCCAGCCATCTGCCGCTGCTCGACGACGCGCTGTCGCCCACCACCGACCTGGTGATCGGTGGGGAGGCGCTGACCGGCGAGCAGTTGGCCGGCTGGCGGGCCGCGCATCCCGAGGTCGCCGTGATCAACGAGTACGGCCCGACCGAGGCGACCGTCGGTTGCGTGGCGGCCCGGATCGCACCCGGGCAGCCGGTGCGCCCCGGGTCGGTGCCGATCGGCCAGCCCACCTGGAACACCCGTGTCCACCTGCTGGACGCCGCACTGAACCCGGTGCCGCCGGGGGTGGTCGGCGACCTGTACGTCGCCGGGGCGCAACTGGCCCGGGGCTACCTGCGCCGCCCGGGGCTCACCGCCGAGCGCTTCCTGCCCTGCCCGTACGGGCCGGCGGGGGAGCGGATGTACCGCACCGGCGACCTGGCCCGCTGGCGGGCCGACGGCACGCTGGACTACCTGGGTCGCCGGGACAACCAGGTCAAGATCCGGGGCATGCGGATCGAGTTGGGCGAGATCGAGTCGGTGTTGCGCGCCCGCCCGGACGTGGAGGCGGCGGCGGTCGTGGTCCGTGCCGACACCGGCGAACCGACGCTGGTCGGCTACCTCGTCGGCACGGTCGACGAGACCACGATCGCCGCCGAGCTGGCCCTCGATCTGCCTGCCCACCTGGTGCCGAGCGCGTTCGTGCGGCTGGACGCGCTGCCGCTGACCCCGAACGGCAAGCTGGACACCGCCGCGCTGCCGGTGCCGGCAGCCGCCACCTCCGACGGCTTCCTCGCGCCGCGCACCGACGCCGAGGCCCTGGTCGCCGACGTCTACGCCGAGATCCTCCAGCTGGAGAAGGTCGGCGCGCTCGACGACTTCTTCGCTCTCGGCGGCAACTCCCTGCGCGGCATGCGGGCGATGGCCCGGATCCGCGCCGAGGTGGACGTGGAGTTGCCGATGCGGGCGCTGTTCAGCAGCCCGGTGGTGGCCGACCTGGCCGCCCAGATCGAGGAGCGGATCTCCGCCGAACTCGACGGACTCTCCCCAACCGAGGTCGCCGCACTGCTCGCGGCGGAGAAGGACACCCCGTCATGACCGACGTGAAGGATTCGGCCCGCGACGCCGCCCGACAGGCGCTGATCGCCCAACGGCTGCGCCGCCGGTCGGGCGGCACACCCGCCGCCCGGATCACCCCCCGTTCGCCGGACGTCGAGGTGCCGCTGTCGTACGCGCAGGAGCGGGTCTGGTTCATGGACCAGCTGGCTCCCGGCGAGGCGGCGTACCACATCGCGGTGCCCCTGCGGGTGCGCGGCCCGCTGGATGTCGCGGCGCTGCGCCGCGCGCTGGCCGATCTGACCCGGCGGCACGAGTCGCTGCGCACCCGGTTCCCGGCCGACTCCGACGGCCGGCCCACCGTGGTGCTCGACGACGCGGTCGAGGTGCCACTGACCGTGGTGGACGCCGCCGACGAGGCCGCCGCCCAGGTGCTCGTCGACCGGGCGGCCGAGGAGCCGTTCGACCTGGCCGCTGGCCCGCTGTTGCGTGCCCTGCTGATCCGCCTGGCGCCGACGGAGCACGTGCTCTTCCTGGCTCAGCACCACATCGTCGGCGACGGCTGGTCGGTGGACGTGCTGCTGCGCGACCTCATCACCCGCTACCGCGACGGGCAGCTGCCCGACCTGCCCGTGCAGTACGGCGACTTCGCGGTCTTCCAGGCGCAGGAGCTGGCTGGGCCGGGCGCCCGTCGGCACCTGGACTGGTGGAAGGGACGGCTGGCCGGGATCACCCCGCTGGAGCTGCCCCTGGACCTGCCCCGGCCGGCCACCCAGACCTACCGGGGCGACTTCGTCGAGTTCACCGTGGACCGCGCCGCCACCGACGGGCTGCTGGCGCTGACCCGTTCCTACGGCGGCACGCTGTTCATGACGCTGCTCGCCGCGTACCAGGTGTTCCTGGCCCGGCACAGCGGGCAGGACGACTTCGCGGTGGGTGCGTCGGTGGCCGGCCGGTCCGCTCCGGAGCTGGAGAACGTGGTCGGCATGTTCGTCAACATGCTGCCGATGCGCGCCGAGCTGGCCGGTGACCCGACCTTCGACGAGCTGTTGCAGCGGACCCGACGCGCGGTGCTGGACGGGTTGGAACACGCCGAGGTGCCGTTCGCCCGGGTGGTGCACGAGCTGGGCCTGCCGCGCGACGTCAGTCGCTCACCGGTGTTCCAGTCGATGTTCGTGTTGCAGAACTACGAGATGGGCCGGTTCGGCGGGGTCGCCGAGGACGCCGGGGTGGGCTTCGAGTGGCATCCGATGGAGTTGCGCGCCACCCGTTTCGACTTCGAACTGCACGCCGTCGAGACCGCCGACGGTCTCTGGGGCAAGCTGGTCTTCAACACCGACCTGTTCACCCGGGCCACCGTCGAGCGGATGGCGCACCGGCTGACCACCCTGCTGCGCGCCGTGGTGGCCACCCCGGACCTGCCGGTGTCCGCGCTGGACCTGCTGGCCCCCGCCGAACGGGACCTGCTCGCGGGGTGGAACGACACCGACGGCGACTTTCCCGAGCGGCAGACCCTGCACGCCCCGATCGAGGAGCGGGCCGCCCGTACGCCGGATGCGGTGGCGGTGCGGTTCGCGGGCCGCGCGGTGACGTACGCCGAGCTGAACGCGGCGGCGAACCGGATCGCGCACCGTCTGCGCGGCTGTGGAGTGGGACCGGAAACCCTGGTCGGGGTCTGCGCGGAACGCTCGGTGGAGCTGGTCGCCGGCCTGCTCGGCGTGCTCAAGGCCGGCGGCGCGTACCTCCCGTTGGATCCGGAGTACCCGGCGGAGCGGTTGGCGTTCATGGTCAGCGATGCCGCCGCACCGGTGGTGCTCGTGCAGGAGCACCTACGCGACGTGCTGCCGCCGACCGACGCCACCGTGCTCGTCCTGGACGACGACTCGGTCTGGGCCGACCAGCCGGCCACCGACCCGACGCCGACGGCCGGCCCGGCCAACCTGGCGTACGTCATCTACACCTCCGGCTCCACGGGCCGACCGAAGGGCGTGCCGAACACCCACCGGGGCATCGTCAACCGCCTGGACTGGATGCAGCGCACCTACCGCCTGGGCGCCGACGACGCGGTGTTGCAGAAGACGCCGGCCAGCTTCGACGTGTCGGTGTGGGAGTTCTTCTGGCCGCTGCGGGAGGGCGCCAGGCTGGTGCTGGCCGAGCCGGGCGGCCACAAGGACGCCGGCTACCTGCGCGACCTGCTGATCTCCGAGCGGGTCACCACCGCCCACTTCGTACCCTCGATGCTCACGGTCTTCCTGGCCGAGGAGGGCGTCGAGGCCGCCACGGCGTTGCGCCGGGTGATCTGCTCGGGTGAGGAGCTGCCGGTCGCCGCGGCCCGTGACGTCACCGCCCGGCTGCCCGGCTGCGGTCTGCACAACCTGTACGGCCCGACGGAGGCGGCGATCGACGTCAGCGCCTGGGCGTGCGAGCCGGAGCTGTTGGCCGGGCTGACCAGTGTGCCGATCGGCGCGCCGATCACCAATCTGCGGCTGCACGTGCTGGATGCCCGGGGCGTCGCGTGCCCGGTCGGCGTCGCCGGTGAGCTGCACATCGGCGGTGTCGGGTTGGCCCGCGGCTACCACCGCCGGCCGGCGTTGACTGCCGAGCGGTTCGTGCCGGACCCGTTCGCCACCGAACCGGGGGCCCGGCTGTACCGCACCGGCGACCTGGCCCGCTGGCGTCCGGCTTCGGGCGAACCGGCCGGCGGCGGCGTCGAAGCGGGCGGGGTTCTCGAATTCCTCGGCCGGATCGACAACCAGGTCAAGCTGCGCGGGCTGCGCATCGAGCTGGGCGAGATCGAGAGCGCGTTGCGCGCCCAGCCGGGGGTGACCGAGGCGGTGGTGCTGGTCCGCGAGGACACCCCCGGCGACAAGCGGCTCACCGGATACCTCGTCGGGGCCGCGGAGCACGACGCGGTCAAGGCGGCGCTGAAGGAGACCCTGCCCGAATACATGGTGCCGGCCGCGTTCGTCACCCTGGACGCGGTGCCGCTGACCCCGAACGGCAAGCTGGACCGTCGGGCGCTGCCCGCGCCGGTGGTCACCCGCGCCGCGTCGGTGGCGCTGGTCGAGCCGCGCGACGACACCGAGCGACTGCTCGCCGGTATCTGGTCCGACGTGCTCGGGGTGGACACCCTCGGCATCGACGACGACTTCTTCGACCTGGGTGGGCACTCGATGCTCGCCACGCAGGTGGTCGCCCGGATCCGCAAGGCCGGGCACGGTGGGCGGCCGGTGGGTGTGATGGACCTGTTCCAGCAGCGGACCATCCGCGACCTGGCCACGTTCATGTCCGGCGGTGGCGAGGGCGACGGGCCGCGCCGACTGCTCTACGAGCTGACCAAGCCGATCCCGCAGGCGCAGCGGGTCATCACGTACGTCTGTGTGCCCTACGGCGGCGGCAGCGCGATCGTCTACCAACCCCTCGCGGACGCGTTGCCGGCCGGGCACGCCCTCTGGTCGCTCGCGATCCCCGGGCACGACGTGGGGCTCACCGAGGACGCGCTGCCCTTCGACGAGCTGACCACCCGGGTCGCCGACGAGATCCTGGAGCGCGTCGAGGGCCCGCTCGCCCTGTACGGGCACTGCGGGGTCGGCAGCGCGATCGTCGCCGAGGTGGCCCGCAAGGTGGAGGCCGCCGGTCGCGAACTGACAGTCCTCTACATCGGTGCGATGTTTCCGTTCGCCCGCCCGAAGGGGCTTTTCGCGGCGGTCCGCACCCGCCTGGAGAAGCTGCGCAGCAACAGGCACTACGCGAGCTGGCTCAAGTCGATGGGGGTGGACACCGGCGAACTCGACCCGGAGCAGGCTGACCGGATCATCAGCAACATGCGGGCCGACTCCCGGGCGTCGGAGGAGTACTTCACCGACCTGCTCGACCGGCGGGCGGACAAGCTGCGCGCCCCGATCGTCTCGGTGGTCGGCTCGGAGGACCCGGTCACCGACTACCACTCCGAGCGGTACGCCGAGTGGCAGTTCCTCAGCGACCGGCTGGCGCTGGTCGTGCTCGACCAGGCCGGGCACTTCTTCCTGAAGTACCGGGCGCAGGAGTTGGCCGAGATCGTCAGCCGCGCGCACCCGGCGCTCGTCGCCGGCGACGTCTCCGCGTTGGGTCCGCAGGCGCGCGGCGAGGACGCCGGCTGGGCGGTGACCGACACCAGGGGTGTCGACGCCACCACCGGGCCGGAACAGCCGGTCGTCCGGCCCAGCATGGCCCGGTTCGTGGCGGTCACCGCCGGGCAGCTGGTCTCCACGACCGGCTCGGCGCTGACCGCGTTCGCCCTGCCGATCTGGCTGTTCACCCGCACCGGCTCGGTGGCCAACCTGGGTCTGCTTTGGGCCCTCGCGCTGATCTGTGGCGTGCTGGTCCTGCCGGTCGCCGGCGCGATCACCGACCGGGTCAGCCGACGCAAGATCATGATGATCGCGAGTTGCAGCGCCGGCGCCATCCAGCTGATCCTGGCCGCACTGCTCTGGAGCGGCAACCTGGCGCTCTGGCACATCTACGCCCTGGTGGCGCTGAGTCAGGTTGCCGGGTCGTTCCAGCGCATCGCGTTCCAGTCGGCGGTGCCGCAACTCGTGCCCAAGCGCTACCTCGGGCACGCGATGGGCATCACCCAGCTCTCCAACGGCTTCGCCATGCTGCTGATGCCGGTCTTCGCGGCGGGTCTGCTGGCCGCCATCGACCTCAAGGGCATCCTGCTGCTGGACGTGGTCAGCTACGTGGTCGCGGTGGTGACCCTGTCGGTGGTCCGCTTCCCCGACCTGCTGGGCTGGCGGCCCAGAGAGCGGCTGCTGGTGGCGATCGCCAACGGTCTGCGCTACTCGTGGCGGCACCGCGGCTTCCGGCTCATGCTGGGCTACTTCGCGCTGGGCAACATCTTCCTGGCGCCCGCGCTGGTGCTCACCACCCCGCTGGTGCTCTCCTTCGGCAGCGCCACACAGGTGGCCCAGGTGGCTCTCGCCGAGGCGGTCGGCGCGGTGGCTGGCGGCGTACTCATGTCGCTCTGGGGTGGACCCCGCCACCGCCGCATGATCGGTGTGCTGATCGGCAACCTCGGCACGGCGCTCGGCTGCGTCCTGGTCGGTCTGGACGCGTCGGTCGCGATGATCTGCGTCGGGGCCTTCTGGTTGGCCATGTCGATGACCACGGCGCAGTCCATCTACGCCACGATCGTCCAGGTCAAGGTGCCCCAGCGTTTCCACGGGCGGGTGTTCAGCCTCAACCAGACCATCACCTGGTCGACGCTGCCGATCGGCTTCGCGCTGCTCGCCCCCGGGGCCACCGCGCTGTTCGAGCCGCTGCTCGCCCCGGGCGGGGCTCTCGCCGGGTCGGTGGGCGCGGTGATCGGCACCGGCCCGGGTCGGGGCATCGGCTTCGCGTACGTCTGCTTCGGCGCCGCGCTGATCCTCATCACCCTGGTCGGCTTCTCGATCCGGCTGCTGCGTCGCTTCGACCTGGAGGTGCCGGACTCGCTGCCCGACGACCTGATCGGCGCGCAGGAGCGGGAGCGCCGGTTGGCGGCCCGCACCGCGCAGCGCGGGAAGGAACGGGTGCCGGTCGGGGTGTGACATCGGTGATCGACTCGGCTTTCTGTGACGTCGGGGGTGTCCGTGGCGTTCGGACGGCCCGACGTCCAGGAAGCCGAGTCGGTCGCGACTATCGGGGCGAGGCCCAGCCGAGGAAGCGGTCGTCCAGGGTGGCCGGCGGGGTGACCGAGCCCAACCCGGCGAGGTGCACGGCCGCCTCCGCGCGGAGCGTCGCGAGGTGGATCAGCAGCGCCGCGCGATCATTGCGGTACTCGCCGAGCAGGCGCAACTTCGCGCTGCGGGCGTTCCAGCTCGCGTGGGTGCTTCCCGGCGTCGTCCTGGTCCGCGACACGAAGAACCGCGACGGCGGCACGCTGATCCTCGACGCGGCGGCCTGGCGGGCCTTGGTCACGCAGGTCGCCGGGCGGCCGTAACCGTAGCGCCGGTCCCGGGGTCGCTTACAGCGGGCCCAGGACCTCCTCGAGTGGCGCGTCCAGCGAGAGCGTCTCGAGCACACTGAGCAGCTGACGCTCCTCGTACCGGAAATGGCTCTCCATGATGGCGGCGATGCCGTCGAGGTGGCGATCCAGCTCGGCGGCCGGTGCGGCCCGATCGATCGCGGCCCGCAGACCGGTGAGCAGGTGCGCGATCATCGAGTGGTCCTGGGTGAGGCGGCGGAGCACGGGCTCCAGCTCCGGATGGGCCGCCTGGATCGCCGGGAACAGGCCATGGTCCTCACCCCGATGGTGCCCGTCGAGGGCAGCGCAGAATCCGTGGCAGTACAGCAGCAGGTCGCGGGTGGCCGCCTCGCCGGACTGGCCTTCGGCGACCGCGCTGCGGGTGATGTCGAGCGTGTCGCGCAGGCGTGCGTGCACCTGGCGAAGCTCGTGGCTCCAGGCGATGAGCCTGGTCGTCTCGCGCTCAGTCACGCGACGACGAAGGATGCGACGTCATATCGCCGGTCTCCCTCGGTTGGGCGCCTCCATGCCTGACACGGTCTGCCACCGGCACGCGACGCTGTCCGAAGCGTAGTTCACCGAGATCAGTTCCTGCCGCCCGGCCGTGTCGATCGTCCCCGGGTGGCGGTGACCGTCAGTCGAAGACCGAGATGCGGGTGCGGTGGTGCCGGGGAGCTTCGATCTCGTCGAGGACCGCGACCGCGAGGTCGGCATAGGACAGGGATGCTGGTCCTGAGGAAGGAACGGTGTCGCCGCCGGTTCGGTAGCGGCCGGTTCGTGGGGCCGCCGCACTCAGCACTGCCGGCGGAGTGAGCATGAGCCAGTCGACGGTGGTGTCCGCGGCCCGGAGCCGCTCCAGGCCGGCGGTGTGCGACAGGGCAAAGGGACGCAGGTGGCTGGGGAACGATGCGTGGTCGTCCAGAACCAGTCGACCGTGCTCGTCCTGAAGGTTTGCGAAGAGACCGATGACAATGAGCCGATTCACTCCCGCGTGGGCCAGTCCGTCGAGGAGTGCGTCGACGCCGTGAACGAAGAACTGTTCGTCGAGGTGGCCGAGATCGGCGAGAGCCTCCGGCCCCGATGCGGGTGTGACTGCGCTGACCACGGCCTCGTGGCCGTCCGAGATCGTGGACGTCGCCTGCGGATCCCGGACGTCACCCCGCACCACCGAGACGCCGTCCGCCGCGATGTCGCCGTGTCTGCGTGGGTCCCGTACGACAGCGGTGACCCGGTGCCCGCGGTCACGTGCCTCGGCGGTGATCGCTCGTCCCGCTCTGCCGCCCGCACCGAAGATGGCGATACCGCTCATGATTCCGTTCCCCTGCCTGGCGGTGGATGGATCTCACTGCCGGGGACGGTATCCACGAGATACTGGTTACTACAAAGATACCGGGATAGCGTCGGGGCGTGGCGACGGAGCTGGATCCCGAGATGTTCGATCCGATCTGCCCGTCCGGTGCGCTGCCTTTCCAGATCGGCGACAAGTGGACCGCAATGGTGGTGCTCTGCCTGGAAGACGGTCGGCGCCGGTTCACCGAGATTCGGGTGCCACTTCGCGGCGTCACGCCGAAGGTCCTCACGCAGACCCTGCGGGCGATGGAACGGGACGGCCTGGTGACACGGACCGTCTATCCGGAGAATCCGCCTCGGGTCGAGTACGAACTCACCGAACTGGGGCGCACCCTGCTGTCCCTCATCGAGGCTGCACGTGCCTGGAGCAGAGATCATCTTCCCGCGCTGCTCAACGCTCGACAGGCACACGCCCTCGATCAGGGCAGCGAGGTGTCGGAGGCAGCGGTCAGCGCCCCGCAACTCCGTCGACTGGATCTCGTCGCCCGGAACCAGTTCGGGGCTGGTCTCGGGGTCCAGGATGGCGGCCAGGATCCCATCGCGGCAGGCTAGCTCTCGGCTGCCACGACCGGTGCCGGCTCGGCGACCGGGGTGTCGCCGCGGGCCATCAGGCTGACCGCGATCGCCATGACGACCGCGATCACCACCAGCGCGATGAAGATGTGGTGCACCGCCTCCGTGAGGCGGCCCGGGTCGACCTGGTCCGACGATCCGATCGTGGCGTTGGCGATCGCGCCGAAGACGGCCACCCCGAGCGAGCTGCCCAGCGACCGCAGGAAGATGTTGTTGGCCGTGACCACGCCGCGCTGGCTCCAGCCGACGCTGGACTGGGCCGCGATCAGGGTCGGCGACGCGGTGAGACCGATGCCCAGCCCGATGATCAGGCAGAAGCCGGCCACCTCGAAGACGCTGGAGTGCCGGCCGAGCAGCAGCATCAGGGCCACCCCGACCAGCACGACCGCGGTGCCGATGAGCCCGCAGCCGCGAAAGCCGATCCGCAGGTAGACCTTGCCGGCCTGGCTGCCCGAGATCGACCAGCCGAGCAGCAGCGTGGCCAGGGCGAGACCGGCGACCAGCGGTCCCGTGCCGAGCACGTCCTGCACGTACGTCGGCACGTAGGACGTGAGGCCGAGCAGCACGGCCCCGATGCCGAACGACGCGAGCCCGCCGGTGACCAGCAGCCGGCGGCGGAAGACCCAGAGCGGCAGGACGGGGTCGGGCGCGGTGCGCTCGACCAGGCCGAAACCGATCAGCGCGGCGACGCCGACGACCAGGATGGCGATCCCGGTGGGGGAGTCCCAGGCCCAGGCTTGCCCCCCTTCGAGTAGGCCGAGGATGACCAGTGTCAACCCGGTCGTCAGAAGCGCCGAACCCCGGTAGTCGATCGGCTTGGCCGTGCGGGTGACCTTCTCGCGGAACCGCCGAGCGATCACCGCCCCGGCGAACAGGCACAGCGGGACGTTGACGAAGAAGATCCAACGCCAGGACGCGTACTCGCTGAAGACCCCGCCGAGCGTGGGCCCGACCA
The DNA here is from genome assembly GCF_046549295.1 of Micromonospora sp. 067-2. Classification (NCBI taxonomy): domain Bacteria; kingdom Bacillati; phylum Actinomycetota; class Actinomycetes; order Micromonosporales; family Micromonosporaceae; genus Micromonospora; species Micromonospora sp. 067-2. The sequence continues at coordinate 115,246 of NZ_JAJPWB010000007.1, read as the reverse complement.
CCGAGGCGATGCCCCACACGATGGCGATGTAGCCCTGGACCTTGGGCCGCTCCTGCACCGAGTAGAGGTCACCGACGATCGTGATGGTGGTCGGCAGGATCGCCCCGGCACCGAGCCCCTGCACGACCCGGAAGGCGATGAGCACCCAGATGTTCCAGGCGAAACCGCACATGACGGATCCAGCGAGGAACAAGGCGATCCCGAAGAGCAAGACGGGCTTGCGCCCGAAGATGTCGGCCAGCTTCCCGTAGATCGGCACCGAGACGGCCTGTGCGAGCAGATAGATCGAGAACAACCAGGGAAACTCGGCGAACCCCCCGATGTCCCGGACGACGGACGGCACCGCGGTGGCGAGAATCGTCGAGTCGATGGCGACCAGCCCGGTCGACAACAGGACGGCGAGAAGAATGGGCCCCCGCTCGGAGCGGAACCCGACGTTGTTGCCAGACACGAGGAGCCTTCCCAGCCGCCCACGGCCCAACCAGCCGATCCCGCTGACCGTATCGACGATCGCGGAACGCCACCCCGCGCAGGCGCCCGAACGAGGCGAGAATCACTGTCTCGCTGGTTCCTCATCGGCAGTGTCCAGCCACGACAGCCGAGCCAGGTCTGCGACGTCGTCCGCGGTCCCCTGACTGATCCTGGCGACGCGAGCCTGCCACGGCCCTGGAGTGCGGTCCGTCGCGGCTCAGTCGCTGTCGCGGCAGCCAATCTGGTCGCCGATCTCCGCCGGGATGCCGAAGGGCTTGCACTCGAACGGGCTTCCCTCGCCCACCTTCTTCCAGCTGCCGGCCGCGTACTCGAACACCATCACGCCGTCGCCCTGCATGCTTGGATCAACGGCCTTGACACCGGTCACGGCCCACCGGCGCACGCACTTCACGTGGTCCGGGTCAAGGCGGTGTGTCTTGCCCAGCCCCGACACTCGCTGCAGGGTCTCGACACCGACCGGACAGGGGGCCTTGGTGGCGGTCGGCGTTGCGGAGACCGCGCTGCGGGTGGGCGACGCGCTGCTGAGAGCCGATGGTGCCGCCTCGGAGGTGTACGCGGTGCTGGGTGCGGGCGACGCGGTGCTGGACCCCGCCGAGGAGACGGGCGGGTTGGAGGTGCAGGCCGCCAAGCCCGCCAGTGCGGCCAAGGGCGCGAGCGCACGCAGTGACGTCAGGTTCATCGATCCTCCAGATCCGCGGGGTGTTCTTCATTTACACCCCGTCGGGGTGGGTCGGGTTGCAGGTGAAGGCGCACGGCCGCCAGTTGCCCCGCTGCGTCGCCCGTGAAGGCCCGCAACGGCAGGTCAGGAGAGCACGTCGATGGGCGCCGTCGTCACGATGTCCCGCACCGTGTTGGCAAGCTCCGCGTCGAGCGTGATGAGGGCATCGGCCTGCAGTGTGCTCAGGGCGACGTACTCGGCGCCGAACGTGTCCGACCACCCCAGCTGCTCGGCGATCGGGGATCGGGGATCGGGGCATCATCGCTGGCCAGACGGAGAGCCACGGCCGGAGTGATCACGTACCTGGCCATCAGGAGTACTCCTCCGCATCGTTCGACGTCCCCTCCGCCTCGGGCAGCTCCTCCGGCTCGGTCACCCAGGCGGAGAAGACCGGCACCCCGTGCCACGGCCCGGTCCCCCCGTCGGCCCGCCTGTCCGTGGCGACGGCCACCACGGCGTACGGGTGGCCGAAGCGCAGCTCGGCGGTGCGGGCGATGCCCTCCGGGGGCATGCTGGTGATCCCGAACATCCCGGTCACCGCCGCCGCCTCGAAGCCGTACCGCCCGTACCGGGCCATCGCCACCTGCCGGGCCTCGAAGTCCTGTACCGGCAGCGTCAGCGCCGCCGCCAGCGTGGCCGACGCGGCTGGAAAGCCCAGCGCCGGAGCTGTCAGGTCGTGCTCGCTGCGGGCCGACCAGCAGGGGAGTACCGCGCTGTGCCGCTCCTCGCGGCCGTCGCGTGCTCCGGTGCGTACGCGCTCCTCCCGTAGCGTCCACAACGGTCCGGTGCCGAGCGGCAGGTCGAACAGTGAGCGGCGGCCGGCCGGTGGCGCGCCGTCGGCGGCGTCGGCACTGAGTTGGTACGCGGCGGCCAGCACCTCGGTCGGCGGCACCTGCGGTGCGGCGGCGACCGAGAGCACCACCAGCCCCGCGCCGTCGGCCGTTCTCGCCGGTGCGGTGTGCACGATCACGTCACCGGCCCGCGCGGTCGTCGCGATGGCGCCCCGATGGCCCCGGCCGGGGCTGCGCAGCACCCGGCGCAGCCGGCCCGCCCAGGCGCTCGCCGCGCCGAGCGCACTGCCGTCGGCGACCTCGAACGGGTCGGCCCAGGAGATCCGGGTCGCCAGCGCGCTGGCCAGCGCCAGCACCACGTCCGGCCCGACCCGCATCGGGAACGACTCGATCAGGCCGAGGGTGCGCGCACGAGCCCAGGCGTCCAATCCGGCCTGGTCCGGTAGTGCGCCGACCTCCGTCGTGGTGGGCAGGGCGCCCCGCCACCCGGACGGTCCGTGGACGCCCTGATCCGGCCGGTACCAGAGCGCGGTCGCCGAGGCGACCAGCGGATGAGGGGCGTCCAGCAGCGCGCGGGCGACCTCGGCCGCGCCGGTCAGATCGGTGCCCAGGGATTCCGCCAGCCCCGTGGCGGCCGGGTGTTCGGTCGCCGTGGCGCCGGCGATGGCGAGCAGCAGCCAGGCACCGAGCGGGGAGGCGACGTGGTGCCTGTCGCCGATCGTGGCGTGCAGGCTCTCGGCGTACCGGGACAGCGGGCCGTGCAGGTCGCTCGTCATCCTCCCACTCTGCCTGTCGCCGCCCGGTCCGGCATCCTCGCCGCCCCGGTCTACGAGAACAGCTCGAACGGCTCGTCGATCTCCTCGCCGGCCAGGAACGGTGTGATCAGTCGGGGGAGCTGCCCGGGATAGAACCGGTCCCGGCTGGCCACCACCTCCGGCAGCGGCCACCAACGGAAGCCGAAGTAGTCCTCCACCTCGTAGTCGAGCCGGTGCGCCTCGTCGACGTCCGGACCCGGGCCTGCCAGCCGTACCGCGACGACCACCTCGTCCTGGACGTGGCGCAACCGGCGGTGCAGGAAGCTCGCCCGCCGTCGCCAGGTCGGCGGGCCCACCTGGTCGACGGTGACCGCGATGCCGGTCTCCTCGCGCAGCTCGCGAGCGGCGGTGTCGCGGTAGGTCTCTCCGGGATCGATGCCGCCACCGGGCAGCTCCCACCAGGTGCCCAGTCGCGGGTGGTCCGGGTCGCGGGTGTGGAACAGCAACACCCGGTCGGTGCTGTCGAGGACCACCACCCGCACCGCGCGGCGTTCCAGGATCGGCAGGTCGCGCGGCAGCCCGGGCAGCCGGTCTCCGGTCACCGCACACACCTCCGAGTCGTCGCGATGCCGCACAGTCTGCCGCAGCTCCGCCCGCTCCTGCGGCCGGCGCGGCGACGGGTAGGCTGCCCGCCGTGGCTGGTCTGTTGAGGAATGTGGCGGCGCGCATCTCGCGGGTGGGTGCCGTGATCCCGTCGCCCCGGCGTAGCGGGCCGGCACCGGCGCAGGTGGCCCGGCGTCGCCAGGTGAGCGCGTTGCAGCGGCGGGAGCTGACCTACGCCCCGGAGCGGGACGGCCAGGCCGACCCCGGGGAGATCGTCTGGACCTGGGTGCCGTACGAGGACGACCCCCGGCAGGGCAAGGACCGGCCGGTGCTGGTCGTCGGACGGCACAGCCGGACGCTGTTCGGGCTGATGCTGTCCAGCCAGAGCGACCGGCAGGGGCAGCGGCACTGGTTCGCGCTCGGCCCCGGCGAGTGGGACCGGGACAACCGGCCGAGCTGGGTCCGACTGGACCGGGTGCTCACCATGCGGGAGGACAGCATCCGCCGGGAGGGCGCCGTGCTGGACCGCCCCCGGTTCGACCGGATCGGGCAGGCCCTGCGCGCCGGCTACGGCTGGCGCTGACGACGACGCCCGCCCCCGGGGGAAGCTGTCAGGCCGATGCGCGGGCGGCGTCCTTCGCCTCCGGCGGCGGGTACGACTGCTCGGCGAGCAGCCGCGCGAGGTGCGCGCTGTTGAGGGCAAGCGCCTTCGTGGTGCGGCCGGTGGTGTCGGGCTTGGGGCCGGCGTCGCGGTAGTCCACCGTCTGCAACGCCTCGCCGACCCAGTAGGTGGCGCCCGCGGCGGGGCAGGTGAACCCGACCTCGTTGAGCGCCTGCTGCACCTGGCCGATGGTGTGGTGGGCGCCGTCCTCGTTGCCGACGACCGCGACGCCGCCGATCTTGCCGTAGGTGAGCAGCCGGCCCTCGTCGTCGGTCTCGGAGAGTTCGGCGTCGAGGCGTTCGAGGACCATCTTGCAGACGCTTGCCGGCTGACCGAGCCAGATCGGCGTGGCGATGATGAGGATCTGGGCCGCGAGCAGTTTTTCCCGGATGGCCGGCCACCCGTCACCGTCGCCCTCGTCGGTGGACACCCCGAACCGTACGTCGTGGTCGACCACCCGGATCAGTTCGCCGTCCACCCCCTGTTCGGCGAGTGCGGCGAGGACCTCCCGGCCGAGTTTCTCGGAGCTGGAGGGGGCCGGTGACGGCTTGAGGGTGCAGTTGAGTACGAGGGCGCGGATGCTCGCCACGTCGTTTCCTTCCGGCGTCGATCGGGGTGACCGCTTGGTCATACCCCGGGTCCGGCTCCCGAATCACCCGCGCATTCCCTGTTGACTCGACCCTGCTGAGCTGTATATTCAACCTAACGGTTGACAAGCCAGATGGTTGAGAGCGGCAGATGATGACAGACCCGGTCAGTGCGGTGTTCGCCGCCCTCGCCGATCCGACCCGCAGGGCGATCCTGGCCCGGCTGGCGGCCGGCGAGGCGACAGTCAACCAGCTGGCCGAGCCGTTCCCGATCAGCCTGCAGGCGATCTCCAAGCATCTCAACGTGCTGGAGCGCGCCGGGTTGATCGTGCGGACCCGTGAGGCGCAGTGGCGTCGATGCCGGCTCGATCCGGCCCCGCTGCGCACGCTCGCCGAGTGGGTCGAGCAGTACCGCCGGCTCTGGGACGACCGTTACGACACATTGGACGACTACCTCCGCGACCTGAAGGAGAACAGCCATGAGCAACCTTCGTGACCTCGTGATCGACCTCCCGTCCGACCGGGAGATCACCCTCACCCGTTCCTTCGACGCCCCCCGCGAACTGGTCTTCGCCGCGCACACGCAGGCCGAGCACCTGAAGCGCTGGTGGGGGCGGGGCAACCCGCTGGACGTCGAGATCGACTTCCGGGAGGGCGGAAGCTACCGCTTCGTCGAACACGCCCAGGACGGCAACGATTACGCCTTCCGCGGCGAGTTCCGGGAGATCGTGGTGCCGGAGCGGATCGTGCAGACCTTCGAGTTCGAGGGCATGCCCGGCCAGGTGGCCGTGGAGACGCTGGTCCTCACCGAGCACGACGGACGCACCACCGTCACGGGCACCACCCGGTTCGACACCACCGAGCAGCGCGACGGCATGGTGGAGTCGGGCATGGCACAGGGTGCCGCCGAGTCGTACGCCGCTCTGGAGCGGCACCTCGCCACCCTGCGCTGACCCGGCGCCACGCGCGGCGGCGCCCGGTATTGGGGTGGGCCGGGTGCCCCACGCGCTGGCATGGTGTCCCGCATGATCGATGACACGTCTCGGCAGGTTGCCGGCTGGGTCCGCGCCGACTTCGGCCTCGACCTGACCACTGTGGACGAGGTGACCCACGGCGCCGACCAGCACGCCCGACTGTGGAGGGCCAGCTGCGCCGACGGCGCCCGCTACGCGGTCAAGCTGAGCGGTGGCGGCACTCCCGCCGGCCTGGTCGTGGCGGCGCACCTAGCCGAGCAGGGGGTGCCGGGCATCGCCGCGCCGCTGCGTACCCCGGACGGAGGGCTGCGCAGCCACCGGTCCGGGCGCCGGCTCTCGGTGGTGCCGTGGGTCTCCGACAGGCGGGCCCTGGGCGGCCCGATGACCGAGGCGCACTGGCGTGCGTACGGCGAACTGCTGGCCGCGGTGCACGCGGTGCCGGTGACCGACGAGCTGGTCCGGCTGTTGCCACGTGGCGGTGCGGCGTACCGGAGGATCGTGGCCGCGACCCGCGCGACGGCCGAGCGGCTGCGCGACCCGGACCCGGCGGATCCCGCCGGTCCGCTGGTCGCCGAGATGGCGGCCGTCTGGTCGGTGGCGGCCGACCAGGTGTCGACTCTGATCCGCGAGGTCGAGCGCCTCGCCGCGGACCCGGCCGGGGCGATGGTGGTCTGCCACGGCGACCCGCACCTGGGCAATCTGCTGCTCGGCCCGGACGGGCAGGTGTGGCTGATCGACTGGGACGACGCCGTGCTCGCCCCGATCGAGTGTGACCTGATGTTCGTGACCGGCGGGGTGCTGGCCTTCGCGACGATCACCACCGAGCAGCGGGCGGCCGTCCTCGCCGGCTACGGAAGCGCCGACGTCGACCCGCGCCGCCTGGCCTGGTTCCTGGCCGTCCGCGCGCTCGACGACCTCAGCGACTGGACCAGCCAGGCGTTGGACACCGGTGCCAGCGTGGCCGACCGGGCCAGGGCAGCGGACGTCGTACGGGGACTGGTGTCGCCGATCGGCCTGGTCGTCCTCGCCGACGCGGCGCTGCTCGACCTCGGTCAGGCGGGTTGACCGCACCCGCCCGTCCCGGACCGCTCAGCGCTCGGCCAGACGGACGCTGTCGACGAGCTGCCGGGGCGACCGGCGACCGCCGAGGCTCTTCGCCTGGTACATGGCCGCGTCGGCGCGGCTGAGCGCATCGGTGAGTTGGGCCGGGCCGGTCACCGGGGCGAGCCCGACGGAGGCGGTCACCTGGACGCTGCGGCCACCCAGTCGGATCGGGGCGGCGACGGTCTCGGCGAGCCGCCGGGTGGAGTGCTCGATCCAGCGCCGGTCGACGGTGGGGCTGGCCAGCAGCCCGGCGAACTCGTCGCCGCCGAGGCGGGCGACGAGGTTGTCCCCGGCGAACCCGGCCAGCCGCTCGGCCACGCAGATCAGCACCTGGTCGCCGGCGGCGTGCCCGTACCGGTCGTTGATCTGCTTGAAGTCGTCCAGGTCGAGCACGATGGCGATCAACGGCTGCCCGGCAGCGTCGGTGAGCAGGGTGGCCGCGAGCCGGTAGAAGGCGCGCCGGTTGGGCAGTCCGGTGAGCGGGTCGTGGCTGGCGGCGTGCCGTTCGGCGGCGAGCTCGGCCTGGAGGTGCCCGATCTCGGCCTCGGCGCGCAGCGACCGTCGGCGGAGTTGCCAGGAGGAGAGCAGCGCGCCGGCGGCGCAGAGGCCGGAGGCGACGCTCATCGGATCCGGCACGAACCCTCCCATCGCCGCGACAGTCTCCAGCCCTGATGGCTCCCATCCGGGGTGACTCAACGTGAACGGATCAGCACCATTCACGTGCGTTATCATGCTCGCCGTCCGGTGCAGATGCAATAGCAGATGCACGTGCAGCACTGTCCGATGTCGATACCGCACCCCTCGCCGGCACCGCTCCTCCCACGGGCATCGGCGAGCTCGTGAGCAGAAAGACACCCCTATGCGACAGCCGCCGAACGGCGTTCCGATCCATCAGTTGCCTCCGCTGCGCTGGCAGAAGAGCCGCCGCAGCAACCCCAGCGGGAACTGTGTCGAACTCGCCGAACTGCCCGGTGGAGCCGGCATCGCGGTCCGCAACTCGCGACATCCGGACGGGCCGGCGCTGATCTACACGGTGGATGAGATCGCGGCCTTCGTGCTCGGCGCGCGCGACGGCGACTTCGACCACCTGATCACCTGACGCCCGCCCACACGTCGTCCCGTCGACGGGACTGATTTCCCGCTTCGGAGGAGTTCACCTCACTGTCGGTCCATGGCATGCTTACACCTCGGCCGGGCTGGGGTGTCCGACCACCATGGTCGGTATCCGGAGGTCCGCACGTGACGATGGTCCCCGCCGAGGGCGGCCCGACAACCGGGCCCACAGTGCTGCGCATGCTGCTCGGCGCACAGCTCCGCCGCCTGCGGGAGTCCAGCGGGGTGACACGGGAGGGCGCCGGCTGGGAGATCCGGGCCTCCGAATCCAAGATCAGCCGGATGGAGCTGGGTCGGGTCGGGTTCAAGGAACGCGACGTGTCGGACCTGCTCACCCTCTACGGCGTCGCCGACGACCAGGAGCGGGAGGCGCTGCTCAAACTCGCCCGGGACGCCAACAGCCCTGGCTGGTGGCACCGCTACGGTGACGTCCTGCCCACCTGGTTCCAGTCCTACCTTGGCCTGGAGGCGGCGGCCGCGCTGATCCGCAGCTACGAGGTGCAGTTCGTGCCCGGCCTCCTGCAGACCCCGGCGTACGCTCGCGCGGTCGTGCTCCTCGGGCACGGCGCGGCCGACCCGGCCGAGATCGACCGGCGGGTGGCCCTGCGGATGCAGCGCCAGCAGTTGCTGCACCGGAAAACCCCTCCGCAGCTGTGGGCCGTGGTCGACGAGGCGGCACTGCGCCGCCCGATGGGCGGCGCAGAGGTGATGCGCGGCCAGGTGACCGCGCTCATCGAGGCGACCAAGTCACCCACCGTCCGCCTGCAGGTCATCCCGTTCGCCGCCGGTGGCCACGCCGCGGCCGGGGGAGCGTTCACCATCCTGCGCTTCGGGGACCGGGAGCTGCCCGACATCGTCTACATCGAACAGCTCACCAGCGCGATCTACCTGGACAAGCGCGAGGACCTGGACTATTACGCCGTGGCCATGGAGCGACTCTGCGTCGAGGCCGAGCCGCCGGAGCGTACGCCGGAGATTCTCGGACGGCTGCTGGAGGACCTCTACCCTGCCTGACCACCGACCGGGGCGGCGTCGGCGCCCGGCGTCGCACTACCATGGTCGAGGACCGGCGACAGTGGACGGACGCGCCGGCCAGATGCACGCAGAGTCGTGGAGGCAGCCTTGACCACCGACACCCACGGCACGACGGGCGGCTCGCCGAGCGACCGGATCGACACGTCGGTGCCCCACCCGGCCCGCCGCTACAACTACTGGCTGGGCGGCAAGGACAACTTCCAGGCCGATCGGGATTCCGGCGACGCGATGGCGGCCGCCTTCCCGACCATCCGCACCTCCGCGCTGGAGAACCGTCGCTTCCTGAAGCGGGCCGTGGGATACCTGGCTCGCGAGGCCGGCATCCGGCAGTTCCTCGACATCGGCACCGGCATCCCGACGGCCGACAACACCCACGAGGTCGCCCAGTCGATCGCGCCGGATTCCCGGGTGGTCTACGTCGACAACGACCCGATCGTGCTCGCCCACGCCCGCGCGCTGTTGACCAGCTCGTCCGAGGGCGCCACCGCCTACATCGACGCCGACCTGCGCGACCCGGAGCGGATCCTCAGCCACCCGGAGCTGAGACGCACCATCGACCTCTCGCAGCCGGTCGGGCTCATGCTGGTGGCGGTGCTGCACTTCGTGCCCGACGGCGACGACCCGTACGCGCTGGTCCGTCAGTTGCTGGCCGCGCTACCGGCCGGCAGCTACCTGGCCGCCTCGCACGCCACCCACGAATACCTGCCTCCGCAGATCGCCGAGGAGGCCAGGGCGGCGGCCAAGGGCGGCAGCCCGCACGGCCTGATCAATCTGCGCACCCGGGACGAGTTCTCCGGCTTCTTCACCGACCTCGACGTGGTCGAGCCGGGCATCACCTCGGTCGCCGAGTGGCGGGCCGAGAGCGAGCCGCAGCCCCGCCCCTCGGTGGTCGAGGTGAGCATGTACGGAGCGGTCGCCCGCCTGCCCTGACGGCGCCGGTCAGCCGAGGCCGTTGCGGACCGGAGCGTTCAGCCGCCCGGGGCGTCGTAGCGGGCCCGGGCCGTGTGCACCTCGCCGATGTGCGTCTCGGCCCATGCCTTGATGGCCCGCTGGACCGGCAGCAGGCTCTCGCCCAGCGGCGTGAGCCGGTAGTCGACCCGGGCCGGCACGCCGGCGGTCACCGACCGGCTGACCAGGCCGTCGCGCTCCAGTTTGCGCAGCGTCTGGGTGAGCATCTTCTGACTCGCCCCGGCCACCGTGCGGGCCAGTTCGCTGTGCCGTTGCGGCCCGTCGGCCAGCGCGCTCACCACCAGCGTCAGCCACTTGTCGCTCAGCGTCGCCAGCAGCTCGTGACCCGGGCACTCGGCCAGGAACGCGTTGTACGAGCGCCGGTCCCGCTCGCGGCGCTCGCTGGCGGTCATGGTGGCCATCGCGTACCTCCCGGGTGCCCAGGGCACCCGAAGGTGCCTCCTTCTCGCGGCAGGGTAGCGCTCCTAGCCTCGCTGGCATGAGAGCTGTGATCGTCCGCCGGTTCGGCGGCCCCGAGGTGCTGGAGATCGCCGACCTGCCCGAGCCGGAGCCGGGAGTCGGGCAACTACGGGTGCGGGTCGCCGCCGCGGCCGTCAACCGGATCGACCTGTCCACCCGTAGCGGCGCATTGAGCGCGGCCGGCCTGCTGCCACCGTTGCCTGTCGTGGGGCTGGGCTGGGACGTGGCGGGGGAGGTGGACGCGGTCGGGCCGGGGATACGGCGGTTCGCGGTGGGTGACAGAGTGATCGGACTGCGGGACCTGCTCTCCGCGCCGGGGGCACAGGCCGAGTGGGTGGTGCTGGACGAGGGTGCGGTGGCGTCGGCACCGCGTACCGTCGCTCCGGAGCTGGCGGCGACGCTGCCGCTGATCGGTCTCACCGCGACCCGGTCGCTCGCCCTCACCGGGCTGGACGCCGGGCGGACGCTGCTGGTCACCGGCGCGGCCGGCGGGGTGGGCGGGCTGCTGCTCGAGCTGGCCGCGCTGCGCGGCATCCGGACTGTCGCCCTGGCCGACGCGCGGGACGAGGAACTGGTCCGGTCGCTGGGCGCGGACTGGTTCGTGGCGCGGACCGACCGGGTCGGGGCGGCCGTGCGGGCGGTGGTGCCGGGCGGTGTCGACGCGGTGGTCGACGCGGCGGTCATCGGCGTCGCCGCGCACGAGGCGTTGCGGGGCGGGGGAGTGTTCGTCGCACTGGTGGCGCCGTTCGCACCGCCGCCGCTGCGCGCCACCCGGGTCGTGGTGCAGGAGGTCCACGCCGACGGCGCGCACCTGGCTGAGCTGTCGGCGCTGGTCGACAGCGGCCAGCTCAGTCTGCGGTTGGCCGGACGGCTGCCGCTGGGCGAGGTGGCGGCGGCACATGAGCGGCTGACCGTCGGAGGTCTGCGAGGGCGCCTGGTGCTGGAGCCGTGAGGCGTCGCCGACGCGCGGGTCGGACCCTGGTATTGACCGACGCCGACTGGTCGGGCTAACCTCTGCATCGATACAGACTGGATCGATGCAGAGAGGTGCCGGATGAAGCCGACCCTGCAAGCCGTGGCGGACGCCGTCGGCGTCTCACGCAGCACGGTGTCCAATGCCTACAGCCGCCCCGACCAGCTCTCCGCCGCCCTGCGCGACCGGATCCTGGACGCCGCCCGGCAGCTCGGATACCCGGGCCCCAACCCCACCGCCCGCTCGCTGCGTCGCGGCTTCGTCGGCTCGATCGGGGTCCTGTTCACCTCGCAGCTGTCGTACGCCTTCACCGACCCGTTCGCGGTCCGCTTCCTCGCCGGGGTGGGCGGGGCGGCCGAGCGGCACGGCACCAGCATGTTGCTCGTGCCGCTGCCCACGGCCGAGACCGAAGCCCGCCGGGCGGTGGAGAACGCCGCGGTCGACGGCTTCTGCGTCTACTGCGTCGCCGACGAGAGCTGGGCGGTGGAGGTCATCCGGGACCGTGGGCTGCCGTTCGTCAGCACGGCCGCTCGCGACGACGCGGGCCCCGACGACCGGTTCGTCGGCATCGACGAGTCGGCCGCGGCCCGCAGCGCCGCCGCGCACGTGGCCGGGCTCGGTCACCGCCGGGTGGCCCTGCTCGCCGACAGCGTGCTGCCCGGCGCACCCGCCGGCCCCCTGACGCTGTCCGGGGTCGACCAGGTGCCGCACCCCACCACCCGGGGGCGGCTCGCCGGGTTCGCCGACGCGTTCGCCGAGGTCGGTGTCGACTGGGCCGAGCTGATCCTGCTCAACGCCCCGGGCAACGACCGCCAGACCGGGGCCGCCGCCGTCGCCGGTCTGTTCGACACCTCGGCGCCGCCGACCGCCGTGCTCGCCTGCTCCGACGTGCTCGCCCTCGGCGTCCTGGACGCGCTGGCCCAGCGACCGGCCGGCAACCGACCGCCGGTCTCGGTGACCGGCTTCGACGACGTCCCCGAGGCCGCCGCAGCCGGCCTCACCACCGTCCGCCAACCGGCCGAGGAGAAGGGCCGGATCGCCGCCCAACTGCTGCTCGATCCGCCCGCGGACGCCGCGGCCGGTCACGTGCTGCTGCCCACCACACTCGTCGTCCGGGCGTCCACCGGACCTGTCCCGAGGAGTTGACCATGGAATACCCGACCGGATACGTCACCGCCCTCGACGCCGTCGACCGGCACGTCAACTCGGCTCGACCGGATGCTCCGGTCCAGGTCGAGCGAGCCCGCCCGGCGCTGCTCGCCCCGACCCGGCAGGCCACCGCCGGCGCTCTGCGTCGCCTCGCCGACCGGATCCAACCGCGACCGCTACCCGCCGTGACCCGCTGCTCGTAGTCGACCCGCCGGCTCCGGCCGACCCGCCCACTGCCCATTTCGGTACGTAGGGGAGGAGCGGGCCGGGACCGGGCGGCGCGGGTGGTCGAGCGGGACGCGGCCAGGCAGACTGGTGAGGCCATGTCGCCGTTCACGCCCACTCTCCGTCTCCACGACCGCTACGTACTGCACGAGCGGATCGGTCTCGGCGGCATGTCCGAGGTGTGGCGGGCCGACGACGAGGTGCTCGGCCGGCCGGTCGCGGTCAAGGTGCTCGCGGGGCAGCTCGCCACCGACCCGCAGCTGCGGGCCACCATCCAACGCGAGGCCCGCGCCGCCGCCCGGCTGACCCACCCACACGTGACCCAGGTGTACGACTACGCCGAGGCGACCCTGGCCAGCGGCGTGGTGGTGCCGTACCTGGTCATGGAGCTGGTCGACGGTCACAACCTGGCCGACCAGCTGCGGACCGGGCCGCTGCCCTGGCCGGAGGCCGTGCGGGTGGGCGGGCAGATCGCCGCGGCGCTGGCCGCCGCGCACCGCATCGGCGTCGTGCACCGCGACGTCAAGCCGGGCAACGTCATGCTCACCGACACCGGCGCCAAGGTGCTCGACTTCGGCATCGCCGCGCTCAGTGGCCCGCACCACCCGCTCGGCGGCCAGGCTGGTGAGCCCCTGATGGGCACCCCGGCCTACTTCGCCCCGGAGCGGCTGGCCGCCGGCCCTCCGGACCCGGCCAGTGACGTGTACGCCCTCGGCGCACTGCTCTACCGCACTCTCACCGGCCGGGCTCCACTGCCGGTGCAGAGCTGGGAGGACGCGCTGGAGGTGCACCGGCGGGGCACTCCGGTGCCACCGCTGGGGGTGCACGGCCTGCCGGGTGACATCGCCGAGCTGACCGTTGCCTGCCTGGCCGCCGACCCGGCACGCCGGCCGACCGCCATGCAGTTGGCGATCCGGTTCGGCGCCGGCCAGCCCGTCGAGCCGCCCACCGAGATGCTGCGCATCCTGCCGTCGGCCCATCCGCCCACCCTGATCGACCGTCCGGCGGCCCGCCCCCACCCCGGGCCGGACGCCGCCGTGGCACGCCGCCGACGCTCACGGCGTCCCCTCGCGGTGCTGGTCGCGGGTGGCCTCGCGGCGGTGGTCGGCCTCGGCGCCCTGCTCACCCAGGGGTTCGACCCGTCCGGCCCGGCGCACGTCGCCGCGCCGCCGTCGACGACCGCTGCGGCGCCGTCGCCGTCGCCCACCACCGCAGCGCCGAAGCCGACGGCATCGTCCTCGCCGCCGCCGCCGGTCAGCAGCCCGGTGCCGACGACCGAGGGCCAGCAGGTGCCGGTCAGCCTGCGGCAGGTGAGCGCCCAGTTCGCCGCGGTGCTCGACGAGGCACAGGACCGTGGCCAGGTCGATCGGAAGACCGCCGAGGATCTGCGCGACGACCTGGCCGATGCGAGCCGCCGATCGAAGGACCGCGCCAAGCGAGTCGCCGACCTGCGGGAACGCATCGCCGATCTGGTGGACCGGGACCGGCTGCCGGAGCGCACGGGCGCTCAGCTCGACACTCTGCTGGCCCAGAGCGACACCTTCTCCACCGGCCGCACGGACGACTGACACATCCACCAGCACCGCTGGCATGATGGTCCGATGCGGACGCGGCTGATCTTCGTACGGCACGGCGAGTCGGTCCACCACCTCGAGGGGATCGTCGGCGGCCCGCACGGGTGCCGGGGCCTGACCGACCTGGGCCACGACCAGGCGCGCGCGTTGGCCCGGCGGCTCGCCGTGGAGCTTGCCGCCGACAGGCCGACCGCCGTGTACTCGTCCGTGCTGCGTCGCGCCGTCCAGACCGCCCAGCCGATCGCCGCGGCTCTGGGCGTCAACGCGGTGGCCGACTGTGGCCTGTGCACCTGGCACACGCCGCCGTACGCCGACGGGCTGCCGATCAGCCACTTCCAGGCCGACTACGCGGCGGAGGGCGGCGGTGTCTTCCGTCCGTTCGAGAAGGGCAACGAGAGCTGGGCAGAGCTGGTCGTCCGCGTCAGCCGCGCGATCATGGAGATCGCGGACCGACACCGGGGTGGCACGGCGCTTCTGGTCGGGCACACCGAGACCGTCGAGAGCGGGTTCCACGCGCTCGCCGCCCAACCGCTCTACCGGGCGTTCGACCTGGGGGTGGCCGCAGCGTCGATCACCGAGTGGACCACCGACGACGACACCGCCGGCTGGCCACCGGCCCGCTGGACCCTGCGCCGATTCAGCGATACGGCAGGCCTGTGAACCGGGCTGAAGTGTGATCGAGTAGCGCCGCACCGCGGCAGGTGGTCCTCGACCTGCAACGTGCCGATGTCGCGTGTGCCCAGGGTGACGATGGACAGTCGGGAAGGGAGCGAGTCCATCAGCCGACCGTCACGGCATCGCCCTGCGCCACCCGGCCGGGACGGACCACCCGGGCGTACGCGCCGACGCACGGCTGCGGACCGAGGCCCGGCAGCGGCTCGACCCGGTTCAGCCGGGCTGGCACCCGTAGCGCCCCGGTTTCCCGGGGCAACGGGCCGTGCGCCAGCGTCGGCACCGCGCAGCGCGGCGTCGGGGCGAGCACGGCCAGCAGCAGAGTCGGGCCGATCCGCACCTGACGGCCGACCCAACCGTTCTCGGTGAACGCATCCCCGGACGTGTCGAGCACCAGGTTGGGTCGGTAGCGCTCCACCATCGCGGCCTCGGGCGGCAGGTCGGCGGCGATCCGGTCCAGGGTCGCGGTGGTGACCAGGTGGATCGGGGCGAAGTCGAAGAACGTGCCGGGTGCGGCCGACCCGAGGCGGCTCTCGTCCGCCGGGACCTCGTCGGCCAGTCCGGCCGCCAGCACCGCGTCCGGGTGGGACCGCAGCAGTGTGGCGTCGGCCGGTACGGAGTCGACAAGCGTCACCGAGTGGCCCGCCGCTGCGGAGAGCACCATGTCGATGGTGGGATCCGAGGTCGACAGGCACCGGCCGTCGGGCAGGGCGACCCGCACCTGACCAGGTGCCTCGCCAGCCGCCCGCAGCGTGAGCAGAGTGCGCCACCGGTGGGGTTGTTTGGCGCTGGCAACCCGGCCGGTCGTGTTGTCCAGCAGGGCCAGCGCCCGGTCACCCGCGACGCCGTTCTCGCCCACCTCGGCGGCCGGCAGCCGTTCACCCAACAGGGATTTCACCGGATAGCGCCACAGCTCCACCAACCGCCCGGACATCACCCCGCCACCCTAGCCGCGCGCGGAGCACGCCGATCCGTTGCCGGCGACCGTAATCTCACAGGCATGACGACAACGCAGACGCGCACCCTCGCCGCACCCGGCGTCGACCTGGTCTACGACGTCCGCGGCCCGCTACCCCCGTCCGGCGGGCGCCCCGCGCTGCTCCTGATCGGCCAACCGATGACGGCAGACGGATTCACCGCGCTCAGCGCACACCTCACCGACCGCACGGTCGTCACCTACGACCCGCGTGGCCTGGGCCGCAGCGTCCGCACGGACGGCCGGTCCGAGCACACGCCGCAGCAGCAGGCGGCCGACCTGCACCTGCTGATCGAGACGCTCGGCGTCGGTCCGGTCGAGGTGTTCGCCAGCAGCGGCGGGGCGGTGACCGGGCTCGAACTGGTCGCGACCCACCCCGGTGACGTCCGCACGCTGGTGGCGCACGAGCCGCCGATCAACGCCGTGCTGCCCGACGCCACGGCCGCCGAGCGCGCCCGCGCCGCCTTCCACGAGGCGTACCAGGCGAAGGGCCGCGGTGCCGGCATGGCCGCGTTCATCGCCATGACGTCCTGGCAGGGCGAGTTCACCGATGCCTACTTCGCCCAGCCCACGCCCGACCCGGCGACGTTCGGCCAGCCGATCGTCGACGACGGCACCCGCGACAATCCGCTGCTGTCGAAGAGTTCGTGGGCAATCAGCGACTATCGCCCCGACGCGAGCCTGCTCACCGCAGCGCCAACCCGGATCGTGATCGCGGTCGGCGAGGAGTCGTCGGGGACGTACACCGCGCGTACGGCCGAGGGCATGGCGGCGTTGCTCGGCCAGGAGGCGGTGGTGTTCCCCAGCCACCACGGCGGCTTCCTCGGTGGTGAGTTCGGTTACGCGGGCAAGCCCGAGGAGTTCGCGGCGAGGCTGCGCGAGGTGCTCGAGGCCAGCTGAGCGTCCTGGGCGGGGCGGCTGTCCCAGAAGGGGTTGCTCGGCGATCTAGCCCGAGTGCCGGCCGGCGAGGTGCTCGGCGAGCACCGGCGCCAGCACCTCGTCGGAAACGCCGTGCCACTCGCCGGGCAGCCGGCGATGCCGTCGCGGCCAGTACAGGTGCGGGGTCCGACACCGAAGGCCGGTTCAGCCGAGGCGAACGCCGACCAGCTCTCCCGGCGCCGTTCCCGCGCGGGCGTGCAGCTCACCCTCCGGCGTCCAGATGGCGGACCGGCCGGCCGCCGAGGTGTAGCCGCCGCCCGTCGACCCGGCGAAGCTCGCCACCGCCACCCAGACCCGGTGCGCGGTCGCGATCCGTTGCGCCCGCTGGTCGGGCACGGCGGCGTCGACCGCCGACTCCAGCACGCCCGCCGCGTAGACGTCGATCCCGAGCGCGGCGGTCCGCACCGCGTGCGCGGCGACGCCGGTGTCCTTGCAGATCGCCAGCCCCACCCGCCACCCGTCCACGTCGAGCGCGGCCGGCTCGTCGCCCGGGGAGAACCGGCGGGCCTCCGCGTCACCCAGCCACATCTTCCGGTAGGCCACCGTCGCACCGGCGCCGGTCACCGCCAGCGTCGCGATGTGGTCACCGGCGACCGGCGCGCCGGCCAGGGCCAGGGCGTTCATCTCGGCGCACGCCTCGACCAGGGGCGTCAGCCTGCGATCGTCGACCGGCAGGACCGGCGCGTCCAACTCGTACCCGGTCAGGGACAGCTCTGGAAAGAGCACCACCCGCGCCCGCGCCGCGCGGACCGCGGCGGCGTGCGCCCGCGCGTTCGCCGCGACATCCCGGGGTACGCACAGCGGCTGCGCCACCGCGAACCGCAGCGGGGTGCGGTCTTCCACACCCCCGCCGGTGGGGTCGACCCGCGCGACCGGGCGGTCGACCTCATGGTCGACTCTCAGGATCACTTCGTAGCGTGGGAGCATGATTCGAACGTCCCACGCCGCACTCGCCACCGGAACCCCCACCGCTGCGGCGGAACCTCCGCAGGATGGAATGGTCGGCTACGTCAGCGACCTGGTGGAACGACTCGGCGGGCCGGGCGCCGGCCTGGCGGTGGCGCTGGAGAACCTTTTCCCGCCGATCCCCAGCGAGGTGATCCTGCCGCTGGCCGGGTTCGTCGCCGCGCAGGGCCGGATCAGCCTGGTCGGTGCGATCTTCTGGACCACCGTGGGCTCGGTGGTGGGCGCTCTGGCGCTCTACCTGATCGGTGCGTCACTGGGCCGGGACCGGATGCGTGCCATCGTGGCCCGGCTGCCGCTGGTGAAGCTCACTGACGTGGACCGGACCGAGGCGTGGTTCCTCAGGCACGGCGTGAAGGCGGTCTTCTTCGGCCGGATGATCCCGATCTTCCGCAGCCTGATCTCCATTCCGGCCGGAGTGGAGCGGATGCCCGTCACCACGTTCCTGCTCTTCACCACGCTGGGCAGCCTGATCTGGAACACCACCTTCGTGCTCGCCGGCTACCTGCTCGGTGACAACTGGCACCTCGTCGAGGGGTACGTCGGCGTACTCCAGAACGTGGTGATCGTGGCCTGCGTGGCGGCCGTCGCCTGGTTCGTCGGGTCCCGCGTGCTGCGCGCCCGCCGCGCCTCCCGCAACCCCGAGCCGACCGACCTCGACACCCTCGACCAGCAGGGCCACGGCGCGCCCGACCCGGGCGGTCGCGGCACGCTCTACCGTGGTGGCTCGTGGGCTTCCGAAGACCGCTGAAACCGGCAACCGGGCGGTCTGGGCGGGCGAGGGAGGCAGGCGGTGGGAGAGCGCGGGGACCGGCCGGTGCTGTGGACGCCGATCGGTGTCGCCGCCGGGACGGCAACCGCCGCCTGAACGGGATGTACTGCACGAGATGGGCCAAGGCTGCACGAACGCCGCCATCGCCCAACGGCTGCACGTGTCGCAGAGCGCGGTCGCGAAGCACGTCAATGCCCATCTTCGACAAGCTCAACCTCGCCCACCTGGCGGGTTGCCGCCGCCGGATCCTCGCGGTGCTGCGCTACCTGGGCACCTGACACGACCCTGGACCCGTCGGGCGGCAAACCACCGGATCCGGGTCGATGGTGCCGACTGTCGGGAACGCCCCGATGTCGGGATTGCAGGGCGATGGACACCAGATCAGCCGGTCGTCGGCGCTCAGGTTCAGGCGGCATGATTTTCTTTGTCTGGTTTGCGGTGTTTCGCAGGGTGGCCGGCGTCACTGGCCTGCCGGAATGGTGGCCGGCCCGGGGTCGTTACACACCCTGACGATCGCAGCACCACGGCTCGCTCATGGCCTGCCTGCCTGACCGGTCATCGGTTGGAATGCTGGCCCCGCCCGGTCGTTGCAGTCCCCACGAACGACCCCCCGGGCCGCCTGGATGAGGTGGCGACGGGATGGGCCACCCCCGGAATGACGGCGGCCCGCCGGTCGTTACATCTGGACCCGGCGCCACGAGCCCTCTCGGAGGCCGCCGACCCCGGCGCCACGAGCTCACCCCGCCCGTAGGTCGCCGACCCCGACGCCGCGAACTCACCCCGCCCGTAGGTCGCCGACCCCGACGCCGCGAGCTCACCCCGCCCGTAGGTCGCCGATCCCGGCGCCGAGCCGCCGGAGGTCGCCGGTCCCGGCGCTGAGCCGCCGTAGGTTGCCGATCCCGGCGCTGAGCCGCCGGAGGCGTCGACCCCCCCCCGAAGACTTTTCTGATGCGCCCGGACGAGGTGCTCGCACTCGGCTCGCCGTTTTCCCCTTGGCGGTTGGGTGTCCTTACCCCCGAAGGAGCTTTCCCCGTGAACACGATCATGCGTAAGAGTGTGTTGTCCGTTGCTGGTCTGGCGTTCGCCGGTGGTGTGTTCGCCGGTCCGGTCGCCGCCCACGCCGCCACCCCGGTCGACGGCAAGCCCGTCGCGGTCGCGGTGCAGGCCCCGAAGCCGCAGGGTGACCAGTCCCGGATCGCCTTGAACGGTGAGCAGACCGGTAACGCCAAGGCGATCATCGCCGCCACGAAGAAGGCCGGCCTGCCCGAGCGGGCCGCGGTCATCTCGATCGCGACCAGTTTGCAGGAGTCGAAGTTGGAGAACCTGGGCCATCTGGGTGACGCCAACGACCATGACTCGCTGGGCCTGTTCCAGCAGCGCCCGTCCTCGGGTTGGGGTACCCCGGAGCAGATCACCGACCCGGCCTACTCCACGACCGCGTTCCTGAAGGGTTTGCGGCAGGTCGACGGGTGGCGGGACATGGCGTTGACCGACGCCGCGCAGACCGTGCAGGTCTCGGCGTACCCGGATGCGTATGCCCAGTGGGAGCAGCAGGCCACCGACCTGGTGCACCAGCACTGGAACAGCTGACCCACCACCGCACCACCGCACGACCGCGTGAAACCGACCGCTGGCCGGCACCCGTTACGGGTGCCGGCCGGCGGTGTCGCTGAGGCGGCGGGAGATCTTGGACAGTTACCGTTTTTGGTGGACGGTAAGTGTCCAAGATCTGGGGGCTGGTTGGGAACAGGGTGGGGCGTGGGCCTGTTACACCCCATGTCGGTGTGATCCAGTGTCCCCGGGCCTCACCTATATTGCCGTCGCGGAACACCGTTCGGCTGGAGCCGCGTCGCGCCACTCGCCGAGAGGCGACCTGCACACCGACACCAGCGCCGCCCCCGGCCCAACCGCCGGGGGCGGCGCTGTCTGTGTTCGGCCGCCGTGGCGGCACCGTACGCGGCTCATCTGCCGGCACATTGCCCGGATGACTGTCGCGCAGACCTGGTCGGAGCAGTCGGGTGCGCTCGTACTGCCCAGCGGGGCGACGGTGCGCGGTCGGCGCATCGGTGCCGTCGCCTCGCCCGCCGACTTTGCCCTGCTGTTGGCGCCCGGCCCGGCGCCGGCGTGGCCGTACCGGAGGATCCGGTGGCCCGACTTCTGGGTACCGCTCGATCGGGCCGACGCGGTGGATGCCCTGCGGGCGGCGCTGCTGCGGGCACACGGCGGTGAGCGCGTCGAGGTGGCCTGCCGGGGTGGGGTGGGACGCACCGGGACGGCGTTGGCCGCGCTGGCGATCCTCGATGGCCTGCCGGTCGAGCGGGCGGTGCCCTGGGTCCGGGCTGGCTACCACCCGAGGGCGGTGGAGACCCCCTGGCAGCGGAGCTGGCTGCGCCGCGTCGCCTGACCATCGCCGAATCTCATACCGCAGCCCGAACCCCTCACGCTGCAGCCCGAACCCCTCACGCTGCAGCCCGAACCCCTCACGCTGCAGCCCGAACCCCTCACGCCGCAGTCCGAACCCCTTACGGCGCAGGGCGAACCCGGGGCGCCGCTGCCCGAACCCCTTGCGCCGCAGTCCGGACCCGGGGGCGCCGCTGCCCTACCCCGGGACGCGGCCCTACCCCCAGAGCGCGTGGCCTACCCCGGGCGGACCGGCTCGTTGACGTACTCGCGCAGGTGGTCGGCGGTGAGGCTGTCGCCCTTCGCGACCAGCTCGGCCGGTGTGCCGGTGAAGACGATCCGCCCGCCGTCGTGCCCGGCGCCCGGGCCCAGGTCGATGAGCCAGTCGGCGTGCGCCATGACCGCCTGGTGATGCTCGATGACGATCACCGTGTTGCCGGCGTCGACCATCCGGTCCAGCAGTGCCAGCAACTGGTCCACGTCGGCGAGGTGCAGGCCGGTGGTCGGCTCGTCCAGGACGTACGTGCTGGTCTTCTCCGCCAGGTGGATGGCGAGTTTGAGCCGTTGCCGCTCCCCACCGGAGAGCGTGGTCAGCGGCTGACCGAGCTTGACGTAGCCCAGCCCGACGTCGGCCATCCGGCTGAGAATGAGGTGCGCCGGCCCGCTGGGAAAGAAAGCGTGCGCCTCGGTCACCGGCATGGCCAGCACCTCGCTGATGTTCTTGCCGCGCAGCGTGTACGTGAGCACCTCGTCGGTGAACCGGCGTCCCTCACACCGTTCGCAGACGCTGGCCACGCCGGCCATCATCGCCAGGTCCGTGTAGATCAGCCCGATCCCCTTGCACGTCGGGCAGGCGCCCTCGGAGTTGGCGCTGAACAGTGCCGCCTTGACCCCGTTGGCCTTGGCGAAGGCGGTACGGATCGGGTCGAGCAACCCGCTGTAGGTGGCCGGGTTACTGCGTCGTGACCCGCGGATCGGGGACTGGTCCACGATCACGACCCCGGCGCGACCGCGCAGCGACCCGTGGATCAGTGAGCTCTTGCCGGAGCCGGCCACTCCGGTGACGACGGTGAGCACCCCGAGCGGAATGTCCACGTCCACGTCGTGCAGGTTGTGCAGGTCGGCGTTGCGGATGGCCAGCTGCCCGGTCGGGGAACGCGTCTCGCCGCGCAGGGTGACGCGGTGGTCGAGGTGTCGCCCGGTGAGGGTGCCGGAGCGGCGAAGGGCGGGAACGTCGCCGGTGAAACAGATCCGACCGCCGTCGGTGCCGGCGCCGGGCCCGAGGTCGACCACGTGGTCGGCGATGGCGATGGTCTCCGGCTTGTGTTCCACGACCAGCACGGTGTTGCCCTTGTCCCGCAGTCGCAGCAGCAGGTCGTTCATCCGGGCGATGTCGTGCGGGTGCAGGCCGACGGTCGGCTCGTCGAAGACGTACGTGACGTCGGAGAGGCTGGAACCGAGGTGCCGGACCATCTTGACCCGCTGCGCCTCACCGCCGGACAGGGTCGCCGACTCGCGGTCCAGGCTGAGGTAGCCGAGCCCGATCTCGACCAGCGAGTCCAGGAGGTCGCGCAGGTTGGCGATCAGCGGCGCCACCTCCGGGTCGTCGACTGCCCGCACGAACGCCGCGAGGTCGCTGATCTGCATGGCCGAACAATCGGCGATGGTGCGCCCGGCGATCTTCGAGGACAGTGCCGCGGCGTTGAGTCGGGTGCCGCCGCAGGCCCCGCAGGTGGTGAAGGTGACCGCCCGGTCGACGAAGGCGCGGATGTGCGGTTGCATCGAGTCGCGGTCCTTGGCCAGGTAGAGCCGCTTGACCTTGACCACCAGACCCTCGTACGTCCAGTTGTTGCTGCCCACTTTGATCTTTGTGGATGGCTTGTGCAGGAAGTCCTCCCACTGCCCCGGCGTGTAGTCCTGCAGCTTCGCGTCCGGGTCGAACAGGCCGGAGCCGACGATCGTCTGCCAGTACCAGGAGTCGACGGCGAAGTTGGGCACGGTGACGGCGCCGTCGTTGAGCGAGCGCCCGACGTCCACCAACTCGTTCACGTCGAGGTCGGAGACCCGGCCCAGCCCCTCGCAGGTGGGGCACATGCCCTCGGCCAGGTTGAAGCTGAACGCACCGGCGCCGCCCACCGACGGCCGGCCGAGCCGGCTGAAGACGATCCGCAGCATCGCGTACGCGTCGGTGGCGGTGCCAACGGTGGAGCGTGAGTTGACCCCCATCCGCTCCTGGTCCACGACGATGGCCGCGCCGAGGTTGCGCAGAGAGTCGACGTCGGGTCGGTTCAGGTTCGGCATGAACGACTGGAGGAAGGCGCTGTAGGTCTCGTTGATGAGGCGCTGGGACTCGGCGGCGATGGTGCCGAAGACGAGCGACGACTTGCCCGAGCCCGAGACACCGGTGAAGACGGTCAACCGGCGCTTGGGAATGTCGACCGAGACGCCGGCGAGGTTGTTCTCCCGCGCTCCGCGTACCTCGATCATGTCGTGGCTGTCGGCGGTGGACCGTGCTGGCTGCGACATGCGAACCCTTCACGAGATCGTGGCGGGGGAGGCCCCACCGGGCTGACGGATTACATTGTCTCATTCATCCACTTGTAGAGACTTTCTCCAATGCGGCCAGCAGTGGGGCGGTCGGAACGACCCGGGAAGTCTCAAATCGGGGAGTAACCGGTACGGTTGCCGGGTGGACGTCGCCCCGAAGAACCGCCTGCGGGCGGTGGACCTGGCGGCCACCGCCGGGATCTCGGTGCAGCAGGTGCGCAACTACGTCGAGGTGGGCGTGCTGCCCCCGGTGCGGCGTACCGCGAGCGGCTATCGGATCTTCACGACCGAGCACGCGCGGGCACTGGCCGTGGCGCGTCGGCTCGCCGAGGGGCACGGCTGGGGCCGTACCCGGGAGATCATGGCGGCGGTGCACCGGGGCGACGTGCCGGCGGCCCTCGCGGCGCTCGACGGTGGCCACGCCGAACTGGATCGGGAACGCGCCGAGATCCGCCGGGTGCTCGGCGCCTTCGAGACCGTGCTGGCCAGCCCGCCCGAGGTCAAGGCCGTGGCACGCCGCGGCGCCCGCGTTGGCGAGGTCGCCGCGCTGGTCGGGGTGCGGACCTCGCAGTTGCGGCTGTGGGAGGAGCGCGGCCTGCTGCGCCCGGGCCGCACCCCGGGCACCAGATACCGGGTGTACGACGACGCCGAGGTGCGTGCCGCGCAGGTCGTCGCCCTGCTGCGCCGGGGCGCCTACCCGTTCGAGATCATCGAGGCGGTGCTGGGCGAGCTGCGCACCACCGGCAGCGCGCAGCGGGTACGGGCCGAGTTGGCCCGCCGCGAGCAGGAGCTGCACACACGCAGTCTGCGCCGGCTGCGGGGCAGCGCCGCGCTGTACGACTACCTGCCCGGTCCCTCTGCCACCGGATGGTCGGCCGGCCATCCGGTCCCGCCGAGCGATCTTGTTGGTTAGGGTCGGGCTCATGAGAGCTGCGCTGCTGGTGGCCACGGCGTCCGCCGTCCTGCTCGCTCCCGCGCCCGTCACCGCCGCCACGGGAACGTCCGCCGCGCCGACCGTACGGTGCCCGAGCGCACCGGCGGTGTCCCGGCCTCCGCGGCCCTCGCCCCCGCCCGCGGTGCCCGAGCAGCGTGTGGTCGGCGGAGCGGGACTGGCTACCAGCGGCCTGGTCGTGCCCCCCGCAACCGAAGCGCCGCCGGCGGTCAGCGCCACCTCGTGGCTGGTCGCCGACCTGGACACCGGCCAGGTGCTCGGCGGCTGCGGCCCGCACGAGTACGGCACTCCGGCCAGCGTGCAGAAGCTGCTGCTGGCGGCCACGATGCTGCCCCGACTGGACCCGAAACAGACGGTCACGGTCACCGCGGCGGACATGAACATCGAGCCCGGCTCCTCCGCCGTCGGCCTGGTCGAGGGCGGCCGGTACAGCATCGAGACCATCTGGCTCGGCCTGCTGCTCAACTCGGGCAACGAGGCGGCCAACGCGTTGGCCCGGCTGGGCAGCGGTGCCGACGACGCGGCCGCCGGTGTACGCGCCATGAACGAGCAGGCCCACCGGCTCGGCGCGCTCCAGACGCACGCGGTGACCCCCTCGGGGCTGGACGGCAAGGGCCAGTTCACCAGCGCGTACGACCTGGCGCTGATCGCCCGGGCCTGCTTCGCCGAGCCGACCTTCCGCCGGTACGCGCTCACCGAGCAGGCGCAGATCCCGGTTCAGCCGGCGCAGCGCACCAAGGGTTTCGAGATCCAGAACGAGAACCAGCTCATCTACCGCTACCCGGGCGCGCTCGGCGGCAAGACCGGCTTCACCGACCTGGCCCGGCACACCTACGTCGGCGCGGCGCAACGCGACGGGCGGCGGCTGGTGGTGACCCTGCTGGGCGCCGAGTCGGCGCCGAAGCGCGGCTGGGAACAGGGTGCGGCCCTGCTGGACTGGGGCTTCACGGTGCCCCGCGACGCGGCGGTCGGCCGGCTGGTCGAGCCGGGCGAGCTGACCGCGACGCCGTCGGCCGTGCCGTCCGCGCTGGCCGCGCCCCGGCCGGCGGCGGCCAGCGGCCCGATGCACAGCACCGGGTCGGGGTGGCTGTGGTCGGTGACCGCGCTGAGCGGCGCCGGGGTGCTGCTGGTGGGCGGGCTGCTGTGGCGCAACCGTCGCCGGCTATCCTGAACGGATCGACAAGCGGCTCCGCCGTCCATAGACTCCGGTCTTTCTGGCACCACGAGTCCAGGAGGATCCCTGTGTCGAGTGAACTCGAACCGCGGCCCGGCGTGGCGGCACCCCGCCGGCCGGCACGCGCCCTGACCCGCCTCGCGGGGGTGACGGTCCTCGCCGGGGCGCTGGTCGCCGGCGCGTCCGCCACCGCCGTGGCCGCGCCAGGCCCGTCCGTGGACGCGGTGGCCGCGTCAGCGGCGTCGTCGACCGTCGCCGAGGCCGCCACCCGCCCGCCACGCACCACGCACGGTCCCTGCGCGTACACCGAGACGCCCGACGAGCCGGCGGCCCGGCCGGTGCCACTGCCGCCCGACCCACGGCGTACCCCGGACCGGGGCACCGTCCGGGTGACCCTGTCCACCAACCACGGGCCGATCGGGTTGACCCTGGACCGGGAGGCCGCGCCGTGCACGGTGCAGAGCTTCCTGCACCTGGTCCGCAAGCGCTTCTACGACCGGACCATCTGCCACCGGCTCACCGCGTATCCCACGCTGAGCGTCCTGCAGTGCGGTGACCCGACCGGCACCGGCGAGGGCGGCCCGGGGTACCGGTACCGCGACGAGCTGCCGACCGACCTGCCGCCGGCGCCCACCGACCCGACCGGGGTACGCCGGCTCTACGCCCGGGGCGTGCTGGCCATGGCCAACGCCGGGCCGGACACCAACGGCAGCCAGTTCTTCCTGGTCTACGCCGACTCCGCGCTGCGCCCCAACTACACGATCTTCGGCGAGATCGACGGGGCCGGGCTGGCCACGCTGGATCGGATCGCTGCCGGGGGAGTGGCACCGACGGCCGAGGATCCGGCGCCGGTCGACGGCGCTCCCGCACTGCCGGTGACCATCCGGCGGGCCGTCCGCTCGCACCACCACCACTGAAACGGTGCGGTGCGGTGGGTGGCTCCGGGTCGCCCACCGCGCCGACCGGACCGACTTGACCTGAGCTGGCACGGCGGCCGGGGCGGGCTGATAGACACAGGTGGTGCGCAACCGCATCGCTGGCGTCCTGCTCACGCTCGTCGCGCTGCTCGGAGGCTGCTCCCGCTCGGAACCCCGTCCGGCCCTGAGCGTGCCGGCACCGACGTCGGCCGTCGCGGTGTCCACGCCACCCGCCGCACCGTCGCGCTCGCCGAGTCCGTCCCCGAGCGTCCCCGCCGCCGAGCGGCTGCCCGGCTTCGTGGTCCTCACCGACGTCGACCCTCGCATCCACGCCGACATCCGGTACGCCACGGCGCACAATTTCGTGGGCCGGCCGATCACCGCCTACCGGGAGCCGCTGTGCCTGCTCACCCTGCAGGCGGCCGAGGCGCTGCGCCGGGTGCAGGACGCCGCGCTGGCCGGCGGGCACAGCCTCAAGGTGTACGACTGCTACCGCCCACAGCCGGCGGTGGACGACTTCGTGGCCTGGGCCAAGCGACCCGGCGAGCAGCAGACCAAGGCCGAGTTCTATCCGGACGTACCCAAGGGTCGGCTCTTCGCCGAGGGCTACATCGGGGCGCCCACCGCGCACAGCCGGGGCAGCACCATGGACCTGACTCTGGTCGACGAGCCCGCCGCCAGCCAGCCCCCGTACGTGCCCGGGCAGCCGCTGGTCGCCTGCACCGCCCCGCGCGGGCAGCGGTTCGCCGACAACAGCATCGACATGGGCACCGGCTTCGACTGCTTCGGCGCGCGGGCGCACACCGCCGACGCCCGGATCACCGGCACGCCTCGGAACAACCGGCAACTACTGCTCCGGCTGATGACCGACGGTGGGTTCGTGAACTACGACCGCGAGTGGTGGCACTACAGCTACCGCGACGAGCCGTACCCGGACACCTTCTTCGCCGCGCCGGTGGCCCGCTCGTCGGTCGGCTAGGGCCTGGAGTGCAGGCCAACGGTCAGAAGCTCACCCACGTGCCGGTTCCGTGGCGCTGGGCCTCGCGGTAGAGGTGATCAGCAGCCACGAGGTCCTCGACCGCGAGGCCGAGGGACTTGAACAGGGTGATCTCGTTGTCGTCGGTCCGGCCCGGCGCCGCTCCGATCAGTACGGCACCCAGTTCGGCCCGGATCTGATCCGGCCCGATCGCCCCCTCTCGAGCGGCGAACAGGTAGTCGCCCGACTCGTTGAGGGTGGACTCCCGTCGGTCGACGAACAGGCTGGCCTCGGCCATCGTGGCGGTGTCGATCTCCCGCGCGGTCGGGACGCTGGAGCCGACGGCGTTGATGTGCGCTCCCGGGGAGATCCAGTTCCGCCGCAGCACGGGCTCGGCCGAGGTGGTGGCGGTGACGATCAGGTCAGCTCCGTCGACCGCCTCGGCAACCGACGAGCAGGCCTGCACCGACAGGGAGAGCAGGGCCGCCGCCTCGGCCGCGAACGCCTCGGTGCGCGCGGGGTCGCGGCCCACGACGCGGACCCGTCGCAGCGTACGAACGCCGGCCATCGCGCGCAGGTGGGCGCGGCCCTGCACACCGGTGCCGATGACGGCCAGGTCGCCCGCGTCGGGTCGGGCGAGCAGGTCGGTGGCGATGGCGGACACGGCGGCAGTGCGCACCTCGGTGATCGCCGACGCGTTCATCAGCGCCTGCAACTCGCCTGTGGCAGCGCTGAACAGCAGCACGGCGCCCTGGTGCGCGTCCTTGCCGATCGTCGGATTGTCGGGGAAGACGCAGACCGCCTTCAACCCGTACGCGGCCTCGTGGCCGGAGCGGTAGGACGGCATGACGCCCATCAGCCCGGCGGCCGCCGGGGGGCGCACGATCATGCGCAGGGGCTGGTGTACCTCGTCGTGGGCCAGCGCCGCCAGCGCTTCGCGCATGGCGTGCAGCGCTGCTTCGGGGGTCAGCAGCTGGTGCACCTGGGCGGCATCAAGAACGAGAACAGTCATCTATGCATCCTGTTCGGGATGGATCCGGATGAAACGTCGGCCACGGTATCCGGCGTGCCCGGCAGCGACAACAAGCGCCCCGAACCGGTGGGGCTCGACGACCTCCAGCCGCCACGAGAGCACGCATCCGGAACCGCAACCGGGAACCGTCGTCGTCTGACCCGATCGGCACCCGGTAGGTTCGAGCGGTCCCGCCCCACCGTTCCGGCCGCACCGCGACCGGCAGACATCGTGGGTGTGGCCGACGTGCACTCATCCAGGAGGGTTGGCACCGTGGTGGAAGACCGTTCCGGAGGCCCCGACAACGTTGTCGCGCGGAGGGGTGAGCTGCCAGCTCCCGTACGCGTACCCCTGCCGCCCTTGTCCGCACTGGAACTCGCGACCGTGCAGGAGGGTCGCAGCGCGAGTGAGGCGATGTCGGCGACGGTCGCACTGGCGCGACGGGCCGACGAACTGGGGTTCCGTCGGGTGTGGGTCGCCGAGCATCACAGGTATCGATCGGTGGGCAGCGTCGCACCGCCCGTGTTGGCCACTCATCTCGCGGCGTCGACGGCTCGGATCCGGGTCGGCTCCGGTGGCGTGCTCCTGCCGCACCACGCCCCGCTCGCGGTCGCGGAGCAGTTCACCACCCTGGCCGCGCTGCACCCGGAAAGGATCGACCTTGGCATCGCCCGGGGGCCGGGCACCGGAGATCCCGCCGCGATCCGGGCGCTGCGACGCGGCGCCGATCCGGGAACCGAGGCCGAGTATCGAGCCGACCTGGTGGAGCTGTTGGGTCATCTGGCGGGCGACGACGGCGTACGGGTGGTTCCCGGTGCCGACGAGCTGCCCACTCCCTGGCTGCTCTCGTCGAGCGTCGCCGGCGCCGAGCTCGCCGCGGAGCTGGGCCTGCCGATCGCCTTCGCCTACCACATCAGGCCCGGTAACGCGGTCGAGGCGTTGGCTCGCTACCGCGAGGCGTTCCGGCCTTCGCGCTGGCAGGACGTCCCGTACGTGGTGGTCAGCGTGGAGACGATCTGCGGCCCGACGGACGCCGCGGCAGCCGCGCTCGGACGGCCGGCGCAGCTCGCGATGGGAGGGGTTCTGCAGGGGCGGGGCGGCGAGGCGAAACTCCTGCCGCCCGCCCAGGCCGCGGCGGAAACGCTCCCCGCGCAGGTCGAGGAACGACTTCACGCGATGTGGGCCACCCAGGCGCACGGTTCACCAGAGACGGTGTATCGCCGGTTGTCGGCCGTGGTTGCCCAGACCGGCGCTGACGAACTGATGCTGTCGACGCCCGTGTACGACCCGGTCGACCGCGTGCGGTCACTCGAACTGGTCGCTGGTACCGCCAGCTGACGAGGAGTCGAGCCCGGGCCGGAGCGGCTGGCGGAGCAGCACCGCCAGGGCCGACCTGACAGTCTCGATCTCCCCATCGGTCAGACCGTCGATGACCGTCGCGAGCCACTCCCGGCTGTAGCAGAGGTCGCTGGAAGCCTTGACTCCCGCAGGTGTCGCGGCGACGAGCTTGATCCGGCGGTCTCTGTCGTCGGCGCGGCGCTCCACGTAACCCAGCTCGACGAGGCGGTCGACCTTCGCCGTGAGGTTCGACGGGTCGCAGCCGAACTGCTCGGCCATCTCCCGCATCGACGACGGCTTGACCGCGGCGAAGCCGAGCACCCGAGCCTGCGCCAGGGTCAACCCGGATGCCTGGGCGGCACGCTCGAAGTCCAGCAGGTACTGCCCCACGAACTCGAGCATGCTGTAGCGGATCTCGGGGAACAGCCCCCGTCCCAGCTTCCCTTCGAGGTTCTCCCTGGTGTACGGGTGGCGTCCGGTCATGCGGCAAGCGTAGACGTCGGCGCCGCCATAAGCGTGAGACTCTCAGGGACTTTGGTCACACCGTCGTCAAATAGCTGAGACTCTCAGCTAACTTCGGGTCAATCACCTCTAGACCCGAGGAGCCAGAGTCAGACATGAGCGACGAACGCAGCATCGAAGACGTCCTCGCCCGGTACGTCCGCGCCACCGACCGGCGCGACGGAGCAGCTCAGGCGGCCCTGTTCACCGATGACTCGACCACCCAGATCTACACGAGGACCGGGCCGGCCGCCTGGGAGCCGGTGGGCGACCCGCTGCTCGGCCCAGCCGCCGTCCGGTACGCCGTGGACACCTTCATGAGCCCGCACCCGCCCCTCGGCTCGAGCCACCACGTGACCGCCAACCACCTCGTCGACACCACCGGCGACACCGCGCACATCAGCGCCCAGTTCGTCGTCTTCGAGGTGCGGGGCGCCGAGCGGCCCGCGACCGGCTGGCCGGCGGGAACCCTCGGCGCGCAGGGGACCGTCCGCCCCGTCGAGAGCGGCTACTACGAGACCGATCTGCGCAGGGTGGACGGTGCGTGGAAGATCTTCCGCCACGAGGTCCGGATGGACCTTCCCATGGCACTTCCTGGCGCCTGACTCCAGGAGAGCGGCTGGCCGCTCTCCTCGCCCAGCCCGACGAGCTCTGACGACAGATGGGAAGACGACACCGTGAAGGCGATTGTGTACCGCAGCTTCGGGGGCCCCGAGGTGCTCGAACTCGCCGACCTGCCGACGCCGAAGACGCAACAGGACAGCGTGCTGGTCCGTGTCAGGGCCGCCGGGCTCAACCCGGCCGACAACGTGATCCGCGCCGGCGCGCTGGCCGACTCGATGGACACCTTCTTTCCGGTCGTACCCGGGTGGGACTTCGCCGGCGTCGTCGAGCGCGCCGGGGCCGGCGCACCGGAGTGGACGCCCGGTGACGAGGTCATCGGCTATCTGCGCGAGCCGGTCCTGCACCACGGCACGTACGCCGAGCTCGTCGCCGCGCCGGTCACGGCCGTCACCCGCAAGCCCGCCAACGCGAGCTGGGCCGAGGCGGCGGGTCTCCCGCTCGCCGGGCTCACGGCGTACCAGGCAGTGGTCGAGCATCTCAGGGTGACATCCGGTGAGACCGTGCTGGTGCACGGTGCCAGCGGTGGCGTCGGCTCCCTCGCCGCTCAACTGGCGGTCCGGTCGGGCGCGACCGTCATCGGCACCGCGGGCCTGTCGAACCACGACTACCTGCGGTCTGTCGGTGTCACACCCGTCGCCTACGGCGACGGCCTGATCGAGCGTGTCCGGGACGTCGCCACCGGCGGGGTCGACGCCGTCCTCGACGCTGCCGGTCACGGAGCTTTGGCGAGCACGGCCGCCGTCGGCCGTCCCGGCGTACGCGCCGTCAGCATCGCCGACGCCAGCCCCGACGCCACCACCGTCTTCGCTCGCCACGACCTGCCCACGCTCAAGGAGTTGGTCCAGCTGGTCGAAGCCGGCGACCTCACCATCCGGGTCGCCGCGACCTATCCGCTGCGCCAGGCCGCGGAGGCGCAGCGGGCACTCGCGGCCGGCCGCCACAGCGGGAAGATCGTTCTTGTCCCGTGAGGCGCTACGGCACTACCGCGGTGACAGCGCAGTGGTGCCGGCGGTTCGGTGGGCGGCCGGAGGCAGCGGCACCAAAGACGCGCGGGCGTCAGGTCCAGTAGAGGATCCGGCAGGCCGGCACCCGGGCGGCCAGCTCGGCGGTGAACCAGCCGCGTAGCTCGGCCATCGTGTCGCGCGGGTAGACGTACTTGACCGCGCCGAACTTGCCGTGTTTGCGACTGCGGGAGTCCTCGTCCATCTCCAGCCGGGTGCGCGGGTACCAGCCGAGCAGCACCTCCTTGCTGCCCGGCGTGAACCGGTGGGTGATCAGCTCGGCGGTCAGGTCCAGTTCGGGTACGCCGTCGACCGCCGCGCCGACGAGGTCCAGTAGCTCGCCGTAGCGTTCCCGCCAGTCCGGCAGCGGCATGATCGGCGCGATGGTCAACCCGACGGGATAGCCGTCGAGCGCGAGCCGGCGCAGCGCGCCGAGCCGGTCCGGCACCCGGGCCGTGCCGCCCTCGAACCGCTCGCTGACCGGGGCGCAGTTGACGCTGAACCGGACCCGGGTGCGGCCGGCGTGCGGCAGCCCGACGAAGCTGTCCACGTCGGCGTACTTGGTGGTCCAGCGCAGCTGCACGGGCGCGTCCCAGCCGGCGAAGTGCTGCACCGCCCGACGCCAACTGCCGGTGAGGTGCTCCAACGCGAGGGGATCGGTGTAGCAGGACGCCTCGAAGGTGGTGCCCTCGTCGGCGCGCCGGGCGTTGCGACTGGTCACCGTTCCACGCCCGGCGTACGCCTCCAGCCCGGCCAGGATGTCGTCGAGGTCGGCGTACACCCGGGTCACCGGTGGCCCGGACAGTGACCCGGCGAGGTAGCAGTACTGGCAGTGCGCCGGGCAGCCCTCGGCCAGGTCGACCCGCCAGTCGGCGCTGGGCGCGATGGGTTGCAGGGCGCGCCGCGAGGGCGGGCTCACCACGATCGCCATGGTCGACTTGGCCCGGGCGTACGTCTCCCGGTCGGTGCTTGCGCGCACGCCGGTGAGCCGGTTGGACCGCAGACGTTCCACCTCGATGCCCAGCGTCTCGACCCGGTCGATGATCCGCCGGCCGTGCGGGTGCTCCAGCGCGGCCGGCGTGGCCACCACCCGTCCCGGCGTCCAGCGTCGGGCCGGGCGTGCCCTCGGTGCGAGCCCGGCCAGGTCACGGGTGGGCACCTGCTCGCCGCTGGCGTCGTGTGGCGCGGCGGGTACGTCCACGGCGAGCGGCTGGTCGACGTCGACGGCGTCCGGGCTGGTCATCCGTCCGAGGTACCCGCTGGCGCAGGAATCCCACCCGGAGGGCCGGTGCGGAATTGACGCCGAACAACCCAGCACATAATCTTTCATCAATCTGTAAACCTTGTGAACAGATGTTCACGATGACGCGTCGGCGCGCGTCCCGGGACACGACCGAAGGGACGATCAGGTGATCGCACAACTTTCCACCCGTACCAGGCGGGTCATCTCTCTGGTGGTCGCCTTCGTCGTCGCGCTCAGCGGCGGCCTCGCCGTCAACGCCTCGCGTGCCGCGCAGGCCGCCCCGACGTTCAAGGTCCTGGCCTTCTACAACGGCACGTGGGACGCCGCGCACATCGACTTCGTCCGGGATGCCCGGGCCTGGTTCCCGCAGGCGGCCGCCCAGTACGGCTTCTCCTGGGAGGCGACCAACAACTGGGGCCAGTTGAACACGGCGAACCTGGCCCAATACAAGGTCATCATGTTCCTCGACGACGCGCCGCCTCCGGCGCAACGTGCCGCGTTCCAGCAGTACATGCAGAACGGCGGGGCCTGGCTGGGCTTCCACGTGTCGGCGTTCACCACCAACCCGTCGAGCTGGAACTGGTACTACAACACCTTCCTCGGCACCGGGGCGTTCCAGTCGAACACCTGGGGGCCGACCCGGGTCACGCTGCGCGCCGACAACCGCACCCACCCGGCCACCCGGCAACTCCCCGCGACGTTCCCGTCGTCGATCAGCGAGTGGTACTCCTGGAGCAACGATCTCCGGCAGAACCCCAACATCGACATTCTCGCCTCGATCGACCCGTCCAGCTTCCCGGTCGGCACCGACCCCAACCAGTCCTGGTACGGCGGCTACTACCCGATCGTGTGGACCAACAGGTCGTACAAGATGCTCTACGCCAACTTCGGTCACAACGCGATGAACTACAACACCAACACCGGGCTCTCCTCCACCTTCGACAGTGAACCGCAGAACCGGCTGTTGATCGACGGGCTGCACTGGCTCGCCGGTGCCACCACCGTCCCCCCGACGACGCCCCCGCCCAGTGACGGCCCTATCTCGCCGACCGCCTGGCACACCGTGGTCAACCGGGCCAGCGGCAAGTGCGTCGACGCGCGGGCCGCCGCCAGCACGAACGGCACCGCCATCCAGCAGTACGCCTGCAACAACAGCGCCGCCCAGCAGTACCAGTTCGCGCCGACCAGCGGCGGCTACCTGCGGGTGAACAACCGCAACAACAGCGCCCAGGTGCTCGACGTCACCGACCGGTCGACCGCCGACTCGGCGCCCATCCAGCTCTGGTCCTACAGCGGCGGCAACAACCAGCAGTGGCGCGCCGAGTCCGAGGGCGGCGGCTACTACCGCCTGGTCAACCGCAGCAGCGGCAGGTGCCTCGACGTGCCGGCAGCGTCCACCACGGACAGCGTCCAGCTCATCCAGTACGCCTGCAACGGCACCGCCGCGCAGTCCTTCCGGCTGGTGCCACAGCCGTAGACGCGTCGAGGTCCGGTAGGCATGGCCGTGGCCGGAGCGGGAATCGAAGAGCCGTCAGAGGGCCCGACGGAGGAGACGACGCGCCATGACGGAACCAGGACGCAGCGGGTCGACAGGTGCGGACAGTGGCTTCGCTGTCGTCGAACTGTTCACCTCCCAGGGCTGCAACAGTTGTCCTCCCGCCGAGGAGGCGCTGACCGATATCGACCAGGACGCCAGAAAGAGGGGAGAACCGGTCTTCGCCCTCGGTTTCCACGTCGACTACTGGGACCATCTGGGCTGGCCGGACCAGTTCGCGGACGCGTCGTACAGCGCCCGCCAGGAGGCGTACGCCCGTGCCTTCGGCTCCCGAGGCCTGTACACGCCGCAGATGATCGTCAACGGATCGGTCGAGTTCGTGGGCTCCGACCGGCAGCGGGCGGCCACGGAGATCGGGTCCGCCCTCGACGCGGCCGCCGCCACGTCGCTCGGGCTGTCAGTTCAGGACAGCGCCACCGCGGACGCGCACCGGATGACGGTGACCTACCAGGTCGAGCGACCACCGGAGCAGGCGGTGTTGAACGTGGCCGTCGTGCAACGCGGTCTGGTCAGCGAGATCGCCCGGGGTGAGAACGCGGGCCGGACGCTGCGGCAGGACAACGTGGTCCGCGCCTTCACGTCGATGAGTCTGGGCGTCGAACACGGGCGGGTCGACCTCGAGATGCCGCCGGACCTGGATCCTCGACAGGCCTCGGTGGTCGGCTACGTACAGCGCGACGGCACCGGGGCCGTCGTGGGCGCGGCGGCCGTCGACCTGCCAGCCGGGCACGGTGATGAGCTGCCGTCGGCGACCCAGCGGTAGCAACAATATCCATTGCGGACGCGCCACCGCCCTCCTACTCTCGTCGGTGCAGGTCAACCGCACACACCCGAGGGGGTACGCCGTGTCGCGACGCATCCGCACCGATGCCGCCTGGCGCCTGCCCTCTGCCCGGGCCCTCTCGTTCACCAACGCCGCAACCCGCTGCCTCCGCCCAGAACAGGGCCGGGAGTTGGGGTGGCGCGACTGACGCCGACGCTGACGCGTCCGCCGGCCGCCCACCCCACCGGGGATCGGGCGGCTCTTTCGTATCCGCGTACCGCCGTCGAACCCCGCCGGCGGGCGCACGATCACTTCCGGTCACCGTGCGACGGTGGCATCGGCACCACAGTAGGAGACCATGATGGGATTCACCCCCCTCGCCGGCACCCGGGCACCGGTCCGGGTTTGGACCGACCCGTACGCCATCGAGGCGCAGGCTGCCCGGCAGCTGCGCAACATCGGCGCGCTGCCCTGGGTGCAGGGCGTCGCCGTGATGCCGGACGTGCACTTCGGTAAGGGCGCCACGGTCGGCTCGGTGATCGCCATGCGGCAGGCGGTCTCGCCGGCCGCCGTCGGAGTCGACATCGGCTGCGGGATGTCGGCGGTGCGCACCTCGCTGACCGCCGCCGACCTGCCGGACGACCTGGCCGCGCTGCGGTCCTCGATCGAGGCGACCATTCCGGTCGGTTTCACCCAGCGGACCGAGCAGGTCGACACGCGCCGGGTCCGTGGCCTGGAGCAGGCCGGCTGGGACGACTTCTGGGGCCGGTTCGCCGGTCTGGACCGTCGGGTGGCGCAGCTGGAGACGCGGGCCCGCCGGCAGCTCGGCACCCTGGGCGGGGGCAACCACTTCATCGAGGTCTGCCTGGAGCAGGGCGGCGTCGACGAGGGCCGGGTGTGGCTGATGCTGCACTCCGGGTCGCGCAACATCGGCAAGGAGCTGGCCGAGCGGCACATCGGGGTGGCGCGAGGTCTGCCGCACAACACCGACCTGCCTGATCGGGACCTCGCGGTGTTCCTCACCGGCACGCCGGAGATGGAGGCGTACCGGCGGGACCTGTGGTGGGCGCAGGAGTACGCGCGGCGTAACCGGGCGACGATGCTGGCCCTGCTCTGCGGTGTGGTGCGCGAGCACTTCCCGCAGGTCGGTTACGACGAGCCGATCTCCTGCCACCACAACTATGTCTCCGAGGAGACCTACGACGGCGTGGAGGTGCTGGTCACCCGCAAGGGTGCGATCCGGGCCGGCAAGGGAGACCTGGGCATCATCCCGGGCTCGATGGGGACCGGGTCGTACATCGTGCGCGGTCGGGGTAACCCGGACGCGTACTGCTCGGCCTCGCACGGGGCCGGGCGGCGGATGTCACGGGCGCAGGCCAAGCGGACGTTCAGCACGGACGACCTGGCCGCGCAGACCGCCGGTGTCGAGTGCCGCAAGGACGCCGGGGTGGTCGACGAGATCCCCGGCGCGTACAAGGACATCACCGAGGTGATGGCCCAGCAGGAGGACCTGGTGCAGGTGGTGGCGCACCTCAAGCAGGTGGTCTGCGTGAAGGGCTGAGGAGGGTACGCGCGGGCCGGGATCACCGGCCCGCGCGGACCTCAGAAGCCGGCGAAGACGCGGCGCAGGTCATCCAGGCTCAGCGGGCCGGTCACCCGCACCCCGTCCGGGGTGTTCGCGGGCCCGAGCCGGCCGACCGCCAGCCGCAGCCACGCCTCGGCCGGGGCGGTCAGCTCGCCGTCCGGCTGATCGGGCGCCTCGGTCAGCTCGATGCGCTCACCCAGCCGCAGCCCGTACGTCCGCTCGGGCTGCTGGAGACGGACCAGCAGGGTCGCCTGCTGGCCGGCCAGCTCCTCCGGGCGACTGGTCCAGCCCAGCATGCCGCCGACCTGGTCGAGCAGCAGTGGCACGGCCTCCGGCGTCACCGTCGCGAACGGGTTGAACGCCACCTCGACGTCCCACTGGTGCAGGGCGAACTCGTTGAGCCGGAACCGGCCCGCGGTGGCGACGTCGACCGGATCCGGCAGGAAGCCCAGGTCGATCCGCAGCGAGACACGGGTCTCGGCGTCCAGCGCCTCGTACGCAGAGACGAGGCGTTCGTTGGCGGCGAGGAACCCGGCGGCGTGCTCGGCCGGGGACATGGCGTCCCAGCGCTGCCAGACGCCGCGGTTGAAGTCGCCGTCCGGGCCGGGTGCGCCGGTCCGGGCGGCGGTCAGGGACGCAAGATTGATCTCCGCACCGCTGCCCAGGTGACTGAGCACCTGCGACACCTGCCACTCGCTGGCCCCGGACGGCAGGAGCAGGTCGTCCTCCTTGAGGTCCCGAACCAGCGCGGCAAGCTCCTCGTGGCCCGCGCGCAGAGCGTGAATGATCTGATCGGCTGCCGTGGACATCTGTCTCCTCAACGGATTTTCGACGGTGGTCGGGACGCTACCGGATCTGGGCCGCCGGCCGGTCCACTCCCGACCGGGAGCGGACCGGCCGACGGCCGCGACGTCCGGGTCAGCCCACGTGCACGGCGTTGCCGCTCGGGATGTCTTCCTTGCGCACCTTGATCAGGATCAGGGTGACCAGTCCGGCGAGCACGATCAGGGTCGCGCCCCAGAAGAACGCCACGCGGTAGCCGTGCACCAGAGCCTCGATCTGGTTGACCGGGTTCGGCGCACGACCGACCAGGTACGCGGCGACCGCGCTGGTGTAGAGGGTGTTGAGCAGCGCGGTGCCCAGCGAGCCGCCGACCTGCTGGGTGGCGTTGAGCGTGGCGCTGGCCGCGCCGGCGTCGTGCTCCGGCACCCCGACCAGGGCGAGACTGGACAGCGGCACGAAGGTGAAGCCGAGGCCCATGCCGAGGATGACCTGGGCCGGCAGCAGGAGGGTGAGGAACGACGTGTCCACGTCGATCCGGGTCAGCGCCAGCATGGCCACGGCGGCGAGCACGGCGCCGCCGACCATCAGCGGCTTGGCGCCCACCCGGGGCATCAACTGGCTGGCACCGCCCGCGGCGATCAGCACGCCGGCGGTGACCGGCAGCGACGCGAGCCCGGCCTCCAGCGGCTTGTACTGCAGCACCACCTGGAAGTAGAAGGTCAGGAAGAGGAAGGCACCGAACAGCCCGGCGCCGATCAACGTCGAGGCCAGGTAGGCCCCGCCGCGGTTGCGGTCCAGGATGATCCGTAGCGGCAGCAGCGGGTGGTTGGAGCGCAGCTCGATCACCACGAAGGCGGCGAGCAGCAGCACGCCGGCGCCGATGAAACCGAGCGTCGCGGCGGCGTCCCAGCCGTCCTCGGCGGCCTTGGTGAAGCCGTACACCAGGGAGACCAGGCCGGCGGTGACCACCACCGCGCCGGGTACGTCGTATCGGGTGTTGCCGTGCGCCCGGCTCTCCGGCACCAGCGGGAGCGCGAAGGCGATGGCGATGGCGGCGACCGGGATGTTGACCAGCAGGCACCAGCGCCAGTTGGCGTACTCGGTGAGGACCCCGCCGAGCAGCAGGCCGACCGCGGACCCGCCGCCGGCGATGGCGCCGTACACGGCGAACGCCTTGGCGCGCTCGGTGGCCTCGGTGAACAGGACGGTGAGCAGCGCCAGCGCGGCCGGGGCGAGCAGCGCGCCGAAGGCGCCCTGCAACGCGCGGGCGGCGAAGAGCAGCTCGCCGTTGGTGGCCAGACCACCCACCGCGGAGGCGAGCGCGAAACCGGTCATGCCGACCAGGAAGGTGCGCTTGCGGCCCCAGTAGTCGGCGATCCGGCCACCGAGCAGTAGCAGGCCACCGAACGCCAGTGTGTAGGCGGTGATCACCCACTGCCGGTTGGCGTCGCTGATCCCCAGGTCCGCCTGGGCCTGCGGGAGCGCGATGTTCACGATCGTGGCGTCCAGGACGACCATCAGCTGCGAGACCGCGATGACCCCCAGCGCGATCCAGCGCCGCGGGTGCGGCGCGCCTGTCGACGTCCCGGCGCCGGGAGCGCCGGGAGCGGTCGAGGTGGTTCCGGGCATGGTGAAGCCTTCCGTGTGCGTGCGTACGTCGATGGATCAGGCCTGGGACGGGCGGTCGGGCTGGTAGCGGAGCACCGGGATCAGCACCTGGTCGACGACCTGGGTGAGGAACGCGTCATCGGCGGGTAGGCCGTACGCGACGATGCGGGACATGGTGAGAGCGGGTGCCAGGTCGTGGAACAGGTCACGTTCGCCGGCTTCGGGGGGAATCTCGCCCCGGGCGGCGGCCCGGACCAGGATGGCCGTGCTGGCCACCCGCCCGGCGGGCAGCACCTGGTGGCGTACGAGGCGTTCCAGCTCGGGACTGCTCCGCATGGCGAAGGTCAACGCCTGCATCAGGTCGCAGTCGGCCACGCAGATCGCGGCCGTGGCGCGCAGCAACTCGATGAGGTCGCCGCGAAGGGAGCCGGTGTCGGGTGGGCTGTGCACCCCCACCTGGCGGTCGCGCAGGGCGGCGACGACCAGCTCGGCCTTGCCGTCCCAGCGCCGGTAGATGGTGGCCTTGCTGACATGGGCGCGGGCGGCCACGGCGTCGATCGTCGTGCGGTCGTAGCCGACCTCCCGCACCAGGTTGATGACCACGGCGAACAGGGCGTTGTCGGAACAGCGCGCGCCGCGGGCGGCCGGCACCCCGGCACCCGCGCCAACCTGCTGACCGCCAAGCATCCTGAACCCCCGCGAAACGATGTCGTACCGACACTAGTTGGCGAGGGCCGGAACAGGCGGGTTTTCGTGAGTTTTCTCGCACCGAGTCCGCGAAACGATTTCGTTTTCACGAACCGGCAGACCAACACCCGCAGGTGCCAGAACCTCGGCCCCACCCGCAGCGGCCATGCTCCGGCGTCAAGAATCTTCGAAAAGATGTGGGCATGTTTGTCGATTGGGGTTGATCCTTTTCGTAGCCCTGGTGAGAGCCCGGCACCGATACGGGCCGCACACCCACTGGAGGGCACGATGACCACCACTGCGAACACGACCCCCGCCGCCACGCCGACCGTCGGTGCGCTGATCCGGACCGGTGTCGTCGCCACGGTCGCCGCGAGCGCCGCCACCACGGCCGTCGCCGCTGCCGGCCACGCGGGGGGGATCAGCCTCGATGTCGGAGGCGCCCCGATTCCGGTGGCGGGGTTCGGCATGCTGACCGCCGCCTTCTCGCTGATCGGCGTGGTCATCGCGGCGCTGCTGTCCCGTTTCGCCCGGCATCCGCGGCGCACGTTCGTCCGTACGACGGTGGCGCTGACGGTCCTGTCGCTGGTGCCGGACGTGATCGCCGACGCCGGGGCGGCCACCAAGGCGCTGCTGATGCTCACCCACCTGGTCGCGGCCGCGATCGTGATCCCCACTGTCGCGCGCCGCCTGGCCGCCTGACCAGCCACCATCTGATCGCCGACCCACCGGAGGACCGTCATGAAGCAGTACCTGTTGTCCGTGCACTTCGTCGAGGGCGCGCCAACCCCGTCCGACGATGAGATGCAGACCATGTTCAGGGAGACCGATCGGATCAACGACGAGATGCGGGCGGCGGGCGCGTGGGTCTTCGCCGGAGGGCTCCTGTCACCGGACAGCGCCACCGTCGTCCGCGTCGAGAACGGCACCACCACCATGAGCGACGGGCCGTTCGCCGAGACGAAGGAGCACATCGCCGGATTCTGGGTCATCAGTTGCACAGACCTGGACGAGGCGCTGGCCTGGGCCGAGAAGTGCTCGGCGGCCTGCGGCCCGGTCGAGGTGCGCCCCTTCGGCGACCTGTCCGAAGCCTGAGCAGGAGCCGATCACCCGACATGGACCTGGCGGGCATCTACCGCGCGGAGTACGGCCGCTGCGTCGCCACCCTGGCCCGCCTCCTCGGTGACATCAACCTCGCCGAGGAGGCGGTCCAGGACGCTTTCACCACCGCGCTGCAGAAGTGGCAGACCCCTCCGCCGAACCCGGGTGCCTGGATCGTGACCACCGCCCGCAACCGTGCCGTCGACCGGCTCCGCCGGGAGTCGACCCGCGAGGCCCGGCACGCCCAGGCCCTGCTGCTGCACCAACAGGACGAGCCGCGAGAGGTGGGACCGGTGAAGGACGACCAGCTGCGCCTCATCTTCACCTGCTGCCATCCGGCGCTCGCTCCCGACGCGCGGACCGCCCTCACGCTGCGCCTGCTCGGCGGCCTCGACGTACCGGAGATCGCCCGGGCCTACCTGGTTCCGGAGGCGACCGTCGCCCAGCGGATCGTGCGCGCCAAGAAGAAGATCCGAGACGCCGCCATCCCGTACCGGGTGCCGGCCGAACATGAGCTGCCGGACCGGCTGCCGCCGGTGCTCACCGTGCTGTACCTGATGTTCAACGAGGGCTACGCGTCCACCGCCGGGCCACTGATCAGAACGGACCTGTGCACCGAGGCGATCCGGCTCGCGCGCGAACTCGCCGCGTTGATGCCCGACGAGCCCGAGGTCCTGGGCCTGCTCGCCCTGTTGCTGCTGACCGAGGCGCGCCGCCCGGCCCGGCTCGACGCGACAGGCGCACTGGTGCTGCTGGCCGACCAGGACCGGTCACTGTGGAACCGGCCACTCATCGCCGAGGGCCACGACCTGGTGCGTCGCTGCCTGCGGCGCAACCGGCCCGGCCCGTACCAGATCCAGGCCGCGATCAGCGCGGTGCACACCGACGGCGCCGCCACCGACTGGCCACAGGTCCTGGCACTGTACGACCAGCTCCTCGCACTCGCGCCCACCCCGGTCGTCGCGCTCAACCGTGCCGTCGCCGTCGCCGAGGTGCACGGGCCGGCGGTGGCTCTCGCCGCGCTGGAGGGCGTCGACCTCCCGGGCTACCACCGGCTGCCCGCCACCCGGGCCGACCTGTTGGCCAGGCTCGGACGCGACGACGAGGCCCGAGCCGCCTACGACCAGGCCACGGCACTGGCCACCAACGAGACCGAGCGGGCCTACCTCCAGACCCGTCGTACCGCACTGGATATCCGCCGGCACCCGGGGCCTGATTCTGTTCTTTGATCCGGTGTTGACGCTGGCAGTAACGGCAGAGACCGCGGCGCTCGACGCGGGCTCTGCCCAGTCGACGGCATGGGAGAGTCCACCGCCTGACCTCGCCGGGCACGGCGATGAGGTCAGGCGGTGTGGTCTCTCAGTTGCCTGGCGTGAGGTGGAACGGGTCGTAGTCGGTAGTTCCCTTCGCGGTGTGCACCCGCACGGTGAACGCGCCCTCGCCCGCGGCCGGGCCCGGCCACCAGGCACCCCACCACGTCGCCTTGGCGCTGGTGCGAATCACCGCGCCGTCGTTCAGGATGATGTCGACGCCGGTGACCGTCGGATCGACCCGGCCCGTGACCGACGAGTACTCGTCGTCGCCGTCGCCTCGCGCGCTGATCATCTCGATGGTGATCGGCTTCGTCGGGGTGGCCGGCCGCGATTCGTCCATCGTCATCCAGGCCATGGGTTGGTCGGTGTCGACGACCAGGCATTCCACCACGACCGCGCCCTGCTTCAAGATCAGCTGGGTGGTGACGCCGCGCTGGTCGGCGAGCACCACCTGCTCCGGTGACACACTCCCTGGATCGAAGCCCCCGACGCCTCCATCGACACACGCCTTCGCCTGTGGCAGCACGTCGGCACCGGTCAACGAACCAGGGGTCGGAATCCAGTCGGCGACCGCCCTTTCCGCGGTGCTCGGGAACAGCGCGGGCACTCCCAGCACCACCGCGACGGCGGCCGCCGCGACCAGGCCGACAGTGAACCGGCGGGACGTCACCACCCGGGCGCGGGGGGCCGGCGTCGCGTCGTTCATCGTCTGCTCCAGGTCGAGGCGCGACCGGTTCCACTCGGCTGGGCTCGGTTCCCGCCGCGCGGCCGGGTCGAGCGCGGTGAACTGCTGCAGATCGTGAAGATTCGTGGTCATGACTGCCCCCTGATGGCCTGCGGACGGGTGATGGACAGAGTCGAATCGCCGGGCGTGCCGGCGTACGCGCTCAGCAGGCGTTGCCGCGCCCGGCTGAGCCGCATGGCAAAGGTCGACACGCGGACGCCAACCACCTCGGCTGCCTGCGCGACGGTCAGGCCGTCGAACAGCACCAGAGCCAGCGCCTCCCGGTCGGCTGGCCGCTGTGCCTGCCAGGCGCGCTGCAGGTCGACTCGGCCGGCGGCCGCACTGGAATGGTCATCCGACAGCCGGTCCTCGGCGACCATCCGGACATCCAGCGCCCTACGCCGCAGCCAGCCCCGCGTCTGGTTGGCCATCACACCGCGGGCCACCCCGAACAGCCACGGCCGCGCGTCGACGGGCATATCGTCGTAGCGCCGCCATGCGGTGAGAAAGACCGTCGAGACGACGTCCTCCGCGTCCGCGGGCGGCACCCGCCGTTCCACGAACCGCAGCAGATCGGGATACGTCTGCTCGTGCACCTGCCGGAAGCGTTCCTTCCGGTCATCGTTCGCCGTTGCCGTCATGCCCCCTACCTGTCCGGATCCCCGACGACCATCACACACCGATCCGCAGGACCTTCCGCCCGATGCCCGTCGGTGCTGTGTCGGGGCGTCTGGATGATCTCCGGCGGTAACGTCCCTGACGGGGGCTTGGGACCTGGTCAGGCGGCACCGGGCCGAGATCCGGGCTCACCTGGGGTTCAGG
This sequence comes from Micromonospora sp. 067-2, assembly GCF_046549295.1. Classification (NCBI taxonomy): domain Bacteria; kingdom Bacillati; phylum Actinomycetota; class Actinomycetes; order Micromonosporales; family Micromonosporaceae; genus Micromonospora; species Micromonospora sp. 067-2. The sequence goes on along the minus strand of NZ_JAJPWB010000007.1, from coordinate 71,116 downwards.
GAGTGCCTCAAGTCGACGCGGAAAGCTGACGGACTGACTGGCCGGGGACTACGCCTGGTAAGAGTCGCCACCGCTTCCAGGTGATGGCGATTCGATGCAACAAACCGGCATCTGCGCAACGGGCCGTGGTCAGCAGTACACACAACGGCTCAACATCACGATCGGTACTGACACATGGCCGGCGCGTCACTGCTCAGACAGAGGTAGTAGCAGCAGGTGCATGGGCGTCCCGTCGGGCATCGCCGAAGTGCCGACCTGCTGCCAACCGGCCCGACGGTAGATCGCACGGGCTGCCGAGCGGGGGTTGGATGCGAGCGTGGCGTACGGTTCGGGCCGGTCGGCGAGCAGCCTGCTCATGAGTTCGGCGCCGACGTGGAGGCCTCGTTGGTCCGGGTGCACAAGCCACTCCATGATCGCGAACTTGTCGGCGTTGCGAACGTCGGCGGGTGGGCCGGTGCCGGCACGGGACCACCACCGGCCGGCGGGCATCGTCCAGCCGTAGGCGGCTCCAACCAGCCCGTTGGCGTCTTCGGCGGCAACCAGCGTGTACCCGGGTCGTGCTGTCTCGTCCAGTAGGCCGTCGCGGAACCGAGCTACCTGCTCCGGCCCCTCCCGGTACGGTTCCTCCGCGTAGACGACGGCGTACAGGTCGACCAGGGCGGGGAACAGGGGCGTGGAACTCGCAGCGGTATGAGCCGTGAAGGTGAGGGGCATGGCCGGCGTCCTAGGCGTGCACCCGCTCGGCGAGGTCTCCGAATGCTGGTCGGCATCGTTCTGCCTCAGGCACCGCGTCGACGACCTGCCGGGCGACGGCGTGCAGCAGATGGTTGTGCTGCTGCACCGGCAGTTCGTCCAGCAGGTCGGTGGCCAACCGCAGCCCATCAGGGATGTGCCCGCCACGGATGAGGTTCGCGGCCCGATGCAGTTGGACCTGCGCACGAAGTCGGGCTTGTGACGGCGGGTACAGGGCTAGTGCCCGGTCCTGTGCCGTCTCGGCGGTGTCGAGCTTCCCGGCGTGCGTGTAGACCCACGATTCGGTGTGGCGTAGCCGGTGCTCCGGCCACCCCCACAACGATTCGACATTGCCGGTGATCGCGTCGGGCAGTCGGTCGACGAGGTCAGACAACCGTCGGACCGTGGCCACAGCCTCGGCGTGCCGTCCGGCCAGGGACAGAGCTTGTGCCCGCCCGGCGAGCAGCCCGCAGGCCGAGGCGGTCGCGGCGCGCCCGCTCATGAGTGGCAGCGCCCGGTCCGACATGGCCACCAGCGTGTCGTGGGTTCGCCCGTCGTAGCAGCCGTTCACGACGTCCCACGCGTGCACGAGCACGATGGTGTCCGGATCCTCCGACTGGTCGGCGATCCAGTGCGCGGTCTGCCACCAACGCGTGGCCAGCAGGTTCTGCCCGGATGCCACCAAACCGAGAGCGACCATGACGCAGAGGCGTGCGCCGGCGCGCAGCAGCCGGGGACGGCGTGCCCCGGTGTCGGCGGCGATCTGATGTTGTAGGACCGTCAGGTCGGCGTTCAGGTGAGCCATACGTGTCTCAGCGGGCTCTCGGTAGTAGCTGGTCCCGTAGTCGGCGACGATCTGATCCCACTCGTCCACGTCACTGTTGTTGGCGATCTTCAAGCCGTGGCGCAGTGCCTCCAACCCGACCAGAGGCCCCACTGCTGGAGTCGCGGCGAGGACGGTCATGGCCCGTAGCACCGTGCGTCTGTGCATCTCAGTGTCGCCCGCCTGCTCGCGTTGGTACGCCACAACCAGCGCACCCCCAGCATGCAGTGCGGCGTCGCAGGCCCGCGCCAGCGCTTCCGACCCGCCGGATTCGCCGCGTTCAACACGCGCGACGTGCCCGTAGTCGCTGTAGACGAGTCGCGCGAGCCCGCGTAGGCCAAGACCGGCGGCCGTCCGGTGTTGCCTCAGCGTCTGCCCGAAAGAGTTCATGCGTCGCCCCCAGCGGCGTGGCTTCAGGTGTGGTGCCACGCGCCACACCTGCCGTTTGGCCAGCCTATCGGCCACGCTCGACATGTCGGCACCTGAACGCCGACCTTGAGGCGCAGCGGCTCACGGACGAATCGTCGGGGATTGCTGCTGCCGTTCCGGATGTGGCGGCCGGGCGGATCAGACCCGCCCGGCCGCCACCTGACGACCTTTGGGGACGTGCCGATGAACGTCTGGTGGTTACACGACGGTCAGGCGGTGTGCGTCGCGAGTCGGCCGCCGGTGAACAGGGTGTGGGCCTCATTCGACACCGCGCTTCTGTTCGCGTCCCGATCGTCCTTTGCCGGCAGTCGTGGCCGCCACCACCAGGGGCGGCGGCGGCCGTGATGGTCGAGTTGGATGTACCGCGCGGTACCCGGCTACTCCTGCGGGCCAGGGAGATCCGACCCAATCCAACAAAGCGCGACGAAATTGTTTGGTCTGTGGCGGTCTACCGGAACGCGATCGCCGGCATGGTGATCCTCCAAGGCCACGTGTGCGGTGCCGCAGGTGAGTGCGCGCAGGGCTGGTGTTTTGAGGCGCAGGTGTCGGTGGACGCCATCCGAGCGAACCTGGCCGGTATCCGGTGAGCACGCCCTCGACCGAACAGGTGGCCGGGTGGTGGCGGATCCTCGACGAGCATCAGCAGCGGTACGGCCGGTGCCCCGTCTGCGAAAAACGCTCCCGCTGTTGGGTGCGCGCGGGAGCAATGGCTGACCTGATCGCCCACGATCTGTACCACCTCGGCCCGTTGGGGCCGAACGCGGCGCACCCGGCGGGCGGCACATCAGTCGGCCACGGGTGACCGCCGCAGCGTGCGCAGTGGTGAGCAGAACACCGAAATCCAGGTCAGTCCGTTGGCGACCGCGCCGACCACCAGCGCGGTGTGGACGTCCGCGAACTGGCCGAGCAGACCGGAGGCCACCGCGCCCACGGTGAGCGCTCCGGTGCGCAGGAACCGGAAGGTGGCGTTCATCCGGCCGAGCAGCGCGTCCGGGGTGGCGCCCGTCAACGGTGCGGTGACTGCCTGAGAGCGGATCTTCGGATGGGCCACGTGCAGCGCCGGACGGTATGACGGTTCCGTTATGGCGACCACGGACCGCCGCCACTCTAGCATCGACCTACATCGATGATCGGCGGCTGGTGGTCGCCGGCGACCGCAGGGGAGTGCGTGATGTTCCGACGACAACTGCTACGTACGGCGCTGGCCGTGGTGGTGGCGACCCTGGCGGCGGCCGGGGTGCAGCTCACCAGCGCCGCTCCGGCCGCCGCCGTACGGACCGTCTACTACGATGCGAGCCGGACCGGTGAGTTCCGCACCAACTTCGACCAGGCGGCGCAGATCTGGAACAGCCGGGTCAGCACCGTCCGGCTGCTGGCCGGCACCCCGGCCAGCATCACCATCTACGTCGACGACGGCTGGCCCCGGGCCCAACCGACCGGGCTCGGCTCGGGCCGGATCTGGATGGGCCGGACGGCCGTCAACCAGGGCTACGACCGCAACCGGATCGCCGCCCACGAGCTCGGGCACATCCTCGGTCTGCCCGACAAGCGCACCGGCCTCTGCGCCGACCTGATGTCCGGCAGCAGTGCCCCGGTCTCCTGTCGCAACGCGAACCCCAACTCGGCCGAGGCGAGCCGGGTGAACTCGCTGTTCGCGGGCGCCCTGGCCGCGCCGGTGACCGGTACGACGTACACCTGGAGTGGCGCGTCCACCACCGGCCCGACGGCCGTCAGAGCGGACCCGCCCTCCATCCGGTCCTGGACCACCACCCAGGTCGGGGGACCACCGGCCTGACCGCTCAGCACCCCGCGGGCGGAGGACGACCGTCGTCCTCCGCCTGCGGGCTCAGTGAGCCGGTCGCGCGCCCTCGCGCGGTGGGAGCCTGTCGTGATACTCGCCGACCGGCCCGGCGTAGCGGATCCCGTTCGGGTAGGGCCAGGCGTTGGCGGTGCAGCCGTGCAGGCCAAGCGTCTGCTGCTGCATCGTCGGTGCCGGTCGGCCCGGTGCCGGGCACCGTTCGTGGCCGAAACCGAGGCGGTGTCCGACCTCGTGGTTGATCATGTACTGCCGGTAGGCGTCCAGGCTCGCCCCGTACCCCGGCACCCCCTTCACCCAGCGCGCCACGTTGACCACCACCCGGTTGCCGTTGCGGCACGAGGTGTAGCCGTCCGGACGGTCCTGGCACAGCTTGTCGCGGGTGCCGGGGGTCGCCAGGTAGATGGTGAAGTCGGCCGGCGAGTCGGCGCCCACCCGGCGCAGCCGCCAGGCTCCGCCGGCGGTCCACCCGCGCGGATCGTCGAGGGTCGCGGAGATCATCTCGGCGACCTCGGCCACCGGCAGGCCGCGGATGTCGCGCTCCTCGGCGACCCGGTACCGCAGCAACCGGCCACCGCTGCCGCGGCCGGGCGTCGTGTCGGCCGCAGCCAGCGACCAGCGGTTGCCGCCGGTGGCGGGATAGCTGATCGCCGGAGCCGGCGACGGCGTGGGCGCGACACCGGCGCTCACCGAGTGCCCGGCGGGCAGCTGCCCCGCTGCGGGTTGCGCGGCCTGGACCGGGTCGGCCGGGGCGGGACCGGCGGCGGGCTGCCCAGCTGCCGGCAGGCCACAGCCGGTGAGCAGCGCCACCACCAGCAGTAGCACCGCGGAGGTGGCGCGCCCCCGGCGGATAGCCTTCGTCGACATGTTCTCTCCCCTCGGGCGCCGGTCTGCGGTGGCGCGGGGAGGAAGACGGCTGACCGGTCCGAAAAGTTGACCTCGCGGCGACTCAACTTTTCGCTGTCCTCACCCGTCCAGCAGGAGTGAAGCACGGGGAGGTTGTTCGCCGGTGGCGCGGGGTGATGCGGAGTTCGTCGAGTTCGCGCGGGCGGCCTCCGCGCGGCTGGTGCACGCCGCGTACCTGATGACCGGCGACCACCACCAGGCCGAGGACGCCGCACAGACCGCGCTGGTGCGCACCTACGCGTCCTGGTCCCGGATCCGTGACGACGACGCCTACGGTTACGCCCGCCGCACCATGGTCAACCACCTGGTCGACGGGTGGCGGCGTCCGATCCGGGAGTATCCGACCGAGGAGATTCCGGAGCAACGACGCGCGGACGTGGCCGACGAGGTTGCGACCCGGCGCTGGCTGACCGCCATGCTCGGCGCGCTCAGCCCCCGGGAGCGGGCCATCGTCGTGCTGCGCTACTACTTCGACCTGCCGGAGGCGCAGGTGGCCCGAGAGTTGGCGGTCTCGGTGGGCACGGTCAAGAGCACCAGCTCACGGGCCCTGGAGAAGCTGCGCGCCACCGGGTTGCGGCCGGCCGACAACCAGGAGGCGCGTCGATGAGTGAGTCGGAGCAGCTCCGCCACGCCATGCGGGTCACCGAACGCCCCGGAGTCGCCCTCGACCTGGTCGCGGTCCTGCGTGACGGGCGACGGCTGCGGATCCGCCGCCGGATCGCCGGAGCCGGGGCGGCCACGCTCGCGGCCGGGCTCGCCGTCGTCGTGGGCGTACTGGTGGTCGGCGCCGGGCCGGACGCCCTGCCGACGGTCGAGCGTCCGCCGTCGATCGCCGCTGCCCCCACGCCGCCGGCCGTCGTCTCCCCGACGCCGCCGATCGAGCCCTCGTTCCCGGACTCGCCGCCGCCGACGGCTGAGCGCACGACGCCCCCGTCGCCGCTGGGCAAGGTCATCGACAGCGGGATCCGCCACGGCACCGACCAGCGGGTGTTCTTCCTCGTCCCGGTCTCGGTGCCCGGCCAGCCCCGGGTGACCGTCGGGCTGGCCGCCGGCCGCCGCGCCACCGACGGCACGCTGACCACGGACGTGCTGGTCAACGATGTCAGGGGCACCGACCGCAGTGCCGGATTCCACCAGATCGGCTACGACGAGCACGGATCAGCCGCGCCGGTGCCCACCTTCGGCTACTTCGTCGGCCCGGCGAAGAGGATCACCGGCACCGTCGACGGCGAGCAGGTCGACGCCCGGCTGACCCGTTGGAGCGTGGACCAGCAGGTGGTGGTCTTCTGGTTCGACCCGGCCAAGCTGACCCCGGGCGACCGGCTGGACGGCATCATCGCCCGCGACAGCCGCAACCGCCGGCTGTGACGCCGACTGCTCAGGCCGCTTCGGTCAGCCGGCGCTCGATGGTGACCGTCGTCCCGTCACCGGTGGAGACCAGCCGCACGTCGCCGTAGGCGTTCATCAACAGCGCGCCGCGCCCACGGTCCATCGCCGGCCGGCGATCCCGCCAGGTGCCGAAGTCGCGCACCGAGATCCGGACCAGACCGCCGCCCACCTCGACCCGGACCCGCACCTCCGGCCGGCTGGGTCGCTGTGCGTGCTCGACCGCGTTGTTCACCGCCTCGGACGCGGCGACCAGCAGGTCCTCCAGCAGGTCCGGGTCGACGTCAAGATCCGCCAGGGCCGTCCGGACGTCTCGGCGCATCGCCGCGGCCGAGGTGACCGCGCAGGGGTACGTCCATCCGACGTCCAGGTGTCCGTTGCGGTGCGCGGGGGCCGTCCCGAGCACGAACGGTTCGGCGACGGTGCTGACGGCGGAAGTTTCGCCCGGGTCACCGGCATCGCCGAGTTCCAGTCGGGGCGGTGTGGATCCGGCCCGGTCGGGCGGGGCCGCCGACTCTCGGGGCGGGCCGACGGTCGCCCGAGCCGACTCCTCAGCGGTGGACGGTGCGGGTGGCGGCGCGCTGCGGGCCCGGGCACCGCGGACGGCGGCCCGGATCCGGGCGATCAGCTCGGGCGCGGCGAAGGGCTTCACCAGGTAGTCGTCGGCACCCAGACTCAGACCCTCCACGCTTGCCTCCCCGCCGGCCCGTGCGGAGAGCACCAGCACCGGTAGCGCCCGGGTCGTCGGGTCCGCGCGCAGTCGGCGGACCAGGTCGAAGCCGTCCAGCACCGGCATCATCACGTCGGTCAGGACCAGGTCAGGCGGGTCGCGGTGGATCGCGTCGAGAGCCTGACGACCGTCGGTGACGGCCTGGACCCGCCAGCCCTGCCCGGTCAGCAACCGACTCAGGTACGCCCGCATGTCGCTGTTGTCGTCGGCGACCAGGATCCGTGCTCCGGCCAGCTCGTCTCCGATCACGCCGGAGGCCGGGTCGGGCTCCGCGACGCCGCCCACCGGGTCGGTCAGCCAGGTCATCGCCTCGTGGACGGCCGCCCTGGCCGCGTCGCCCCGCCCGGCGGGCGGTGGCCCGCTGACCGCCGTGCGGCGTGCCGCCGACCAGGGCAGCGCCACGGTGAAGGTGCTGCCGACGCCGATTCGGCTGGTCACCCGCACCTCGCCACCCTCCAGCCGGGCCAGCTCGTGCACCAGGGCGAGGCCGATGCCGGTGCCCTCGTGGCTGCGCGAACGGGTGCCCTGCACTCGGTGGAAGCGTTCGAAGAGCTTCGGCAACTCGTGCTCGGCGATGCCGATGCCGGTGTCCGTGACGGTCAGCCGCACCTCGTCGCCGTCGGCCTCCAGGCTGACCCGGATCCGGCCGAGAAAGGTGTACTTCAGGGCGTTGGACAGCAGGTTGGTGACGATGCGTTCCCAGTTGAGCGGGTCCACGGTGACCGGCCGGGGCAGCGGCGGGCAGTCGACCTCCAGGGTCAGCCCGGCCCGTTCGACGGCGGCGCGGAAGACGCCGGTCAGCTCGGCGGTGAGCGCGGCGAGGTCGACGACGCGGGCATCGCTGCCGGCCCGCCCGGCCTCCAGGGTGGAGAAGGTGAGCAGGCTGTTGACCAGAGCCAGCAGTCGGGTGGCGTTGCGCCAGGCGGTCTCCACCCTCTCCCGTTGCACAGGCGCCAGGGGTGCGGTGGCATCGGTGAGCGCGTCGCCGAGCGGGCCGAGCAGAAGGGTCAGGGGAGTGCGGAACTCGTGGCTGACGTTGGTGAAGAAGCTGGTCTTCACCCGGTCCAGCTCGGCCAGTGCCTCGGCTCGCCGCCGTTCCTCCTCGTAGGCCCGCGCGTTGCGCAGCGCCACCGAGACCTGCTGGGCCAGAAGTTCGTAGAAGGAGCGGTACGCCTCGTCCAGCCGCCGGCTGGGGCTGACGCCGACCAGGAGGACGCCGAGCGGCTGGGCCTCGTCGGCCGAGGGCAGCGGCAGCGCCAGCGCGGTCCCGATCGGGTCGTCCCAGGGGCCGGCCGGCAGCGTCAACCGGTCGACGAGATCGGTCACCTCGGTCGCTTGCCCCCGGGCGGCGTCCGGCAGCCCCCAGGCCCGGGTGCTCGGAGCGGGGTCGGTCAGCTCGACGGCCTCCGGTAGGACAGCCGCGACGCCACTGTCGTCGGGGTCACCGCCAGCGCAGGCGGTCCGGCGCAGTGTCACGCCGTCACGCAGATAGATCGCGGCGAACGGGACGTCCAGCGGGTGACCGTCGATCGCGTCGATCAGACGGGCGCAGGTGGCGTCCACGTCCACGGTGCGCCCGTCGCCGCGTACGGACAGGTCGCGCAGCAGCCGCAGCCGCCGTTGACCGACCACCTGCTCGGTGACCTCGCTGCAGACGGTCAGCACGCCGACGGTGCGGCCCTCGTCGTCGCGGGCGGGTGCGTGCGAGACGCTGAAGTACGCCTCCTCGCGGTAGCCGGCCCGCTCCAGCAGCAGCTGCAGGGCGGGCACCCAGCTGGCCACCCCGGTGGCCATGGCCTGCTGGATCAGCGGGGCCAGCACGTCCCAGCCCTCGGCCAGGGTCACCCGGACGTCGTCGCCGAGGGCGGCCGGGTGCTTGTCGCCGATCAGGGCCGAGTACGCGTCGTTGTAGAGCTGGGAGAAGCGGTCACCCCAGAGCAGCAGCATGGGATAGCGGGAGGAGAGCACCATCCGAACCGCCGCCCGCAGGCTCTGCGGCCAGCCGGTCACCGGCCCGAGCGGAGTGCCGGACCAGTCCAGCTCCGCCATCAGACGGCCCGTCTCACCACCGCCGGTGAACAGGCCCGTGTGGGCTCGTGTCACGCTCGACCCGGCCCCATCGCAAGCCCCCCGTTCCGGGCCCGACGACCCTTGCTGGTGTTACCTACCCATCCTGGCACCTTTCCTCACCTGTGCCGACGCCGGCATCCACCCGCTGGCGACCGCCGAGCCGGCGACCGCTGGGCGGTGCGGCGGGTGTCGCCGAACCGGTGGGGGATCCGGACGAAAGACCGATGCCCTATACATCGATATCTGTAAGTGTCTCGGGTATCTCTCCAACCCCCGAGGAGCCCCCATGAGAGGCAGAACGCTGAGCGCGGCAGTCGCGCTCGTCGTGTTCACCGGGACGGCGGTGACGCTGGCCGCCCAGCCGGTGACCGCGTCACCCACCGCCGTGACAGCAGCGGCCCGGCCGATCGCCGCGCCCGCCGCCCTCCTGGCGGCGCCGGACATCTCCGTCAGCAACGTCCAGGCGCACCTGACCCAGTTCAACTCCATCGCCAGCAGCAACGGCGGCAACCGGCGGGCCGGCTCGGCCGGTTACACCGCCTCGGTCAGCTACGTGAAGAGCAAACTCCAGACGGCCGGTTACACCGTCAGCGAGCAGAACTGCTCCAGCTGCACGTACCCCTCGAACAACCTGATCGCGGAGTGGCCCGGCGGCCCGGCCGACCAGGTGGTCATGTTCGGCGCCCACCTGGACAGCGTCTCGGCCGGGCCGGGCATCAACGACAACGGCAGCGGATCGGCGACCCTGCTGGAGAACGCGCTGGTCCTGGCCGCGCAGAATCCGACCCTGACGAAGAAGGTCCGGTTCGCCTGGTGGACCGACGAGGAGCAGGGTCTCAACGGCTCCCGGTTCTACGTCAACTCGCTCAACGCCACCCAGCGCGGCTACATCAAGGGCTACTACAACTTCGACATGGTCGGCTCGACGAACGCCGGCTACTTCATCAACCGGGTCACCTCCACCACGGCGGCGCCGCTCAAGGCGTACTGGGACTCACTGGGGTTGCAGCCGGAGGAGAACGTCGAGGGTCAGGGCCGCTCCGACGACTACTACTTCCAGCAGGCCGGCATCCCCACCTCCGGCTACGCCGCCGGCGCCAGCGCCCGCAAGACCAGCGCCCAGGCGGCCAAGTGGGGTGGCACCGCCAACTCCGCCTACGACTCCTGCTACCACCGGGCCTGCGACACCACCGCCAACGTCAACGCCACCGTGCTGAACCGGGCGGCGGACGGTGTCGCGTACGCGCTGTGGCAGCTCGCCGTGGGCGGGGGCACCCCGACCAACGACTTCTCCGTCGCGGTCAACCCCACGACGAGCACCGTCGCCCGGGGCGCCAGCACCACCGCGACGGTGGTCACCGCGACCACCGCCGGCTCGGCGCAGTCGGTGAGTCTCTCCGCCTCCGGCGCGCCCAGCGGGGTGAGCGTCTCCTTCAGCCCGTCCTCGGTGACCTCCGGCGGCTCGGCCACGATCACCCTGGCCGCCTCGGCCAGCGCGGCGACCGGGACGTTCACCGTCACGGTCACCGGCACCGGCTCGGTCACCCGTAGCGCCAGCCTCACGCTGACGGTGACCGGGGCCGGCGGGTGCGCCGGCGGCCAGGTGGTCGGCAACGGCGGCTTCGAGAGCGGCAGCACGCCGTGGACCGCGAGCTCCGGCGTGATCACCAACTCCAGCGGCCAGCCGGCCCGGACCGGGTCGTACAAGGCGTGGCTCGACGGGTACGGCAGCACCCACACCGACACCCTGTCCCAGTCGGTGACCGTGCCGGCCGGGTGCGCCAGCTACACGCTGTCGTTCTGGTTGCACGTCGACACCGCCGAGACCACCGCCTCGACGGCGTACGACAAGCTCACCGTGCAGGTTGGCTCGGCGACGTTGGCGACGTACTCGAATCTCAACGCGGCCGCCGGCTACGTGCAGCGCACGTTCAACGTGGCCGCGTACGCCGGTCAGACGGTGAGCCTGAAGTTCACCGGCACCGAGGACTCCTCGTTGCAGACCAGCTTCGTGATCGACGACGTGACGTTGCAGGCGAGCTGAACGCGAGGGTGCCGGGCGGAGGCAGTTGGTGCCCGCTCCGCCCGGCATCTAGTCACGCTCATCTATCTCTGGTAGAAATCCTCCAAGGCCGGCCCCTGATTCGCAGAATTCCCACCCCTCACGCGAACGGGAGTGCCCACATGTCATCCACCCTGCGCCGCCGCGTGCCCACCCTGCTGGTGGCCACGCTCGCCACGGTCGCCACCGCGCTCGGCCTGGCCGCTCCGGCCTTCGCCATCAGTCACTCCAGCGCAACCTCACAGCTCAGCGCCGCCGGCATCTCCTGGACCTCCAGCGGCAACTGCAGCGACCGCAACGTCGCCACCTGCACCTCGTTCGACGGGGTGCGGCAGGACACCATCAGCGGCGTCATCACCTTCAAGCGGGCCAGTGGCTGTGCGGTCACCATCACCGCGGGCACCGAGGTCGGGCACGCCGGTGGCACGTACAGCCACGGGAACGGCTACAAGCTCGACATCGCTCTGAGCACCTGCATCCAGAACTACATCTCGGCGAACTACACCTATGTCGGCTACATCGCCGGCTTCGGCTACCAGTACCGGGCCGCGTCGGGCAACCTGTACACCAGGGAGGGGAGCCACTGGGACATCCTCTTCTACAGCTGCGGCGGCTGCTGAACGCCCGCGGCGTCCGGGCACGTGGACGGAGCTGACCACGTACCCACGATCGGGCCGCCGCCGGGAAGCCGGCGGCGGCCGATCACGGCCGTGTGGTCGCAGCTCAGGGCAGCTGCGGGTAGAGCGCGGTCACGCCGCCGCTGAGCCCGGCCTGAGCCTGCCGGCTGAAATCGTCGGCGACGATCTCGTACGCGTCGGCCTCGATGCCGTCCGCGCTGATCCGGGCGATCGCCGCCGGGTCGGCCTTCGGGCCGGTGATCCATGCGGTCATGTCGGTGTCCATGTATCCGACGTGCAGGCCGGCGACCCGAACCCCCCGCTCGGCGAGCTGGAGTCGCAGCGCGTTGGTCATCGACCACTCGGCGGACTTCGCGGCGCCGTACGCCCCGTGGATCGGGTAGTTCACCCAGGACAGGCCGGAGAGCACGTTGAGGATCGTCCCGCCGCCGTTGCCCGCGACGATCGGGGCGAACGCCCGGATCACCGACAGGGTGCCGATGTAGTGGGTCTCCAGCTCGAGCCGGACGAGGTCCAGGTCGCCCTCCAGCAGGTCGGTCCGGTTGTCGATGCCGGCATTGTTGACCAGCAGGGTCACGTCCCCGGCCACTGCCGCGGCGGCGGCCACCGAGGCCGGATCGGTGATGTCCAGTCGCACCGGCGTCACGCCGGGCAGGTCGATGCCGTCCGGGTTGCGGGCGCCCGCGTAGACCCGGGCGCCCCGGGTCAGCAACTCGGCGGCGAGGTGTCGGCCGAAGCCGCGGTTGGCGCCCGTGACGAGGGCGGTGCTTCCAGCGATCTTCATGGCAACTGCTCCAAACGGCGGTGGACGGGCCTGGGGTGGTCGTCGTGCTCTCCGCGACGCTAGCCGGCCTGACTTTGGTTCAGCAAAGTCAGCTGAATCACCCCATCGGCACCCGGTGATCGGGAATACGACGCGGACGCGGCCACGGGTCTGCCGGTGACGACTCGTATTCTTTCCGCGAACACTCGCGTGAACAGGGAAGGGGACGGTGTGAGCAACCAGGCGCAGACGTTGGAGTTCCAGGCCGAGGCGCGTCAGCTCCTCCAGTTGGTCGTCCACTCGATCTATTCGAACAAGGATGTCTTCCTGCGGGAACTCATCTCGAACGCGTCCGACGCGCTGGACAAGCTGCGGCTGGCGACACTGGTCGACAAGGACCTCGTCGCCGACACCGACGACCTGCACGTCGCCATCGAGGTCGACCGCGACGCCCGTACCCTGACCGTCCGGGACAACGGCATCGGAATGACCCGCGACGAGGTGGTCGCGCTGATCGGCACGATCGCCAAGTCCGGCACCGCCGAGCTGTTGCGCCAGCTGCGCGAGTCCGCCGACGCCCACGCCTCGCAGGACCTGATCGGCCAGTTCGGCGTCGGCTTCTACGCCGCGTTCATGGTCGCCGACAAGGTCACCCTGCTGACCCGCAAGGCCGGCGAGACCGGCGGCACCCGGTGGGAGTCAGCCGGCGAGGGCACGTACTCGATCGAGACGGTCGACGAGGCGCCGCAGGGCACCACGGTGACCCTGCACCTCAAGCCGGCCGACGCAGAGGACAACCTGCACGACTACACGACAGAGTGGACCATCCGCGAGATCGTCAAGCGATACTCCGACTTCATCGCCTGGCCGATCCGGATGAGCGTCGAGCGCCCCGGCGCCGACGGCGCGGACGCCACCAGCGAGGTGCAGACCCTCAACTCCATGAAGGCGCTCTGGGCGCGGTCCCGCGACGAGGTCGACGCCGCCGAGTACAACGAGTTCTACAAGCACGTCAGCCACGACTGGGCCGACCCGCTCGAGGTCGTGCACATGAAGGGCGAGGGCACCTTCGAGTACGAGGCGCTGCTGTTCCTGCCCAGCCACGCCCCGCTGGACCTGTTCTCCCCGCAGGGCCGCCGCGGCGTCCAGCTCTACGTCAAGCGCGTCTTCATCATGGACGACTGCGAGGCGCTGGTCCCCACCTACCTGCGCTTCGTCAAGGGCGTGGTCGACGCGCACGACCTGTCGCTGAACATCTCCCGGGAGATCCTCCAGCAGGATCGGCAGATCCAGATCGTCCGCCGTCGTCTGGTCAGGAAGGTCCTCGCCACCGTCAAGGACCTCAAGGCCAACCACCCCGAGCGCTACCGCACCTTCTGGACCGAGTTCGGCGCGGTGGTCAAGGAAGGGTTGATCGACGACACCGACAACCGGGACACCCTGCTGGAGATCCTGTCGGTGGCCTCCACCAACGACCCGGCCGAGCCCACCGACCTGGCCGGCTACGTCGAGCGGATGAAGGACGGCCAGAGCGACATCTGGTACGCCACCGGCGAGACCCGGGCCACCATCGAGAACTCCCCGCACCTGGAGGCGTTCCGGGCCAAGGGCCACGAGGTGCTGCTGCTCACCGACCAGGTCGACGAGGTGTGGGTCGAGCGGGTCGGCACGTACGACGGCCGCCCGTTGCGCTCGATCGCCAAGGGCGAGGTCGACCTGGACACCGACGAGGAGAAGCAGCAGGCCGAGGCCGAACGCGAGCAGCAGCGAGCGGAGTTCGCCGCGCTGCTCGACTGGCTGGGCAGCACGCTGGCCGACAGCGTTCGGGAGGTCCGCCTGTCGTCGCGGCTGACCACCTCACCGGCCTGCGTCGTCGGTGACGCGCACGATCTCACCCCGACGCTGGAGAAGATGTACCGGGCGATGGGACACGAGATTCCGTCGACGAAGCGGATCCTGGAGGTCAATCCCGGTCACCCTCTCGTCACGGGGTTGCGCAAGGCCCACGAGCAGGGCGCCGACTCCGCCGCCCTGACCGAGACCGCCGAGCTGCTGTACGGGCTGGCGGTGCTCGCCGAGGGCGGTGAGCTGACCGATCCGTCCCGGTTCACCCGTGTGCTCGCCGACCGGCTGGCGCGCACCCTGTAGGTGTGGACGCGGCCGGCGGGCCGCCCGACCAACGGGCCCCGCCGGCCGTGACACCGTCACCACGCGACACGTGGGCGAACCCCGCCGTTCGCTCAACTGGGCGGCTCATCCACCTCCGTCAGCCGGCGGCGTACACCCGCGGCGTCCGGGTGGGCGAGATCGTCGAGGAGGACCAGCGCGGCGCGCCAGCTTTCCTGCGCCCCCACCGGATCGCCGGCGTCCACCTGCGCCTCGGCCAGATGGCCCAGCGTGTCCGCCTCGTAGTACCGGTCCCGGAACTCCCGGTACAGCTGCACCGCGTGCCGGTACGCCCCGACCGCCTCCGACGGCCGCCCCGCCCGGTGCTGCGCGTAGCCGAGCGTGTCCCAGGTGGCGGCCTGGCCGTGCCGGTCATCGAACTCCCGCAGCAGCTCCAGGCCCTGCCGGCACGCCTCGATGGCGGCGTGGTGCTCGCCGAGCTGGGCCTGGTACCAGCCGATCGCGTTCAACGCCATCGCCTGCCCGTAGCGGTGCCCGGCAGTGCGGTACAGCGCCAGCGCGGCCTCCGCGTGCTGGACAACCTCGGCGCGCCGGCCCTGTCGGTCGGCCATCTCGGCCAGGTCCAGGCAGGTGTGCCCCTGGTTGGCCGGGTCGTCCAAGCCTCGGAAGAGCGCCAGCGCACGCTCGAGCTGGCTCGGTGCCTCGTCGACCCGGCCCAGCCGGGCCTGGGCGCGGGCCAGACTGCGGTGCGCGTGTGCCTGCCCGGCCGGGTCGCCGCTGCGTCGCGCGGTGACCAGCGCCGTACGCTGCACCGCCAACTGGTCGTGCCAGCCGCCCTGCCGGTCCAGGAAACTGGTCAGGCTCCAGGCCAGCTGCCAGGCGTGCCGGTCGAATCCGCTGGCCGCACACCGCTCGACCAGCGCGATCAGCACCTCCCGCTCCCGGGCGAACCACGCCAGTGCCTCGTCGTGGTCGCTCAGCTTCTCGGGCCGTACCCCGCCGTCGGCCGGAGGCAGCGCGATCGGGTCCCAGTGCGGGTGCAGCAACACCGCGGCACCGTGCGCGCTGTGCAGATAGTGGTCGAAGAGTCGGCCCCGCGCCTCGGCTCGGGCACCTGGCGGATCCTGCTCGCCGGACAGTTCGGCCGCGAAGGCCCGTAGCAGGTCGTGCATGGCGTACCGGTCCGGGCCACGTTCCAGGACGAGATGCGCCTCGGCGAGTTCGGCCACGGCCCTCCGGATCTCGCGACGGCCGGTGCCGGCGAGGCTGGCCACGGCCGCCGCGCTCACCGTGACGTCCGTGCTGCCTCCGACCAGCCGGAACACCCGGGCGGTCGGCACCGACAACAGGCGGTACGACCAGGACAGAGTCGTCCGTACGCTGCTGTCGTGCTCGCCCGTGTCCAGCCCGTCCAATCCGCCGTCGGTGCGCAACTGCGCGCCCAGCTCGGCCAGCGAGAGCTGCGGACGGACCACCGTGCGGGCCGCCACCACGACCAGTGCGAGCGGCAGCCGGTCGCAGAGTCGTATCAACTCGTCGACCGCGGCGGGTTCCGCCTCGGCCCGCGTCCCGATCCGCGCACGCAGCAGCGCCCGCGCGTCCTCGTCGGTGAGCAGGTCCAGCACCACCGAGTCGGCACCCTCGGTGGCCACCAGGCCGGTCAGCCGGTCGCGGCTGGTCACCAGCACCAGGCAGCCGGCGGCCCCGGGCAGCAGCGGCCGGACCTGCGCCGCGTCCCTCGCGTTGTCCAGCAGCACCAGCATCCGCCGGCCGGCCAGCAGGCTCCGGTACAAAGCAGTCTGCGCCTGCTCGTCGGGGGGCACCTCCCGGGGCGGCACCCCGAGGGCGCTCAGGAAAGCCCGGACCACCTGCTCGGAGCTGCGGACGACACCGCTCTGGCTGTAGCCCGCGAGGTTGGCGTGCAGCTGCCCGTCCGGAAAGTGGCTGGCCACCCTGTGTGCCCAGTGCACGGCCAGTGCCGTCTTTCCGACTCCACCCGGCCCGGAGATCACCCCGACCGGTACCGCCGTGGCGGGCTCCCCGGCCGATGTGCGCAGCGCGTCCAGGCGGGCCAGCTCGGCCCGCCGCCCCGCGAAGCCGCGTACGTCGGACGGTAGCTGGGCCGGCACCGGCCCGACGGCAGCCGGCCGGGCCGGGGTGCCCGCAGCGGTCGGCGCCGTGGAGCCGGTGGCGGACGGCGCCGAGGTGATCTCCCCGCGCAGGATGGCCCGATGCAACCGTTGCAGCTCGGCTCCCGGGTCTGCGCCGAGCGCCTCGGCCAGGCGGTCCCGCGTCCGGGCGTAGTGCTCCAGGGCCTGCGCCCCGCGCCCGGCGGCGGCCAGCGCGTGAAGCAGCGTCGCGGCGACGGGCTCGTCCAACGGCTGGTCCTCGGCCAGGCGGGTCAGCGGGTCGACCACCGCAGCGGGGTCGCCCCGGCGCAGCAGCGCCCGGGCCCACTGCACGGTGGTGTCGGTGTGCTGACGGTGCCAGTCCTGCCGGACCCGCGCCGCCCAGTCGCCGGGCAGCCCGGCCAGAGGTTCGCCCCGCCACAGCGCCAGCGCCCGCCGCAGCAGCTCGACGCGCTCGGGGTCGTCGTCGGCCAGTGCGCCGGCGCGCTGGCGCAGCATGGCGAACCGCTGGCCGTCGACGGTGTCCGGCGGTAGGTCCAGCAGGTAACCGCCGGAGCGGCGGACCAGCGCGTGCGGTGCGCCGGCGTCGGTCAGCACCCGCCGGATCCGGGCCAGGTAGACGTGCAGGTTGTGCCGGACCCGCAGCGGTGGAGCCTCACCCCAGACCCGGTCCATCAGGGACTCGGCGCGCACCGGCCGACCCAGGTCGACGGCCAGGGCGGCGAGGACGGCGCGTTGGCGCGCCGCGCCGGCGTCGACCAGCCTGTCGTCCGTCCACACCTCGAACGGTCCGAGAACCCGAATCTCCATGAACCGCCGCTCGCCCATGCCGCCGTCCGGGCAACCCGGCACGGCCGGATTGAGGTTCCGGCAGGAAACCGTCGACCTTCCGCGCAGATCCTTCTCGACAGAGGGAAATCTCTCAATGTGATGTCGACAACTCGACTCGCGGCCGGATAGGTCGTGACATGACCCGGAGGTGCACGGACGTGCGAACGTCGCTGAGAAGGCTCATCCCCGCCCTGCTCGCAGCGGTGGCGTTGACCGCTGCCACGGCCGCCACTCCGGCCGCCGCAGCCGCGGCCGGCCCGACCTGTTACTACAATCTGGTCTGCCTCTACGACGGGACCAACTTCACCGGCAGAGTCGTCTATCTCGAGGTCGACTACGTCAACGCCTGCCGGGACATCGCCGTGCCGTCGTACTTCCGCAACAAGACCCGGTCGATCATCAACAACCGGCCGTCGGGCACCGTCTCCACCTTCTGGGACAACAGCAACGCCACCGGTCTGCTCGGCTACCAGCACGCCTACGGCTACCGGGCGAACCTGGCCTACGACTCGGCGGCCATCGGGGGGACCTGGGACCAACGCATCGAGGCGGTCCGGGTCTGTTGAGCCACTGAGAGTCGGTGTCTCCGGGTGGGGGAGGGCCGGCGACACCACAACGGCGCCGGCCAGCATCCGACGGGGGGATGCTGGCCGGCGCCTTCAGGCTGCTCAGCCCGGGTAGTAGCAGGTGTTCGGGATGACCGCGCCCCCGTTGACACCGAAGATCGCGAAGCCCATGTACGCCCGGGTCTGCGGGCCGTACTCGCCGTCCTCGGCGATGTGCGCGTACACGTAGTCTCGGTTGATCTGGCGCTGGGCGGCCCGGACGGCGTTCTTGGTGTTGGTGCCGTACTGGCCGTCGAGCCTCAGGGACTGGGAGTAGCAGTTGTTCAGCGCCTCCTGCAACACCTTGACCGCGCTGTTGGAGTTGCCGTAGGCCAGGTTGCAGGTCTTGTTGCCGTCCTGCCAGCCGACGGTGGGCACGTGCATGTCGGCGCCACCCGGGTAGCCACCCACGCGGAAGAAGGTCAGGCTGGTGCACGTGCTGGCCGCCTGCGCGGCGGACGGCGCGAGCACGGCAAGGCCGGTGCTGGCCAGCAGGGTCAGCAGGGTGGCGGTTGCGCCGCGGCGCCCGATGCGGTTCCGGATCGGCATGGTCTCCTCCTAAGGATGGGCGGGGCTTTTCGGGTCGACCCCGCTTCTACCCGAGGAGCGTCACTGTCGGCGGTCTACGGTTTCTTGCGCGATCGTCAATCGTCGGCCGACCCGACCGGCGTGAGTGCCGAGTGGCCGGCGCGTGCAGCGCGGCATTCCGCTGCAGGCGTTGAAGCGATTCACGGTTGGGTGAGGACCCCCTGCCTCCGGGCCGACGACACCCGCCCGCACCACTCTGGAACGGCTGCTGCTCCGGTGGTTGGCCTGTTTCCTCTTGACGTCGGGCGGGTTGCGCGGTTGACTCCAGCGATAAACATGTATCGATTCAATCGTGGGTTCCGGAGGCATCGGATGACCGGCAGTCGGCGTGCACTGGGCCCGAGTGTGACACTTCTGGGGATGGCTGCTCTCGTGGCGCTTACGCCCACCAGCAGTCAGGCGGCGACGCCGACCACGTGGTCGATCGCGCAGCCGGGCGTCGCCGCTGGCGGGTGCGACGGGGTGCGGGCGAACCTGTCCATCGACGCGGCCGGGAGCCTGACGCTCGGCGCGACCCGCAACTGCGCCACCGTCCTGGAGCCGGCCGCCGTCGGCCTGGCCACCACCGCCGTCGACCTGACCACCGGGCTCTCCTTCGTCAGCCGCACCGACGGCACGGTGAACGTTTCGTACACCACCCTGGCCGGCAAGACGCGGCAACGGCAGGGCACGGCGACGGAGTCCCAGTTCGTGTTCTCGCGCGGGTCGACCCGGATGACGGTGTTCGTACGGGTATCCGGCGACGGCATCGCCTACCGGTACGAACTGGCCGGTGGTGGAACCGTGACGAGGGAGGCGTCCACCTTCCAGGTGCCCGGCAGCTCCCCGGCCTACCTGAGCACCTTCATGGACTACTACGAGAACCAGTATTCGGCCACCACCGCGGCCGGCGCCGCGACCGCGGACTACGCCCACCCGGCGCTGTTCCGGGTGGGGTCGAACTGGGCGCTGATCAGTGAGTCGGACGTGGACGGCCGCTACTCCGGCGCCCGGTTGACGCACACCGCCGGCACTGGCCGGTACACCGTGAAGCTCGCCGATGCCCAGGTCACCTTTCCCGGGGCGCTGGTCACCCCATGGCGTACCGCGATCATCGGCACGCTCGACACCATCGTCGGATCCACCCTCGACGACGACGTCGCGCCGCCGTCGCGGATCGCCGACACGTCGTGGATAAAGCCGGGTCGGGCCGCCTGGTCGTGGCTCGACGGCGGCCGCGCCACGCAGCAGAGCCTGAGCAGGCAGAAGGCCTACGTGGACTACGCCGCCCGGCAGCGCTGGGAGTACGTGATCGTGGACGACGGCTGGAAGAGCGTCACCTGGATGCCAGAGTTGATCACGTACGCCAAGGCCCGGAACGTCGGCATCATCCTCTGGTACAACTACGCCGACGTGGACACCGACGCGGAGCGCACGACTCAGTTCGGCCAGATCGCCGGGTGGGGCGCGGTCGGGGTCAAGCTCGACTTCATGAACTCCGACAGTCAGGCCCGGCTGCGCTGGTATGACGCCGCCCTGGCCAGTGCCGCCCGGTACAGGTTGCTCGTCAACCTCCACGGCTCGACCATTCCGCACGGCATCCAGCGCACCTGGCCGCACGTGGTGAGCATGGAAGCCGTTCACGGTGGCGAGCACCGCAGCCGCACCCTGGCCCACGTCACCGCGCTGCCGTTCACCCGCAACGTCGTCGGCTCCATGGACTACACGGCGGTCGCGTTCCAGCACGGCACCAGACCGCACACGGCCGCCGCCGAACTCGGCCTCACCGTGGTCTACGAGTCGGGTCTGCAGGTGTACGGCGGGTCGTTGTCCGCGTACAGCACCCGCCCCGAGCTCGAACGCTTCCTGCGTCAGGTGCCGGCGGTCTGGGACGAAACGCGGCTGGTCTCCGGCGATCCCGCCAGCGGCGTCACGATCGCCCGACGCAACGGCGACCGGTGGTTCGTGGGCGCGGTGCTGCCGGGCTCGGCGCGTACGGTCCCGGTCCCGACCACGTTCCTGCCGGCTGGTCGGTGGCTGGTCGAGGTGATCATCGACGGTACGACCCTGACGCGGACCACCCGCACCATCGAGCGAGGTGAGACGCTGAGCGTGCCGATCCTGGCCAACGGCGGGTTCGCGGCACAGATCTGCCCGGCGGTCAGCGGCCGGACCACCTGCGACCGCTGACCGCCCGCTCGGTAGTCGACGCCGGGACCGACCGCACGGCGTCTCAGGCGGCCGCGGTGGCCGCCGTTCCCGGACGCGCCCACCCCTGGCCGGTCGACCAGCCCCGCCGCGCGGCGGGAACCCCGTCCCCGCCCCGATCGGAAGCGGCTCTCGACGGGGTGCCGGCCACACCGCGGGCCAGCCGGAGCGACTGTTCGGCGTTGCCGCGGGCGGCGCACGGCCACGGCTGACCGGCGCAGAGCAGGTTGTGGCAGGCGCCGTTCTCGTCCGGCTCGTGCGCGCTCAGCACGTCGACGGCAAGCTGCCAGAGCAGCGGGTCGGTCACGTCGGCGGGTCGCTGCTCGCGTTGGCTCGCACGGATGGTGGTGTCCTCGGGCATGGTGGTCCCCCCTGTCAGGCTGATCCCTTCAAGGTCACCGATCCAACCGTCGCTAAACCAGTCACCCGGTGTGAGGTGCACCGCCGTTGCCGCTCAGTCCGGCAGCAGGGGCATCTCGACGCCCGGCTCCCTGCCGAGCAGCACCGCTCGGGTCAGCGCCGCTGACCCGAAGCGGTCGCGGACCGCGTCCACCGCGGCGTCCAACTCGGCTCCCGGATCACGGTGGAACGGCAGCTCGGGCTGGACCGGGTTGTCGTCCAGGTTGCCCACCGAGACGCCGACCAGCGTGACACCCCGCTGGTCGATCTCGGGCTGCGCGGCGCGCAGGAGCGCCCGCGCGGCGGCGAGCAGCGGCGTGGTGTCCGAGGTCGCCTTGCCGATCGTGTGCGATCGGGTGGCCCGCGTGTAGTCGCCGAAACGCAGACGCAGCACCACGGTGCGTCCGGACCGCCCGGCCGCCCGCATCCGCCGGGTCACCCGGTCGACCAGGCCGGCCAGGATGGCGTCCAGCTCCGCCGGCGGGTGCGGGGTGCGGCTCAGCGCGTGCTGGGCGCCCATCGAGCCGCGTCGACGGCCGACCTGGACGGCCCGGGGGTCGCGGTTGTGCGCCAACGCGTGCAGGTGCCGACCGGCGCCCGCGCCGAGCAGTGAAACCAGCGCGGCCTCGCCGAGCCGGGCCACCTCGGCGACGGTGCGGATCCGTCGTTCCCGCAGCTTCGCGGCGGTGACCGGGCCGACGCCCCAGAGCCGTTCCACCGGCAGTGGGTGCAGGAACGCCAGCTCGGCGTCGGGCGCGACGACCAGCAGCCCGTCCGGCTTGGCCACGCCGCTGGCCACCTTCGCCAGGAACTTCGTCCGGGCCACACCCACCGTGATCGGCAGGTGGATCCGGTCCCGGACCTCCCGGCGCAGCCGCTCGGCGATGACGGCGGGCGACCCGGCCAGCCGCCGGAGGCCGCCCACGTCCAGGAACGCCTCGTCGATGGAGAGCCCTTCGACCAGCGGGGTCGTCTGCCGGAATATCTCGAACACCGCCCTGCTGGCCGCCGTGTAGGCCGACATCCGGGGCGGCACCACGATCGCGTCCGGGCAGAGTCGGCGCGCCTGCTGGCCGCCCATCGCGCTGCGTACGCCGCACGCCTTCGCCTCGTAGCTTGCTGCCAGCACCACGCCGCCGCCGACGATCACCGGCCGCCCCCGCAGGCGCGGGTCGTCACGCTGCTCGACCGACGCGTAGAAGGCGTCCAGGTCGGCGTGCATGATGCTGGCACCCGACGACATAGAACATATGTTCGCACAGACGCGGTGTGTCGGAGCACCGACCTGGGCGAACGCGCCGCTCGACGACCTCCCCAGGCTGCAGAGCGCGGGGCTGTCAGCCGACGGCGGTGGCCGACGGCGGGGCGCTGCCGCCCTGCGGTGCCTCCGGGGTCATCAGCCGGACGATCTCCGCCCGGTCGGCCGCCGAGGGCAGCCCCCATTCCCGCCGGTATCCGTACACCTCGTGCAGTGGGGTGGAGCTGGTGCGGCCGTCCAGGATCTCCACCGCGTCGGTGTCGATCAGGCCGGGGTGCTCGACGCCGCACGCCTCGGCGACCTTCACCAGGTCCCGGCGCAGCGTGCGGAGGTAGTTGGCCGCCCGCACCGACTTCAGCGCCGGGTCCAGGCCCCGGGCCAGCCAGGCGTTCTGGGTCGCGACGCCGGTGGGACAGGTGTCGGTGTGGCACTTCTGCGCCTGGATGCAACCGATCGACAGCATGGCTTCGCGGCCCACGTTGACCATGTCGCAGCCCAGAGCGAAGGCCACGATGGCGTTGTCCGGTAGGCCCAGCTTGCCGGCGCCGACGAACATGACCTGCTCGTGCAGGTCGTGCTCGGCGAAGACCCTGTAGACCCGGGAGAAGCCCTGCTGGAAGGGCAGCGACACCGAGTCGGTGAAGATCAGCGGCGCGGCGCCGGTGCCACCCTCGCCGCCGTCGATCGTCACGAAGTCGACGCCCCGGCCGGTGTCCCGCATGAGGGTCGCCAGATCCTGCCAGAAGCCCAGGTCACCGACCGCCGACTTGATGCCGACCGGCAGGCCGGTCTCGGCGGCCAGCAGCTCCACCCAGTCGAGGAGGCTGTCGCAGTCGGAGAACTCGGCGTGCCGGGACGGGCTCACACAGTCCTGGCCGGCCGGGATGCCCCGGGTGGCGGCGATCTCGGCGGACACCTTCGCCCCCGGCAGCAGGCCGCCGAGGCTGGGCTTGGCGCCCTGGCTCAGCTTGATCTCCAGCGCCTTGACCGGCGCCTCGGCTACCAGGTCCTTCAATCGGTCCAGGCTGAACCGGCCGTGCTCGTCCCGGCAGCCGAAGTACGCCGTACCGAGCTGGAAGACCAGGTCACCGCCCTTGCGGTGGTACGGCGACAGGCCGCCCTCGCCGGTGTTCTGCAGGCAGCCGGCGAGTGCGGCACCCCGATTCAGTGCCGAGATGGCGTTGCCGGAGAGCGAGCCGAAGCTCATCCCGGAGATGTTGACCACCGACTCCGGTCGGAACGCGCGGGCCCGACCCCGGGCCGCGCCGAGCACCTTGGCGGCGGGCAACCGTACGTCGTGACCGGCGGTCGGTGTCGACGGCGGCACCGCCCGGCCGAAGGTGCGATGTTTGATGATCGGGTAGCCGGGGGTGTACTCGATGTCGTTGTCCGTGCCGAAACCGAAGTAGTTGTTCTCCTGCTTCGCCGACGCGTACACCCAGCGGCGCTGGTCCCGGGTGAACGGCCGCTCCTCGTTGTTGCCGGCCACGATGTACTGCCGAAGCTCCGGCCCGATCGCCTCCAGCAGGTAGCGGGCGCGCCCGAGCACCGGGAAGTTGCGCAACAGCGCGTGGTCGCGCTGGATCAGGTCCCGCGCGGCGAGCGCGGCGACGGCGGCGGCGACGGCAGGTACGGCTCGGCGGGCCCATGTCATACCCGCCACTCTTTCCGCCCGCGTCGCCGGCCAAACCGGCCCACCAGCGACGCCCCGCTGGTCAGCCCTGCGACTGGGTGATGTTGACAAGCCACCCGATGCCGTACGGGTCGACGCACATGCCGTACTCGTCGCCCCACATCTGCTTCTCCAGCGGGGTGTTCACCGACCCGCTCGCGGAGAGCTGCTCCCAGTAGCCGCGAATCTCGTCGGCCTTGTCGCCGCTGAGGCTGATCGCGATGTTGGTGCCGGGCACGTGGTTCATCCCGGGCGCGGTGTCCGAGGCCATCAGGGTGAAGCCGTTGGCCGTCTCCAGCAGCCCGTGCATGATCTGGTCCTGCAGGCCGGGCTCGGTGCTGCCGAACTCGCCGAAGGTGGTCAGCTTCAGCTCGCCGCCGAACACGCGGTGGTAGAACTCCATCGCCTCGCGGGCGGTGCCGGGAAAGTTGAGGTACGGGTTGAGTCGTGTCTGCACAGCACACCCCTTCCTGGGCCTGGTCGCCGTCATCGTCGCAGGCCGATCGAGGGTGGACAACGAGGCGCGCCCACGTGTGCGGGTCGGACCTGGCGGCGGCGCGGGTACGCCGCCCACGCCGCCGCCGGAGACGCCAGGGTCAGTGGTGCCGGAACGACTGCCGGACCGACCCTCCGACGATGGTGCACCAGGTGCTCGTGCTGACCTTGCCGTTACGGGGCAGCCCGTGCAGCGCCTGGAGTTCCTTCACCGCTGCCCGGGTGGCGTGGTCGTACGCCCCGGTGACCGCGACGGCGTACCCCTTTCTGGCGAGGATCTCCTGCACGGCGGTGACCGGCAGGCCGGTGGCGTGCTGATCCAGCTCGGGAACCAGGGTCTCCCAGGTCGGTGCGGTGAGCGTGGCGTCCACGTCGACGGCGATGCCGTTGCGGGCCTGCCAGTCCTGTACGGCGGTCACGGTCGCGGTGTCGAACGCGCCGCTGACCGTCACCGGGTAGCCGCGGTAGGCCAACAGGTACTGCACCACCCGCACCGACGGGGAGCTGACGAAGCGCCACAGGTCCGGCCAGCGACGAGCCGGCACGTCGCCCAGGTCGGTGCCGAGGGCGGCGAACACCCGTTGACGCAGCGTGGGGAACTGCCGGTAGAACGCGGCGCCCGGGCAGTCGGTGTCGCGGAAGTCCCAGTGGCCGAAGATGTCGTGCGCGTGCAGTCCGTACTGCCGGCAGACGGCGACGCAGAGCGTGACCAGCGAGTCGGTGAGTGCCGTCGGCGGGGTCTCCGTGACGTAGGTGCCCTCGTTCTCGATGCCGATGGCCCGGCCGTTCTCGCCCGGACAGTGCGCCGAGATCATCTGCCGGTCGCCGGCCTCGAGGCGCTCCAGGCTGCCCCGGCGACCCTCGAGCACGTAGCCGCCCCGGCTCACCGTGAAGTGCTGGCCGGTGTCCGACCAGCCGTTGCCGTCGATGTGCAGGTCCTGGCAGTCGTGGGCCAGCTTGACCGCCTGCTCGCGGGAGTAGTCCGTGACGTTCGGGAACGCCATGTGGTGCACGATGATCTTGTTGGTGGCGATGGCGCTGACCGACAGCGGATCCTTCGGCGGACGGGCGGCCCACCCGTCACAGCTGATGATCCAGTCCAGGTCCGTGCCGGAGGCGGCCTGCGCCGCGCCAGGGAACGCGAGCTCGCTCCCGACCACGGCGACCGTGGCGGCACCGAGACCGGCCCGCAGCAGCGTTCGGCGATCCACTTCGGAATGGTCGACGTGCATGACATCTCCTCCTGCGGCCGACGGCGGGGGATGATGAAAAGTAGCTACAGTGGCCGCATTTGCTTCGGAGGATATTGCCAGCGCTCGCCCGCGCGCCAGACCCTGCCGTCCATCTCCCCGAAACGCCCGTGGTCGGCTGAGCATCACGTGGTCGAAGGGGCAGAGGCACAGTCGATGCGCCAGTCGTTGCTGCGCATCAGGGAGCCGCTGCCGGTTGGGTACTCGAAATCGCAGGGGCCGACGAGCGTGAAGCCGAGGCGGTGGCAGAGCGCGTTGGAGGGGGCGTTCTCGACTGAGGGGAACGCGTGCAGGCTGTGGGGAGCGTCAGGATGGCGAGCAGCCTCGCGGACGATGGTGATCAGGGCCGTACCCGCTGCGGTGGCAACGCCTCGGCCCTGATAGGGCGGTAGGACGTTCCAGCCGGTCTCGTAGATCTGCCGGCCCTGCCACTCACGCTGGTGGTAGGCGATGCTGCCGACCATCTCGTCGTCGAACAGTACGGCGAACATGCGGCCGCGAGCAGTCGTCGGCAGAGCGAGGTATCGACGGTGCCGGGCGAGCAGTTTGTCCTCCGGTTCGGGGCCGCCGACGTGTCGACGCATCTGCGGGGTGTTGATCCGGCGCAGGAGGTCGAGCGCGGACTCCGACCAGGGCTCAAGACGTACGTCCATGCCGCGCAGCCTGGCATGCCCCGGGACCGTCGAGCAGCGGCGGCATGGCCGGGACCGGAACGGGTACCCGGCGCTCCGGGAGGCGAGCGCCTCCGGGGGAGCGGGATGTCATGGGATCCGCCGTCGTCGTTCTGGTCGTCGTGGTCGTGGTCGTGGTGCTGCTGTTGGCACTGAGCGTGCGGATGGTGCAGCAGTACCAGCGCGGCATCGTGTTCCGTTTCGGCCGGGTGCTCGACCGGGTCCGCGGGCCGGGCCTGCAACTGATCGTTCCGGTGGCCGACCGGATGGTGCGGGTCAGCATGCAGACCACCGTGATCGGCGTGCCGGCGCAGGGCGCGATCACCCGGGACAACGTGACACTCACCGTCGACGCGGTGGTCTACTACCGGGTCGTGGATCCGGTGAAGGCGCTGGTCAACGTGCACGACTATCCGTCGGCGGTGCTCCAGGTCGCGCAGACCGCGTTGCGCTCCGTGATCGGCCGGGCCGACCTGGACACCGTGCTGGGCGACCGCGAACGGATCAACGCCGAGCTGAAGTCCGTCATCGACGCGCCCACCGAGAAGCCGTGGGGGCTACTCATCGAACGGGTCGAGGTCAAGGACGTCTCGCTGCCGGAGGGGATGAAGCGCTCGATGTCCCGGCAGGCCGAGGCGGAACGGGAACGCCGGGCCCGGGTCATCGCCGCGGACGGCGAGTTCCAGGCGTCACGCCGCCTCGCCGACGCGTCGCGGGCGATGGAGGCGACACCCGGCGCGTACCAGTTGCGCCTGTTGCAGACCGTGGTGGACGTGGCGGCGGAGAAGAACAGCACGCTGGTCATGCCGTTCCCGGTCGAGCTGCTGCGCTTCTTCGACCTGATGGCTCCGCAGGCGGCCGGGGCGGGTCATCCCACGCCCGCCGCGCCGGATCTCGGGCCCGTGACGGAGGCGGTGGCCGACGCCGCCGAGCAGAGCTCCGAGCATCCGGGGACGCCGCAGCACTGAACGGCCGGCGTTTCCGCACGCAGCGCCGGGGGTAGGTCGGGGCCGACCGTCCCGGCTGCCCCCAACTGAAGGACACCCCGATGAGTGACAACGTCAGCGACGCGGTGGGCGACGCCCTCCGCTCGGTGATGCTCTTCCTGCCCAAGGCCGTCGCCTTCCTGGCGATCCTGGTGGCGGGATGGCTGATCGCCAAGGCCGTACTGAAGATCGTGGAGAAGGTCCTGGAGCGAGTGGGCTTCGACCGCGCCGTCGAACGCGGCGGCGTGCGCCGGGCGCTGAGCCGCTCACGGTACGACGCCAGCGACATCGTCGCGAAGCTCGTCTACTACGGCGTGCTGCTGCTGACCCTCCAGCTCGCCTTCGGCATCTGGGGACCGAACCCGATCTCGGACCTGATCGCCGCGGTGATCGCCTGGCTGCCCCGCGCCTTCGTGGCGATCGTCATCGTCGTGGTCGCCGCCGCCATCGCCAACGCCGTCAAGGACATCATCGGCGGCGCGCTCGGCGGGCTGTCCTACGGTCGGGTGCTGGCCCGCATCGCCTCGGTGTTCATCCTCGGCCTCGGCGTCATCGCCGCGCTGAACCAGATCGGCGTGGCGACCGCTGTCACCACCCCCGTACTGATCGCCGTGCTGGCCACCGTCGGCGGCATCCTCGTCGTCGGCGTCGGCGGCGGTCTCGTCCGTCCGATGCAGAGCCGCTGGGAGTCGTGGCTGACCCGCGCCGAGCAGGAGTCCCAGGTCATCGCCACGCACGCCCGCGCGTACCGGGCCGAGCGTCGGAACGCCGAGACCGCGCCTGCCAAGGCCTCGACCGCCCACACCGACCCGGAGGCGACCCAGGTGGTGACCCGACCGGCCGAGCCGGAGGCAACCCAGGTGGTGACCCGACCTGCCGAGCCGGAGGCGACCCAGGTGGTGACCCGACCGGCCGACCCGGAGGCGACCCAGGTGGTGACCCGACCGGCCGACCCGGAAGCCACGCAGGTGGTGACCCGACCGGTGGACCCGGACGCCACGGAGGTACTGGGTAGCGGCCTCGACGCCGACGCCACCCAGGTGGTGAGCGGTGGCAGCGAGCGGGTGGCACCCCACCAGCGCGCCAGCGACGACAGCGAGACCACCACCGTCATCCCGCCGGTCGACCCGGACCATCGCTGACATCCAGCGGGCGCAACGGGGCGGGATCCGGTCGGATCCCGCCCCGGTTTGGCATTCGCGGGCACGCCGAAAGGGCTGGCCCGGGCCGTGAAGCGGGTCTAGCATCCCCGACATGACCTGGCGACATTGATCTACCGCCGCAGACCGATCCCGTGGGCCACCGCGGGCACCGCACATCCGGTGTCCGTCTCCGTCCCCACGGAAAGGTCTCATGACCCACATCGCCTCGCGGGTGCCCGACCCGGCGGTCCGCCGTCTGACGGCCACCCTCTACGGGTACGCGTTCCTCAGTGACCTCGTCCTGCTCTATCCGGTGTACGCGCTGCTCTTCGCCGACACCGGGCTGTCGGTGGGGCAGATCTCCTCGCTCTTCGTCCTCTGGTCGGCCGCCGGCATCCTGTTCGAGGTGCCCTCCGGCGCCTGGGCCGACGCGGTGTCCCGCCGGCTTCTCCTGGCCCTCGCGCCGTTGGTGACCGCCGCCGGCTATGCCCTCTGGGTGCTCTCTCCGTCGTACCCGGCGTTCGCGGTCGGGTTCGTGCTCTGGGGCGCGGGCGGGTCACTGGTCTCCGGTGCCCTGGAGGCGCTCGTGTGGACCGAGCTGGACCGGCTCGGCGCGGTCGGCAGGTACCCCCGGGTGCTCGGCCGGGCTCGGACGGCGGGTGTGCTGGGTGTGCTGGCGGCCGGGGTGCTCGCCGGCCCGGTGCTGGCGGCCGGCGGTTACCCGGCGGTCGGCCTGGCCAGCGTGCTCGCCTGCCTGCTCGCTGCCGCCGTCGCCACCCGGTTTCCGGAACACCGCCGGCCGTCCGACACCTCGTCCAATCTGGACGACGGGAGTGACCTTGGTTGGTGGGACGCGTTGCGGGCCGGGGTGGCGCAGGTCCGCACGCACCCCCCTGTGCGGGCCGCGGTGCTGCTGGTCGCGGTGGTGGCCGCCGACTGGGGTGCCCTGGACGAGTACACGCCGCTACTGGCCCTGGACACCGGCGTCGGAGTGCGGGTCGTCCCACTGTTGCTCCTGCTGCTCTGGGCCGGGGTCACCGCCGGTGGGCTGCTGGCCCCGGCCGGGGAGCGGATGGGCGGCCGGGGTTACGCCGCGCTGCTCGCTGTGGTCGCCGTCGCGCTGGCCGGGGGTGCCCTCATCGCACATCCGGCCGGGTTTGTGCTGCTCGCGGTGGCGTTCGGGGGCGCGCAACTGGCCACCGTGCTGGCCGACGCGCGACTGCAGGCACGGATCACGGGGAGCAGCCGCGCCACCGTCACCTCGCTGGCGGGGATGGCCACCGACGTGCTGGTCATCGTGACCTACGTCGGCTACGGACTGGTGGCGACAGCAGCCGGCAACGCGGTGGCGTTCGCGGTGGCGGCCGGGCCGTACCTCGTCGTGGCGCTGGTGCTGCTGGCCCACCGCCAGCGGTCGCACTCCCGACCCGGCGCGGGACCCACCACCACCTGACCGGCGGTGGCACCCCCGGCGGCGGTCGGTGTGCCGTCGCCGGGGTGTGCGCTCAGCCCGCCATGTGCAGGAACGACCACTGGTGGCCGTCGATGTCCCGGAAGCCGCGCATGTACATCGGCCCGCTGGTCATGCCCGGCCCGAGCGGCTCCCCGCCGGCCACCACGGCCCGGTCGACCAGTTCGTCGACCCGCTCCCGACTCTGCGTCGACAACCCCAGGATGACCTCCCGGCTGGCCTCCGTGTCCGTGGTCGCGACCCCGGTGTACGCCTCGAAGGTCGAGCGGAGGTGCAGCATCAACCGGGTGCTGTCGGAGATGGCGATCTGCACGATGTCACCGCCCAGATCGGCCTGGTCGCTGGTGAAACCGAGCGCCCGGTAGAACTCGGCGGCGGTGGTCAGGTCACGCACCGGCAGGTTGATGAACGTCATGGTCATCGGTGGTCCCCGTCCGACTCCAGCAGTGCCTTCAATGCGGCGAGCCGCTCCCGCCAGTACGTCTTCAGCTCCGTGGCCTGCTCGGCCTCCGTCAGCTTCTCGTGCGAGAGGTTCACCCGGGCCTTCGACTCGCCGACCGCCTCGAAGCCGACGACGATCCGGGTGGGGCCGCCGGCCCAGTCGGCCCGGAAGCTGCGGGGCGCGGTGGCGGTGCGCAGGCGCACCTGCACGTCGGGCAGCCAACGGGCCCGTGCCGTCTCGTCGGCGAACGCCTCGAACAGCCGCAGCACCGGCACCGCCACCGTCCGGCTGGCGGTGGCCGAGAACCCGGCCCCGCGCGCTTGACCGGGCGCGCGCAGGCCGCGTGCCTGCTCGTACCCGACGGTGATGCTCTGTGCCCACCAGCCCGCCACGTCGTGTTCGACGACCAGGTGGCGGGCGATCTCGGTGTGCGTCCGCCGCGTGGCGTCCACGGCGTCGAGCAGGGCGAACCACTCCGCCCAGCCGCGGCCGGTCCGCGCGCGGATCAGCTCGTCGGCGATCCGCTCGGTCTGCGCCGCGGCGGGCGCCGGCGAGGGCGGCACGTCCGGTTCAGGGAACGGCGACACGTCCGCGGCCGGTGCGGCGGCGGGTGCGGTAGCCCGATTGATCAGGTGCCGGCGGGCGGTCGTGTAGCTCTCGCCGGTCTTCTCCATCCGGGTTCGGACCCGGGTCTTGAACGATCTCTGATTGGTCATCACATGCTCCCGGTCAACGGCACGGTCACCGGGACTCACGCTCCCGTCGACCCCGCCGGAGTGGGGCATGTGGCACCGCGTCCCGAGGGCGCCAGGCCCCCTTTGCCTCCGCGTGGCCGGCGGCGTGAGCGCCGAGAGGGAGGTGTGGCGCAGGACTGCGCCGAGGTCATCCTACGCGACAACCGGCCATCAGGGCTCTACGCCGTCGAGATAGACCCACCGGCCGTTCTCGCGGACGAACCGGCTGCGTTCGGTCAGCGTGCCCGGCCGACCCGCGTCCCGGTAGTGCGCGTGAAACGTCACGGTGCCGGCGTTGTCGAGCAGACCGCCCCGCTCGGTCTCGACGATCTCCAGCCGGGTCCAGCGCTGCCCGGGCTCCAACTCCAGCCGAGCCGGGCGGGTCGAGGAGTGCCAGCTGCGCAGCAGGTAGCCGCTGTCGCCGCGGGCGAAGGCGCTGAACCGGGACCGCATCAGCGCCTCGGCGGTCGGCGCCTGCGCCACGCCGCCGTGCACCTCGGCGCAGCAGTCGGCGTACACCCGGCCGGAGCCGCACGGGCAGGTGAGTCCCGTCGTCGCGTCCGTCCGCCTGCGCCCCGCACCCTTGCCCACGTCACCATCCTGCCGCACCGCCGATCGACCTAGACTCGCGACATGACGCGATCCCCGGCCGTGCAGCTGGCTCCGAACGTCTGGCGCATCCCCACGGTGGGCCGCGCGGCCGTCAACTCGTACGCCCTCGTGGACGGCGACGGCAGCGTCACCCTGGTCGACTGCGGGGTGACCAGGGCGCCCGCCCGGATCGTGCGGGGGCTGGCGGCGATCGGCAAGGTGCCGGCGGACGTCACCCGGATCGTGCTGACCCACGCCCACCCCGATCACGCGGGCGGCGCTGCGGAGATGGCCCGCCGCACCGGCGCCCCGATCGCCGCGCACACCGGCGACGTGCCGTACGCCGAGGCGGGCCGCGCACCTGCCGCCGACCCGGCGGTGACCGGCGGACGCTTCCTCGCCCGGGTCGGCGGTGGTCGGTTCCCCGCGGTCGAGGTGGCGCAGCCACTCGCCGACGGCGACCTGATCGACGTCGGCGGTGGCCTGCGGGTGGTGCACACCCCCGGGCACTCGCCCGGGCACGTGTCCCTGCTGCACGAGCCGACCCGACTGCTGATCACCGGGGACGCGCTGTTCAACGTGCTCGGGGTCCGCTGGCCGCTGAAGTGGCTGTGCAGCGACTTCCGGATGACCCAGCAGACCGCGCACGTGCTCGGTGAGCTGGAGTACGACATCGCCGCCTTCACGCACGGCCCGGAGTTGACCGACCGTCCCCGCGACCGGATCCGCGGTTTCCTGTCCCAGCCCCGCTGACGGGTTTCAGAGCCAGCCGGAGCGGCGGAACAGGCGGTGCAGGGCGAGGGCGGCCGCCGCCATCAGGGTGAGTGCGCCGGCGTAGCCGTAACGCCAGGTCAGCTCCGGCATGTGCGAGAAGTTCATGCCGTAGATGCCGGCGATGGCGGTCTGGGTGGCCGCGATGGCCGCCCACGCGGCGATCTTGCGCATGTCGTTGTTCTGCTCGACGGCGAGCTGCGCCAGCCGGGACTGCACGATCGAGGTGAGCAGGTCGTCGTAGGCGGCCACCCGGTCGACCGCCCGACTCAGCCGCCCGTCCACGTCGACGAACCAGCGGTGCAGGGCGCGCGGTGGCCCGTCGGTGCCCGGGTCGAGCAGCGTACGCATCGGCGTCTGCAAGGGCAGCACCGCCCGCTTGAACTCCACCACCTCCCGCTTGAGCTGGTAGATGTGCTGGATGTTGGCGGATCGCTCGCGGGCGAACACCGACTCCTCGACCCGTTCCAGGTCCCGCTCCACGTGCCCGGCCACCTCCAGGTAGGAGTCGACCATCCGGGCGCACACCGCGTAGGCCACCGCCCACGGTCCGGCGGCCAGCAGCGCTGGGCGATTCTCGATGTCGGCGCGGACGCTGCGCAACGCACCGGCGGCACCGTGCCGCACGGTGATGGCGAAGCGGTCACCGAGCAGCACCATCACGTCCCCGGTGTCGATCACCTCGGAGGTGTCGGTCAGCTCGGCGTGCTCCACGTACCCGGCGGTGCGTAGCACCAGCAGGGTGACCGTTCCGTGTCGTTGCACCGTGGGCCGGTGCCCGTCGGCGAGCGCCTGCTCGACGGTCAGTTCGTCGAGGCCGAAGGTCCGTCCCACCGCGGCGAGCACCGCCGGGCCGGGTTCGTGCAGACCCAGCCAGACGAAGGCGTCGCGGCCGTGCCGGGCGCGCGCGTACGCGTCGGCGTAGTGCGGGCGGCCGGGCTCGCGCCGGCCGTTGACGTAGACGGCGCAGTCGACCACGGCGTCCGGGTTGGACCTGCGGGGCGCGGGGAGGCCGCCCTCGACGCGGCCGAGAAGTCGACGGGCCAGGGCGCGTACGCCACGGCTGGCCCGGTCGCGTACCGCTCTCTGATCCATCGCGTGCCTCCCCGCCGCCAGCGCACCGCCGCGATCGCGGTGCCCGGGGGCGATGGTGCCACCGCATTCTGCCGAGCGAAGTCCGGCTCCCGACACCCGGGTCGGTGGTGTCAGGCCGCGGGTGGTGTCAGGCCGTGCGGGTGGTGTCAGGCCGTGCGGGTGGTCTCAGGCCGTGCGGGTGGCGAACACGACGACGTTGTCCACGTAGTTGCCGCTCGCGGCGTCGAACCGCCCACCGCAGGTGATCAGGCGCAGCCCGGCGGCATCCGCCGGGCCGTAGACGAGTCCGCTGGGAAAACGCTCCTTGGGGTACGCGCGAACGTCGTCGACGGTGAACGTCGTGACCCGGGTGTCGGCGCGGGTGATCTGGATCTCCTGGCCGGCGCGCAGTCGACCGAGGTCGAAGAAGACCGCCGGGCCGGCCGGGGAGTCGACGTGTCCAACCAGGACGGCGTTGCCGATCTCGCCGGGGCTGACCCCGTGCCGGTACCAGCCGGCGACGGTGGGCCGATCCAGTGGCGGCACCTCCAGCACCCCGGCGGCGTCCGCGCCGACTCCGACGACCTCGGCGCGTACGCCGATGGCCGGGATCCGGATCCGGACCGGCGCGGCGCGTGGCAGGGGGGACAGGTCCGGTGCGGGGTGGGTGCGCGTCGGCGCGAGCGTCGGCGGCCGAGGTGGACGTGCCGGGTCGGCGGTGAGGCCGACGGTGATGAGCCCCAGCCCGGTCACCCCGAGCAGGGCGACCACGACCGGTAGGGTCCGCCGCCACCACACGTGCGCACCTCCGTACGGGCTCGTCGGGGTGCCCGCGCCGGTGTTCGTCGGCGCGGGCACCCGTCCTCAGGGATGGAGCGGGTCGCCAGGTCAGGCGACGGCGGACACCGGACGGCGTCGGCGGATCAGGACGACCGCCCCGGCGACGGCGGTGCCGAGCAGGGTGCCTCCGGCGGCGAGAGTGCCGTTGTCGCGGCTGTCGCCGCCGGAGCCGGCGGGGGCGCCGCCGATCGGGGTGACGGTGAACGTGGCGCTGCCGGCCGAGCTGCCGTCGCCGCAGGTGGCGGCCACCGTATACGTGCCCAGGGTGAACCCGGCGGTGAAGAGTTCGGCGCTCAGCCCGCCGCCGGCGGCGGCCGTGGTGGAGCGGACGTTCTGGTCGCGGTTGGGGCCGGTGACGCGGAAGAGGGCGTCACCCGACTTCGGGTTGCAGGTCGTCGCGGTGAGCACGACGGTCCCACCGACCGGGGTGGTGGCCGGTGACACCGTGGTGTCGGCCAGTGCGGCGCCCGGCAGCAGGAGCGTGCCGAGGCCCACGCCGAGCGCCGCCGAACAGAGTGCTGTTGAGACCTTCATACGCGTCTTCCCTCACATTTCGTCCGCTGACTGCGTGGGACGTCGTTCGGGTGGCCAACTCCGACTAGCACCGGTGTGCCCAACACTAGGTGTGTTGGGTCCTCGATCAGGTGAAAATGAGAAATCCTCGTTGCCGTCACGTGTCCACCCGAAGGCGGGGGGAGCTGCGCAAATGCCCGGACGAGCCGACCGGCACGGGGTGACCCGATCGATGTTCCTCCGCCGTCGACAGCGCGGCTGGGCGGATGGCGAGGTATCGACGGTACCGGCGGGAATGACCCGCGCGACCCGGCCGAGGACCCGGATAAACCGGGGGCGGGTCTGGGGCGGGCGCTGGTAGGTTCGCTGGCCGTGACGCGAGACGCCGGGACACCGATGGGACCACAGTTCGCCCGGCTGTGGGCGGCCAGCACCCTCTCCGCCCTGGGCAGCGGCCTGGCCACCGTCGCCGCGCCGCTCTTCGTCGCCTCGCGTACCGACGATCCGCTCGTCGTGGCCGCGGCGTCCGCGGTGGCCTGGCTGCCCTGGTTGCTCTTCGCCCTGCCGGGCGGCGTGCTGGTCGACCGGATGGACCGGCGCCGCCTGATGATCCTCATCGACCTGGTGCGCGTGGTGGCGCTGGCCGTGCTGGCCACGGCGATCATGACCGGGACGGCCGGGGTGGCGCTGCTGTACGCGGTGCTGTTCGTCGTCAACACCGGTGAGATCGTGTTCCGCGCCGCCAGCCAGGCCATGCTTCCGACCGTGGTGCCCCGACAACGCCTGGAACGGGCGAACGGCTGGCTCGGCGGCGGCACCACCCTCATGAACGGCATGCTCGCCGGGCCGTTGGGTGGTTTCCTGTTCGCCCTCTCGGCGGGTAGCCCGTTCCTCGTCAACGCCGTCACGTACGCCCTCAGCGCGGTGCTGGTGGCACTCGTCGGAGGCGGCTTCCGGGCCACCGCGACCGATGCGAACGCAGACCGGACCCGCTCGATGCGCAGGGAGATCGGCGAAGGGCTGCGCTGGCTGGCCCACCAGCGGTTGCTCCGGACGATGGCCGTGCTGATCGGTCTGCTCAACGTGACCCTGACCGCCGCGCTCGCGGTCCTGGTGCTGCTCGCCGACGAGCGACTGGGGCTCGGCTCGGTGGGCTACGGGCTGCTGTTCACCTGCATGGCCACCGGCGGGGTGCTCGGCGCGCTCCTCGGCGACCGGCTGATCGCCTGGATCGGCGCCACCTGGACGATCCGGATCGGCCTGCTGATCGAGGCGGGGCTGCACCTGGCGCTGGCCGGCTCCCGCAGCACGATCGTGGTGGGCGCCGCGCTCTTCGCCTTCGGTGTGCACAGCGCCCTGTGGAACATCGTGGCGAACTCGCTGCGCCAACGGCTCACGCCGCCGGCGTTGCAGGGCCGGGTGGCCAGCACCACCCTCTTCGTCGCGGCGGGCGGCAACTGCGTGGGCGCCCTGCTCGGCGGGCTGCTCGCCACCCGGTTCGGCATCACCGCGCCGTACTGGGTCGGACTGGTGGTGGCGATCGGTGTCTCCGCCGCCACCTGGCGGGTCTTCGACCGAACGGCGGTGGCCCGCGCCTACGCCGATCCGCCGCCCGCCGAGCAGCAATCCGCCCCGGTGGCCTGAGCGCCACGCCGTACCGGTGGCGGCGCGCGACCCGGGCGGGTGGTGTGGCAGCGTGGTGCGGTGACCGAATCCGCGCCGCTGGACGTCGACCTCGCGCTGCTCGGTGGCGGCGGCGCCGCATCGCTGCTGCTCGCCGCCCTGGACCGGCACGGCGTCCGCGACCTGCGGATCGCGGTCGTCGATCCGGTACGCCGCCGTGGCCAGGATCGCACCTGGGCGTTCTGGGGCCACCCGGACAGCGACCTGGACCCGCTGCTCAGCGCGAGCTGGCAGCAGGTCGAGGTGGCCACGCCGACGCGGCGTCGGGTGCTGGATCTGGCCCCGCTGCGGTACGCCATGCTCCGCTCCGGCCCGGTCTACGACCGGGCCGCCGAGGCGGAGCGTCGGCTCGGCGCCACCCGGATCGTCGCGCCCGCCGAATCGGTGACCGACGACGGCACGCGGGTGGTGGTGCGCACCGGTGCAGGCCCGGTCGTGCGCGCCGACTGGGTGCTGGACTCCCGCCCCCGCCCACCGGCCCGCCCCGGGCGGACCACCTGGTTGCAGCACTTCCGCGGCTGGTGGCTCGAAGCCGACCAACCCGTCTTCGACCCGGCGCGGGCCGTGCTGATGGACTTCCGCACCCCGCAACCTGCCCGGGGCGTCTCCTTCGGGTACGTGCTGCCGGTGAGTGACCGCTACGCCCTTGTCGAGTACACCGAGTTCTCGCCGGGCCTGCTCACCGACGCCGGGTACGACACGGCACTGGCCGGCTACCGTGACCTGCTCGGGCTGGATCCGACCGGGCTGCGGATCCGCGAGGTGGAGAACGGGGTGATCCCGATGACCGACGCGCCGTTCCCGGCCCGGCCCTCCGCCCGGGTGGTCCGCCTCGGCACGGCCGGCGGCGCGACGCGCCCGTCGACCGGGTTCACCTTCTCCGCCATGTACCGCCAGGCCGACCAGGTGGCCCGCGCGCTCGCCGCCGGCCGGCCGCCGGTGCCGCTGCCCGCGTACCCGCGTCGGCACCGCTGGATGGACGCGGTCGCGCTGCGCGCGCTCGACCGGGGTGGGGTCGGCGGCCGCGAGTTCTTCGATCGGCTCTTCGACCGCAACCCGGCTGAGCGGGTGCTGCGCTTCCTCGACGGCGTCACCAGCCCGGCCGAGGAGGT
Organism: Micromonospora sp. 067-2; assembly: GCF_046549295.1. NCBI lineage: Bacteria > Bacillati > Actinomycetota > Actinomycetes > Micromonosporales > Micromonosporaceae > Micromonospora > Micromonospora sp. 067-2. Next base: position 33,190 of record NZ_JAJPWB010000007.1, on the reverse strand, counting down.
CGCGGTGATGAACTCGACCAGGCTGCTGCCGATGATCGCCGCAACCGCCGGCGACGCGGCACACCGGGTCCGGGCGCGGTTGGGTCCGACCCGCCCCGCGCCGACCATTCCGGCGGCGGTGGTCGGCCCCACGCCCCCCGGTGCCGCGCCGGACGGCGGCACCCTGCCCGGTTGAGCCGGTGTTTCGCAGCCGGCGCGGTGGCCCCCGAGCGCGGGCCACGGCGTCGACGCCCGGTAGGTTGCCGGGCATGGTGGACGCGGCAGCCGGCAGGGGCGTGCAGATCTGGACCGACGGGGCGTGCAGCGGCAACCCCGGGCCGGGCGGCTGGGGCGCCCTGCTGCGCTACGGCGACCACGAGCGGGAGCTGTGCGGCGGCGAGGCCACTCCGACCACCAACAACCGGATGGAGCTGATGGCGGCCATCCAGGCGCTGGAGAGTCTGAACCGGCCGGTCGTCGTGGAGCTGCACACCGACAGCACCTACGTGCGCAACGGCATCACCAGCTGGCTGGCGTCCTGGAAGCGCAACGGTTGGCTGACCGCCGCGAAGCAGCCGGTGAAGAACGCCGACCTGTGGCATCGACTGGAGACGGCCTGCGAGCGGCACGAGGTCACCTGGCTGTGGGTCAAGGGGCACAACGGCCACCCGGAGAACGAGCGGGCCGACGGGCTGGCCAACAGGGGCATGACCGAGGCGCGGGCGGCCGCGCTGGCCAGCCGCTGAACCTGCGCTGGCCGGCCGGTGAAACCGCGCTGGGTCCGTGTCAGCGGGTCGCGTCCGGATGTCCGGGCAGGTTCGATCCGCCGCCACTGCTGCCGGAGCTTCCGCCGGCGACGCCCGAGTTGTCGTCCTCGGTCACGATGTCCGGTGGCACGTCGGTGTCGTCCGGCGCCGGGACCGGAGTGTCCGCCTCGACCTGCACCAACCGGGCCTGGCCGGCCTCGTCCTCGCTGTGCTGCGGGTCGCCCGGCAGCTCACCGTCGCGTTTTCGGAAGCCCACGCCGTGCCCCCCGTCGGTGCCGTCTCTTCTCGGCAGTGGCTACCCGGCGTCGTCCCGGACGAAACCTCGCCCGGCCGTGGCGACCGTCGCGGCGCTCGGCCACCACCGGGAGGGTCGTTCAGCGACGCCGGCCCCGACGGGCAGGGGAGGGGAGGCCCGGTCGCCGGCGGACCGGGGTGAGCGACAGCGCCGTCCAGTGCGTCGGGCGGGTGAGCGTCGCCGGCAGCCCGGTGCGCGCGTCACCACGGGCGGCGTCCAGCTGCGCCTGGTGCAGGAAGAGAGTGGCGCTGACGTCCGCGCCGCGCAGGTCGGCGCCGCGCAGATCCGCGCCGGTGACGTCGGCCAGCCCCAGGTCGACCCCGCGCAGGTCGGCGCCGATCAGCACCGCCCCGCGCAGGTTTGCCCGGCGCAGGTCCACCCCGCGCAGGTCGGCCCCGAGCAGGTGGGCGCCGCGGCGGTCCGAGCCGACGCCGCCGCCTCGGGAGCGGGCCACGTCCCCGGCCCGTGACAGCAGCGGGTTGACCCGGTCGCGGTGCGCCGACACGTCCACGGTGCGCAGCCACGCCGGGTCGCCGCCGGTCAGCGCCGCCGTGTCGGCGCGGGCACGCTCCAGCGCGACACGCAGCTCGGCGGGTGGGTCCAGGGCCAACGCCTCGGTGACGTACCAGAGCAACTCGTGCAGTGGACGCAGGACGACGAACGCCGCGGCCATCGCGGGGAGCGTGTCCGGTGCGTCCCGCCAGTCCCGTCCGCCGAAGGTCACCTGGGCGACCTGCTGGCCGGCGCCGAAACAGTCGAAGACCGTGCAGCCGGGGAACCCCCGCTCCCGCAGCTGGGTGTGGATGCCGCAGCGGTGGTCCGGGCCCAGGTTCGTGCAGGCCTGCCCGGCCGGCTTGTCGACGGCGAAGTCCGCCGACGCGGCGAAGGCGGGCACCACGCAGCACAGCCCGAAGCAGCGCCCGCAGTCGGCGCGCAGCTGCGCCGGCCCGAGCGGTGCTGCGGGGCTGAGCGACACGGGACTGCCCTCCAGGCGGTCGGCACGGCACAGCGCCGTGAGCACCATTGTCCCGCGCGACGACCCGACCGGACGGCTCGGGGGGTCACCCCGCGTGCGGGTCGCCGGCCGCCGCAGGGCGGGGTGCGGGGGTACGGGAGTGGCCCGGCGGCTGCGGCACCAGTCGACGCAACGCCCGTTCCCCGTCGCCCCGCCCGTACTTCTGGTCGAAGTGCCGGATCACGCCGGCGGGCGGCGTGCGGTCCCCGTCGGCCGGTTCGGCGAGCGCGAACACCGCCGTCGCCGCCGCAACCGCCCGGGGCGGCAGGCCGGCTCGCACGCTCAGCGGCCGGGCCAGCCGGAACGCACGGCAGTCGATGTAGTGGTGCCCGTCGACCGTCACGTAGGGCACCTGCACCTCGACCACGTCGGAGTCGTCGTGCAGCAGCGTGACCGTGACCGACCAGTACCGGTCCAGGTTCAGGGTGGCCTGACCGTGCTCCCACAGCTCCTCGAACCGGGCGTGCACGAACCCACCCCACGGGCTGTCCATGTCCACCTCGAGCTGGGGCACGTTGAACGACAACTTCCCGATCGGGAAGAACGAGATCAACGCCCGCCCATCCCACTGATAGAGCTGGATCGACGGGGAGGCGTCGTAGAGCTGGACCTGGAAACGGTGCCGCAGGCGCGGGTCGAGGGCTTCCTGAAAGGCGGTCAGGTGGCGCAGGTTGGTGCGGATCTGCCGCGGCACATCCACCCGCTGACGTTCCAACTCCTCGGAACGCTGCTGCGCGGCGGCGCAGTCCGGATCGAGCAGGAGCACCTGCACCTGGGCGCCGTTGGCCAGCGCCGCCCGTACGGCCGCCAGGGTCTCGTCGCGGTGCCGCTGCTCCAGCAGGATCGTCCAGGTGTCCAGGATCCGCACCCGGCGGCCGGCGCGGTGCAGACGCGCCACGAACGCCTGTTGGTCGAAGCTCAGGTGCTCCTGCACCCGCGCCTTGCGGGCCTCCTCGAACAGCGGGTCGAAGATGACGTACGAGATGGCCGCGAGCACCACGCTGGCGCCGAGGTTGAGCAGGAGGTCGCTGAGGAAGCCGGTGCTGCGCCAGGCGGCCAGCAGCATCACGACGGCGACCGCGAGCAGCGTTCCACCGACGACGAAGGCGCGTCGCTGCCGGCCGCCCCGACCAGCCCACTCGGGCATCCGGTCCCCTCTCCGTCGTCGGCCAGGCCCCCGTCACCGCCCGCTGACACCGGAATGCGGAGGATACGTGCCCGCTTTGCTGCCCCGCTGTCCCGTTCCCGACCAGCGGGGTTCGGCGATCGGACCGCGTTCGACGCTCGTAGTGTGACGGTAACGGGGTCGCGCGACTGCGGAGGGTCAGGCGGGATGGACGACGGCGAACGCGAGCAGGCGCTGCTCACCGCCCTGACGACCGAGCACTACGCGTTGCAGACCGCCCGGGCCGGTACGATCGCCGAGGCCACCGGCCGGGCGACGATCTTCCTGTCCGTGCTCTCGGCCGCCCTGATCGGGCTCGGCTTCGTGGCCAGCAACGACAAACTCGTCCGGCCCTACCTGGGTGCGGTGCTGCCGACCCTGGTGGTCATCGGGGCGCTGACCTTCCTGCGCCTGGTCGAGACGACCGTGGAGAACTCGATCGACCTGTGGCGGATCCAACGCATCCGCGCCTTCTACCACCACCGGTTCGCCGCCGAGCACGACTTCTTCGCCGACGCGGTGATCGCCGAGGGCAGCATGCGTACGGCCTGGACCCAGGCCGGAAGCCGGCCCGGGCGCTGGGAGTTCCTGCTGACCACCGCCGCGCTGGTGGGCGCGGTCAACGCGCTGCTGGTCGGTCTCGGCGCCGCCCTGCTGGCCCGCTCGGCCGGGGCGGGGCACGGGCTGGCCGTTCCGGGCGGCGTGGTGCTCGCGCTCGTCGTGTTCGGCGTGCAGTTCGTCTACATCGTCCGGGAGTCGTCATCCGGGCGCCCGAGCTGACGGTGCCCAGATCGACCGCCACGGGTGCGCGGCGGGGGCACCGGCGGCGCGCTCGCGGGCATACCGTCGCCGGATGCGGATCACCCGATTCACCCACTCCTGTGTGCGCATCGAGCACGACGGCGGGGTGCTCGTCGTCGACCCGGGCACGTGGAGCGAGCCGCGCGCCCTGGTCGGCGCGGACGCCGTACTGGTCACCCACGAGCACGCCGACCACGTCGACGTGCTGCGACTGGCCGGTCTCGGCACCCCGGTGTACGCCCCCGAGGGCGCTCGGCTGCCCGACCTCGCGCCGCTGCCGGTGACCCGGGTCCACGCCGGTCAGCGCTTCACCGCAGCCGGCATTCCGGTCACCGCGTACGGCGGTCGGCACGCAGCCATCCACGAGGGCCAGCCCGACTGCGCGAACCTCGGTTACCTGATCGGGAACGGCATCTACCACCCGGGCGACGCCCTGCACGTGCCGGACGAGCCGGTGCACACGCTGCTGGTGCCGGCGCAGGGGTCCTGGCTACGCCTCGACGAGGCCATCCGGTTCGCCCGCGGGGTGGGCGCCGCCCGGTCGTATCCGATCCACGACGGGCAGCTCAACGAGCGGGGCCTGGACAGCGTCGCCGGTTGGTTCACCGAGACGATCCCCGGCTACCGCCACCTCGTGCCGGGCGACACGGTCTGACCGGGCCGGCCGTGGCACGCCTTCATCGTCCGGCGAGGGCGAGCGTCACGCCGAGCGCGACGAACGTGCCGGCGACGGATCGGCGCAGCCAGTCGGTGACCCGCGGCCGGGACAGCACCCACCCGCGCACCCGGGCCGCGAAGATGCCGTAGCCGCTGAACACCACGAAGGTGAGCACCATGAACACCGCGCCGCAGGCGAGCATCGACCGGGTCGCGCCCGGCGCGGTGGTGTCCACGAACTGTGGCAGGAACGCGACGAAGAACAGCATCGGCTTCGGGTTGAGCAGGTTCACCAGGATGCCGTCGATGATCACCCGGGCCGCGGGTCGGGGTGCGGCGGTGGTGCTGGCCGCGAAGCCGCTGCGGTCCCGCGCGGTCGACCAACCCAGATAGAGCAGGTACCCGACGCCGAGGTACGTGACCACGTCGAAGAGCACCGCGCTCGCCTGCAACAGCGCGGCGAGACCGGTCAGCGCCGTCAGCAGGTGCGGCACCGTTCCCAGCGTGCAGGCGAACGCGGCCAGGACGCCGGCTCGGGCGCCCCGGGACAGGCCGGCGGAGAGGGTGAAGATGACCCCGGTGCCCGGGGTGATCACCACGATCAGTGTGGTGAGCAGGAACGGAATCGTCACGGACGTCCTCCATGTGGCGTGGCGGGGCTGACGTGATCTCCACTCTGCTGGCACGATGGTCCGATGAGCAGGGCCAAAACAGCGGCAACCGATAGGTCCATAGCGGCCGGGTCGGACTTTCTGCACCTGACCATCGCCGACGCCCCGCCCGGCGGGCGCGCCGACTGGCTGGCCGCCCGGCTGCGACAGGCCATCGCCGACGGTCGGGTGCCGGTCGGCGACCGCCTGCCCGCCACCCGGTTGCTCGCCGCCGATCTCGGTGTCTCCCGGGGCGTGGTCACCGAGGCGTACCAGCGGCTGACCGAGGAGGGGCACGTCACCGGCAGGGGCCGGGCCGGGACGGTGGTCGTCGCCGCCCCGCCCGCACCGGCCACCCCGGCACCCGCCCCGACCGCCGCGTTGGCGCCGGCCGCGCTCTTTCCGCCGGCCCCGGGCAGCGACATCTTCGACGCGGTACGCGCAGCGAGCGCGGACATCGACCTGACACCCGGCGTACCGGATCTGACCGCCTTTCCCCGCGCGGACTGGCTGCGCGCCGAACGGACCGTGCTGCGTCACCTCGCCGCGTCCGACTTCGGCTACGGCGATCCGTGCGGAACGCCCGCGCTACGACGGGCCGTCGCCGCGTGGCTGGCCCGCAGCCGTGGCATCGCGGTCGACCCCGGCGAGGTGATCATCGTGACCGGGGTGTCCCAGGCGCTCGGGCTGCTCGCCCAGGCACTCGGCGCGGCCGGCATCCACCGGATCGCCGTGGAGGACCCGGGCTCGCTCGGCGTGCGGCAGCACCTGAACAACTGGCGGGTGGACACCCCGCCGATCACCGTGGACGACGCCGGGCTGCGGGTCGACGAGTTGACCGCCAGCGGGGTGCGCGCGGTGATGCTCACCCCCGCGCACCAGTTCCCGACCGGCGTGGTGCTCGACGGTGACCGCCGCCGCCAGCTCGTCGACTGGGCGCGGGCCGGGGGTCTGATCATCGAGGACGACTACGACGCCGAGCACCGCTACGACCGGCCCCCGGTGCCGGCGCTGCGCGGGCTGCTGCCGGAGCAGGTCTGCTACGCCGGCAGCGTCTCGAAACTGCTCGCCCCGGCGCTGCGGATCGGATGGCTGCTCGTGCCCGCCCGACACCGCGAGGCGGTGGTTGCCGCCAAGCGCAACGCCGACCTGGGCAACGCGGTGCTGCCCCAGCTGGTGCTGGCCGAGCTGATGACCTCCGGCGCGTTGGAGCGGCAGCTGCGGCTGCTGCGTCGCCGGCACATCCAGCGCCGGGACGCGATGATCAGCGCGCTCACCCGGCACCTGCCGGACGCCACGGTGCACGGCGCGGCGGCCGGGCTGCACCTGATGATCACGCTGGACGGCGAGCTGATCGACGGGGAGCTGGCGGCGGCGGCACTGGCCCGCGGGGTGAAGGTGCAACCGCTGTCCTGGCACTGCCAGCGGCCGTACCGCCCCGGCCTGGTGCTCGGCTACGCCGCGCGGACGGCAACCGAGATCGACGAGGGCGTCGCGACGATCGCCAGCTGTCTGTCGGCGCGTTGAACTGCTGAAAACCGAAAGACGATCCTGTTACGGGTCGAGGGGCTCGATGACCGCTTTGCGGGCGTGCTGGTAGATCACGGAGCTGCGGAACCCGGCGATCTCGCGGCGCCCGCTGAACTTGTCCATGAGGAACGCGTGCAGGCTGTCCACGTTGGGCACCGCGACGTGGACGAGAAAGTCGTCGCCGCCGGCCACGACGAACACCGACAGCACCTCGGGCAAGGCCATCGCGTACGCCTTGAAGCCCTCGATCACGGTGCGGCTGAGCGGCCGGACCTGCACGTGCAGTAATGCCTGCACACCGCGGTTGAGCGCGGCGAGGCTGATCTCGGCGTGGTAGCCGGTGATCACGCCGCGATCCCGCAGCGCGCGGACGCGTTCCAGGCAGGTCGACGGCGCGATACCGACCGCTCGGGCCAGCTCGCGGTTGGTCTGCCGGGCATGTGTCTGCAGGTGCCCGATGATCGCCGAATCAAGTTCATCCACGATCGGAATCATGGCATCTCTCTCGAACGTCGTTCGGTAGGGGCCGGTCGACGCCCTCCGTCTGACTACTGTCGAGCCGATCAAATGACCAGATGACAGGAGCCGCCATGTTCCCAGCCGCCACCGACAGCGCCAGCGAGTCGATCCACGAACGTGTCGTCATGCAACAGGGCATTCGGTCCGGGCTGCCGATCATCGTCGCGGTGCACTCCACCGCGCTGGGCCAGGCCATCGGCGGCTGCCGGCTGGCCCACTACCCGGACTGGCGCGACGGCCTCACCGACGCGCTGCGGCTGTCCGCTGCGATGTCCGACAAGTGCGCGCTGGCCGGGCTGCCCAACGGCGGCGGCAAGACCGTCGTCCCGCTGCCGCCCGGCCGCCGTCTCGACGCTGCCGCCCGCCAGCGTCTGCTGCACGACGTGGGCGACGTGATCGCCGCGTTGAACGGCACCTACGCCACCGGGCCCGACGTGGGCACCGGCCCGGACGACATGACCACGATCGCCGAGCGCACCCCGCACGCGTTCTGCCGACCGGTCCCGGCCGGCGGCAGCGGTGACTCGTCGCAGCACACCGCCGTGGGCGTCCTGGCTGCCCTGCGTTCGGTGTGTTCGGAGCGGTTCGGCTCGGCCGACCTGTCCCGGCGCAGCTTCGCCGTCCTCGGGCTGGGCCGCGTCGGCGGTCACGTGGTCCGCATGCTCGCCGACACCGGCGCCAAGCTGGTGGTCAGCGACATCGACGAGGACAGGCGGGCGCTCGCCGACCAGTACGGTGCCACCTGGACCAGCCCGCCGGACTGCCTGACCGCCGACGTGGACGTCCTGATCCCCGCTGCCCTGGGCGGCGTGCTCACCCCGCAGTCGGTGCCGACCCTGCGCTGCGCCGCGATCGCCGGGCCAGCCAACAACCAACTCGGCACCCCCGGCACCGCCGACCTGCTGCACGAGCGGGGCATCCTCTGGGCACCCGACATCGTCGTCAGTGCCGGTGGCATCATCCACGCCACCGCCGTCGAACTGCACCACGAGACATCGACACAAGCCACCACCCGGGTACGCGGCATCGCCGAGACCCTCACCGGCATCCTGCGCGCCGCCAGCGCCGCGACCGCCACCCCGGCCGCCGCGGCCCGGCACCTGGCCGGGCAACGGATCCGGCACGGCACCGACGTGAGGTTGGCCGAGGGGTCCTGGTCAGGCCACGAACAGGCGGACCAGGACCAGCACGGCCAGCAGCGCCGGCCCGCGTGAGCCCTGGCGCAGCAGGTCCACCGGGATCATCCCGAACGGGGTGTTGACCGTCGCCCCGCCGTAGTCGATCGGCGGTCGGGTGGCCGCCCGCCAGGCGGCGGCCACCACTCCGAGCGCCAGCGCCGGCCCCAACCAGGGCGGCCCACCGTCGACCGTCGGCAGCGTCAGCAGCCACCACAGCCCCGCGCCGACCGCCGGCACGACGACGTGGATCCCGCGCAGCGCGGCGTCACTGCCACCGAGAGCACGACGCAACCCGGGTGACCGGCTGACCGACCGCAGGCCGCCGGTGAGCCGGTCGGCGGCCAGGTAGCCGAACACCACCTGCGCGGCACCGGCCAACCCGGGCAGGGCGAGCGCGGCGGCGTACTGGACGAGGATCAGAGCCGTCCAGATCAGCAGGGCGCTGGGATGGCGGCGGAGCCGGCGCACGTCGGCCTGGAGGAAGGCCCACCAGCCGGGGCCGGGCAGGAACCGGCGGCTGCGCACCCGACCGATCTGACGCCAGCGCCGGCTCTCCACCAGGCTGGCGAGCAGGCTCGGGTCGAGCAGGATGGTGGCCGTGGCGGCGGCGTTGGCGAACTGCGCGCCGGTGGTCAGCGTGGCCCGGTCCACGCGGGGCAGCGCGCGTACCGCCAGGACGGTGGCGACGACCGCGAGGGGCACCCCCACGGCGGCCAGCGCGGCGGCCGGCGACGCCGTCGGCCGGGACAGCCCGTCGCCCAGGCGCCCGACGAGCACCACCAGGGCCGTGACGGCCGCGGCCGCCAGCACCGGCACCACCCCGGCCAGGGTCGGCCAGCGCCGGCCGGGCCGGCTGCCCTGGGCGACGACGCTGGACGCCAACCCGGTCGCACCCCACCCCGCGCCGGCCGCCGCCGCCCAGCCCAGGTCAGCCAGGTCGGCGACGCCGCCGAGCGCCGCCACGGCCACCCCGATCAGCGCGGTGCCGGCCGTCGCGCCGGTCACCAGGAGGACGAGGCGCGGCGCCAGCCAGGCCCGCCGGTCGACCGGAGCGCTGGTCACCCAGCTCTGCGTTGCCGGAGTCACCAGCAACGGGCCGAGCGCGCGCAGGCCGCGCCAGGCGAGGCCCGCTCCGGCCAGCAGCGCGGCGACCGCCAGCCACCACCGCACCCCCGGATCGGCGCGGCCGACGGTGGGCGAATTCAGCATGTCGCGGCTGGCGCTGATCGCGAACCAGCCGTACATGCCCACGAAGAGCACCATGACGTACGCGTCGCCCAGCACGTCGCCGAGGGAGTGGTCGTGGTGCCGCCGACGGGCCTGGCGCAGGTGCGAGCGCAGCTGACGGGCCGTGGGCACCCCGATCGGCGTGTCGGCGACCGTGGCCGGCGGGGCCGTCACCGGCCGATCTCGATCCGCTCGTCGACCACCGCGTCGATCAGCTCGGGGTCGTGCGAGGCCAGCAGTACGGCGGTGCCCGCCTCCCGCTCCCGGCGTAGCCGGTCGGCCAGCCACTGCCGGCCGCGTACGTCCAGCCGCTGCTCCGGCTCGTCGAGGATCAGCACCCGACGCGGCCGCACGAAACAGGACGCCAGGGCCAGTCGGCGACGTTGCCCACTGGACAGCGTCACCGGCAGTTGGTCGCGGGCTGGTTCCAGGCCCAGCTCGGCGACGACCTCGTCGACCGGGTCGGCGTCGCCTCCGTGGGCGTACGCGACCAGTTCCAGGTGCTCGACCACGGACAGGTCGGGAAAGAAGTCGATGTCGTCCAGGGCGGCCGCCACCAGTGCCCGTACCTCGGGATCGGTCTCGTCGGCCCGGCGACCGAGCACCAGCACCTCGCCCGCGTCCGGCCGGTCGGCGCCGACCACGCAGCGCAGCAGCGTGGTCTTGCCACTGCCGTTGGGGCCCAGCACCACCGCGATCCGCCCCGCCCGGAGCGTGAAGCTCACATCGTCGAGCACGACCAGGTCACCGAAGTTGCGGCTGAGTCCCCGCACCGAGAGCGCGTCCACGATCACACACTCTCCCAGACCCGTTCAAGCGGCCAACGTGAGCGACCCACATCACGTCGGCGCCCCCGCCGATCATGGGCCAGGTGCCGCCGGGTCGGTGCCCTCCTCCAGCCGACTGTCGGCGGCGGCCAGCCCCCGGGCGTCGTCGACCTCCTCGGCCACCGCCGCCGCGTCCGCCCAGTGCTGCCGCGCCTCGACCCGGTCGCCCAGCTCGGCGGCGGCGTCACCCAGGTACAGCAGGGTCCGCGCCAGCCCCGCCGTGGGCTGGCTGTCCTCGCGCAGCCGCCGACCCTCGGCCAGCAGCTCGTACGCCGCCCGCGCCTGCCCCGGCGCGGCGGTGAGCAGCGTCGCCCCGGCGTTGAGCAGCGCCGCCGACCGGCTGGTCGGGTCCCTGACCGACTCGTACTCGCGCAGCGCGGCCCGCCACGCCTGCGCGGCGTCCAGGTGCTCGCCGAGGGCGGCGTGCACCAGCACCAGGTTGGTCAACGCCGCCGCATAGCCGCGCGCGTCCCCCACCGACCGGAACGTGTTCGCCGCCCGCACGAGGTGGTGGTGGGCGGTGTCCAGCTCCCCCCGGGCCAGCTGCGCCGCGCCGAGACCCAGGTCGGTGAGCGCCAGGCCGGACCGGTCCGCCCCCGAACGGTGCCGGCGGGACAGCTCCAGGTGCTCCACCGCGTCGTCGAGCTGGCCCAGGTCGAGCAGTGCCAGGCCGAGGTTCATCCGGGCCTGGGCGGTGCCCCGCCGGCCACGCTCGGCCACCGCGAGGGTGAGCGCGGCGGCGGCACCCTGTGGGTCGCGTCGGCGCCGGCGCAGCACCCCCAGCTCGTTGTGCGCCCATCCGGCGATCTCCGGTCGGTCGTCGGCGGTCGGGGTGTTGAGCACCGTCCGGCACACCTGCTCCCACTCCTCCAACCGCTCGACGTGCGCCAGCCACCCGCACAGCGCCACGGCCAACCGGAACCACCACCGGCGCACCCGGCGGGGCAGCGTCTCGGCCGCGCCGGCCGGCACCCGCACCACCGCCAGCAGCAGCTCCTGGTGCAGGTCGAACCAGCCGTACGGATCGTCGTCCAGCGCCAGTGACCACTCCCGGTCCGGTGGGGAGCCGAGCACGGCCAGGTTGGCGGCGTGCCGCTCGGCCCGCCGGGCCAGGTGCCGGGTCAGCCGGGCCTGGGCGGCGACCCGGGCCCGGGCCGGGTCGGCGTCGCGCAGGTGCAGCCGGGCGTTGCCGGCGAGCAGCGGGCGGATCTCGTACCGGTCTCCGGGAGCGCCGACCACGAACGCCGCCGCGGCCAACTGATCGAGCAGCGTGGTCACCCGCTCCGCGTGCCGACCGGCGAGCGCGGCGATGGCCGGGCGGTCCACCGGGGCGGGGGCCAGCGACATCAGCCGGTACAGGCGGCGGGCCCCGCGGGTCAACGCCCGGTACGCGGTGTCCCGTTCGGTGACCAGCCGGGCCGCCGGCGAGATGGCGACCCGCTGGTGCGGCGGTGTCTGCACGGCGCGGCGCAGCGCGTCCAGCACATCGGCGTGCCGCCAGCCGTGCTGGGCGGTGCGGTAGCCGAGAGCCCGGACCGTGCGCGGCTGCTGCCCGCACAGCTCGACGATCTCGCGTACCGCCGGGTCGGTCCTCGGGTCGGCGCGGCGGACCCGGGCGGCTGGTGCGGCCCCTCCGGCGGCGGCGAACAGCTCCACCGCCTCGGCCGGGCCCGGCTCGGCGATCCAGTGCGCGACCACGCCCTCCAGGCCGCTGAGCGCCGGGCCGCCGGCGAACAGCAGCCGACACGTGCGTGCGGTGGGCGGAAGCAGCGGCCGGACCTGCTCGGGACGGTCGACGTTGTCCAGCACCAGGAGGATCTTGCGGCCGTCGAGTTGGCGGCGCAGCGCGTCGGCGGCGACCGCGAGGGCGTCCGGCCGGCTCGAGGTCGGCGGCGCGGTGCCCAGGACCCCCGCGAGCGCGGCGAGCACCTGCCGGGCGGACCGGGGCCGGCCGCCGCGGCGCAGGTCGAGGTAATACTGCCCGTCGGGGAAGTCCTCCCGGCACAGGTTCGCCGCCTGCACCGCGCAGGCGGAGGTCCCCACCGCCCGCCGACCCAGCACGGCCACCGCGTGGTCCCGGGTGAGCAGCCCGAGCACCGCCTGGACGTGCTCGTCGCGGCCGGTGAAGCCGGCCGGGTACGGCAGCGTCGGCGCGCCGGTAGCCGGCACGGCGACGACCTCGGTGGGCTCCGGGCTCACCTCGCGATCGATCCGGCGTCGGCGCATCTCGAGCAGCACCGAACCGACCACGCCGCCGACCAGCAGCACGATGCTGGCCGGCCCGAGCACGCTGGCCGCCAGTTCGGAGAGCAGATTGCTCACCAGGTTGCCGAGCACTCCGCTGACGATCGTGCCAACCGCGATGACCACCGGCCAGCGTGGCCCCCGGCCGGTGCCGGTCGGGCTGGTCACCGGACGCCTCCGGAGACCAGCCCGGTGACGAGCTGCCGCCGGGCGAGAACCACCAGCACCACCGGCAGCACCGAGGCGAGCACCGAGCTGGCGGCCAGCAGACCGCTGTTGCTCACGAAGCTCCGGGTCTGCCCGGCCAGGAACAGCCCCAGCGGCGCCGCCTCCGGCCCGCTGAACAGCAGGCCCACCACCAGGTCGTTCCAGACCTGGACGAACTCCAGCACGGAGACCGCCACCACCGCGGGCAGGTTGTGCCGGGCCAACCGGCGCAGGGTGCCCCACCAGCGCCGGCCGCCCAACCGGGCACCGCGCACCTGCTCGGCCGGCAGGTCGGCGAACGCGTTGCGCAGCACCAGCACCGCGAACGGCACGCCCAGCGCCACGTGCACCAGGGCCAGCCCGCGGGCGGTGCCGGAGGAGAGGACCAGGCCCAGCACCTCGTTGACCGGCCCGGCGATGACCTGGACCGGCACCACGCTGGCGGCCAGGAGCAGCAACCCGGTGGCCTGCGCGGCCGGCCCGGTCAACCAGGCCAGCGGGTACGCGGCCAGCAGGGCGACCACCAGCACCGTGGCGGTCACCACGGTGGCCAGCAGCAGCGTGAAGGCCAACGTCCGCCACAACCCGGTGCCGGTGACCAGCGTCCGGTAGGAGTCGACGCCCGGCGGCGCCGACCACCAGCCCCGCGCGGCGGCGTCCACCCGCCCGTGCATCGAGGTGGCGACCAGCACCGCCAGCGGCACCAGCCAGGCCACCGCGGCGCCCGCCGCGAGCAGCCGGAACACCCGCCGGGGCGGGGCCACCCGGCCGGGGTCCGGTGGTGTCTCGGCACGTGGCGGTGGCCAGGCCTGCCGGACGAACAGCGCCGCCACCAGCATCCCGCCGACGACCGCCACCAACCACACCACACCGAGTGCGGCGCCCTCGCCGGTGGTGGTGCCGCCCGAGGTCTGCCAGACCCGCAGTGCGAGCACCGCGGCCTCGCCACGGACCGAGCCGGGGGTCATCACCAGGATCAGGTCGAACGTGCGGCTGGTCCCGACCGCCACCAGCGCGAAGACCACCGCGACGGTACGCAGCAGCAGCGGTCGCCACTGCGCGTCCCACAGCACGTGGCGTCGACCGCCACCGTAGGCGCGTACGGCGTCGGCCAGGCTCGGCGGGACCGCGTCCAGCGCGGCCCGGAAGACCAGCACGGCCAGCCCCACCCAGGCCCAGACGAACGCCGACATCAGCGCCACCGTGACCAGGCCCGGCCCGAGCAGTTGCGGGGCGTCCTCGGGAGACCGGCCGGTCAGTCGCGCCGCGAGCAGCGTGGCCAGACCCCGGGAGGGGTCGGGGTCGTACATCAGGCGGAAGGTCACCCCGGTGACGACCAGCGGCAACGCCACCGGCACCAGCAGGATCAGGCGGACCAGGCCGCCCTCCTGTGAGCGGCGGGAAGCGGCGGCGAGCAGATAGCCCAGCGCCGTCACCACCGCCGGCACCAGCACCGCCCAGAGCACCGTGCGGCCGACCACCGCGCCGGTGCCCGGCGCGGCGAGCGCGGTGCGGAAGTGCGCCACCCCGACCCAGTGACCGTTGGTGGTGACGCTGGCGTGCAGGGTGCGCAGCACCGGCCACACCACCAGGCCGCCGAGCAGCACGAGGGCGGGCAGCAGCAGCGCGGAGGTCGCTCCGGCCGCCGGGTAGGCCCGGCCGCGCCGGGGTGGACCCACGTCGTCGAGCACCGCCAGCTCGCCGAGCACCCGGACCTGGCTCATCGGCCGCCCCCCGCGCTGCGCGCCGCCGAGGCGAGTTGCCCGGTGGCCCGGCGAACCGACTCGGCGGCGGGTACGCCGTCGGTCACGTCGGCGAAGAAGTCCTGCATGATCCGCCAGATGCCCAGCCCGTCGGAACCGGTGAACGGCCCGGGCAGCTGGTCGGAGAGGTCGAAGCGCAGGGTGCCGGGGGCGCGCATCTCGTCGGCGAGCCGACGGCGGACCGGATCGACGTAGCCGTCCAGCGGGACCGTGGTGTTGGGTGACAGGTAGCCGCCGGCGCGCAGCCACGGCTGGAACGAGTCGGCTTTGGTGAGCCACTCGACCAGCTCCGCCCCGCCCCGGGCGCCGACGAACGCCACCGCCGCGTCTCCGCCGACGATCAGTGGGCCGCGCGCGCCCGGTCGGCCGCTCGGGAACCGGAAGGTGACCGGCTCCTCCGGGCCGCGCCGGAACGCGCCGACCACCTCGTCGGTGAAGTCGGCCTCGAAGACCATCACCGCCCGCCGGGACCGCACCACCTGGATTACCGACTCCTCGTACTGGGTGAGCAGGGCGCGGCGACCGCCGCCGGGGAAGGCGCCGTCGATGCTCCACAGCTCGGCGAGCCGGTCCAGCGTGTCGCGCACCGGCCGGCCGCGCCAGTCGGCGTCCGGCCCGGCGAGGGCGTCGTAGGCGTCGGGTGCCAGGTCGGCCAGCACGTTCTCGAACCAGTCGGTGAGGACCCAGCCGTCCGCCGCCCCGATGGCCAGCGGCGCCGGGTCGGAACCGCGCCGGGCGAGCGCCCCGAGGCGGCGGGTCAGTGTGACCAGCTCGTCCCAGCTGCCGGGAGGCTCTGGAAGCACCGACGGCAGGCGCCAGATCAGTGACTTGTGCGCCGCCTTCACCCAGACGCCGTAGCGCCGCCCCCGCGTCATCAGCAGGTCGCTCAGCGCGGTGGGCACCGCGTACTCGCTCGACGGGCGCACCGGGCTCAACCACCCCCGCTGGGCGTACTCGGTGACCAGGCCGGGGCGCGGCAGGATCGCCACGTCCGGGCTGGTGCCGGCGAGGTGCCGGGCACGCAGGAACGCGTCGATGTCGTTGCCGGCGCTGACCACGTTCACCGGGGCGGAGTAGCCGGCCACGACCTCGCGGAACCGGTCCAGCTCCCGCCCGCTCCAGACGACCGCCACCTGCACCGACCGGGTGCCGCCGGCGCAGCCGGCCGCGGTCGCCGCGGCGCCGGCCGTGGCGGCGCGCAGCAACGTACGCCGGGTAACTCGGCCAGCCGGCGTCACCGGCCCACCCCGTCGGGCTCGGTGACCAGTTCATGGTGCAGCGGGATCTCGGTCAGGGTCGCCGGATCGGCGGTGCAGACCAGCACCGCGACCCCCGGCGCGTCCGCTGGGGACAGTCGAGGCAGCAGGTCGCCGAGGCGGCTGCCGCCGGCCGGGCCGGCGGGCAGGTCGACGACGAGCACCTCGGGCAGGCACACCGCTGCCCGGGCCAGGGCCACCCGGAACCGCTGGGCGTCGGAGAGCAGGTGCGGCAGCAGAGCCAGCGTCGGCGCCAACTCCAGCCGGTCCACCACGGTCGCCGTCCAGTCGTCGGCCACCTCGTGCACCCGTTCGCGTTTGCGTTGGCCGTACTCGATGTTGCGTCGCACGGTGAGCTGCGGCAGCAGCGCGCCACCGGCTGGCACGTAGCCGATCTGCCGGCGCGGTGGCGGCAGTGCGGTGACGTCCCGATCGCCGACCATGACCCGCCCGGTGACCGGGGCGGCGAGGCCGGCCAGCACCCGGGCCACGGCTGTGCCGAACCGGGGCGACGCCACCAGGGCAGCCGTCGTGCCGGCCGGGACGTCGAGGGTCACCGGCCCGGTGCCGGGAACGGCGACCAGTGCGCGTAGCCGTAGCGTGACCCTCACCTCCGGTGACCGCTGGTGACCGTCCCAGGGTGGCACACCAGGCCGACAGTCGATGCCCCTGCCATTCTCCACAGTGGATGTGTCGTGGTCCTCACCGGCCCGGCTGGTCGACGGGGGCGTAGAGGGCGACCAGCCCGGCCGCCGTTGCGGCCAGCTGTTCGCGCAGCGTGGCCGGGGTCAGCACCTCCACGTCGGCGCCGAGGCGCAGCAGCTCACCGTGGGCGTGGGTGGTCGACTCGATCGGCAGCACCGCGATCACCCAGCCCCGCGCGTCGGGGGGCCCGGCGCTGGCGTCCACGGCGGCCACCACCGGATCGCTGCCGATCTCCCGCAGCCGCGCCCGGCCGGTCGGGGAGAGCCGCACGGTGGCCTCGTCGCGGTGCAGGCGGGCACGGAACTGCACCACGTGCGCCCGCCACCAGGCCGCCAGGTCGAAGTCGGCCGGTCGGTCGAACTCCTGGGCGAGGGGGGTCAGCGCGAGGATCTGGTTGACCCGGTAGGTCGCCGGCGCGCCCCGGCCGGGCCGGTCGGCCACCACATACCACCGGCCGCCCTTGAGCACCAGACCGTACGGCTCCAGCACCCGGACCACCTCGCCACTCCAGCTCCGGTAGCGCACCTCGACACGGTGCTGCCGCCAGACCGCCTCGGCCGTACGCGCCAGCTCTGGGGAGGCGTCGCCGTCGGCGTACCAGCCGGGTGTGTCCAGGTGGAAGCGTTGCTGGAGCTGGGTGGCGCGGTCACGCAGCGGCGCCGGCAGCGCGGCGTGCAGCTTGAGTTGCAGCGCGGCAACCACGTCGCCGTAGCCCAGCTCGTCGGCCGGCCCGGGCAGCCCGGCCAGGAAGAGCCGGTCGGCCTCCTCGGCGGTCAGCCCGGTCAGCCGGGTCCGCCAGCCGTCGACGAGGTGGTAGCCGCCGGCGTGCCCGGCCTCCCCGTAGAGCGGGATGCCGGCGGCGTGCAGCGACTCCACGTCCCGGTAGATCGTGCGCGGCGAGACGGCCAGCCGCTCGGCGAGCTGCGCGGCGGTCAGCCGGCCGTGCGACTGGAGCAGCAGCAGGACGGAAAGAAGTCGGCTCGCTCGCACTTCACTGACACTAGCTGTCAGGGGAATGGTCCTACCGTCCCGGCATGGCATTTCGCGACAAGGATCTACGGACGCCGGGACCGGTCACGGTGGACGGTTGGCAGCTCAAGCGTTACCACATCGACCAGCCGGAGCGACCCATCGAGTCGGAGGTGGAGAAGGCCGCGTACGAGGTACTGCCCGCGCTGCTCGCCGGAGCGGTGCGCGACGGCACCCCGGCCGCCGGGTGGGTGGTGCTGCACCGGGGCGCGGACACCGGCGCCTATCTGCTGGCCTACACCTGGGTGTGGGACAACGCGCTGCAGGTGCACATCGCGGTGGCCGGGCAGCCGGCGTTGGACTGCCCGGACGACGACCCGACCCACTTCGTCGAGTTGCGTCGGCGCGAGGTGGGCTGCGTGTGGGAGTTGGCGGTGCTGGAGCACGAGCGGGCCGCCTGGGTGCGGCACCTGCTCGTGCCGGATGAGCCCGACCTGACCGGATACCTGGACGACACCCGAGCGGAAGGGCCGGTGGGCCGCTGATGGGCGACTTCGACTTCTATGTGGGCACCTGGAACGTGGTCAACCGGCGGCTGCGTGAGCGGCTGGTCGGCAGCGACGAGTGGGAGGAGTTTCCGGGGGTTTCGGTCGCGCACAGCTTCTTCGGCGGGGGCGGCAACTTCGACGAGATCACCTTTCCGAGCAAGGACTTCTCCGGCGCCACGATAAGGATCTTCGACCCGGCCCGGAAGGAGTGGTCGATCTACTGGATGAACAGCGGTCGTGGCGAGTTGGAGCAGCCGCCGATGGTGGGTCGCTTCGTCGACGGCGTCGGCCGTTTCTACGCCGACGACCAGCACGAGGGTCGTCCGGTCCGCTGCCGGTTCATCTGGTCGGAGATCACCGCCAGCACGGCACGCTGGGAGCAGGCGTTCTCCGTCGACGGTGAGCGCACCTGGGAGACCAACTGGATCATGACCTCGACCCGGGTGGAATAGCTCAGGTCGACGCTGGGGGAGTCGTGTCGCGGTAGATGCCGGCCAGCCAGAGGTCGAGCAGCACGTCCACCACGTCCGACTCGGCGACCGCCGGTCCGTCGCCGGCGAAGGTGGCGTACCAGACGCGCTCGTTCATCGAGTTGAGCGCGATGGCGAGGTCCCGGGCGGAAATCCCGTCCGGGGCCGCGCCGCGTCGTCGTTCCGCCTCGATGGCCGCCTCGATGGCCTGCACCCAGCGTTCCAGCACCGCCGCCCAGAGCCGGCGTACCTCGGCGTTGGTGCCACGGACCTGGGCGCACGCGAGCACCAGCGCGCGGTGCGCGCCGAACGTCTCGTGGAACCGGTGGATGAGCTCGCGCCAGCGGGCACGGGGGTCCTCGGCGAGCCGGACCAGCACGTCGCCGGCGACCGCGTCGGCCTCCTCGGTGACCCGGTCCAGCAGGGTCAGCAGCACCGCGTCCTTGGACGGAAAGTAGAAGTAGAACGTCGGCCGGGAGATGCCGGCGCCCCGGGCCAGGTCGTCGATCGAGATGTCCGCGAACGCCCGCTGCTCCAGCAGACGCTCGGCGGTGGCGAGGATCGCCGTCTCGCGGTCGTCGCCGGTGGAGCGGGCGGCGCGCCGGCCGCGCGGTGTCGCCCTGCCGGCGCCGGTGCGGGCGGTCGTCATGGCCGCTGATGCTACCCGAACTCAACACCCTGTCGACGGAACTCGACAGGGTGTTGACGGCTGTCGACACGAGTGGATAGGGTCCGTCCACTGCCTCGGATGGAGGAACGCGATGACCTCCGACCACGTCGACGTGCTCATCATCGGCGCCGGCCTGTCCGGCATCGGCGCCGCCTGCCACCTCAGCCGGGACTGCCCCGACAAGTCCTACGCCGTGCTCGAGGCGCGCGACGCCATCGGCGGCACCTGGGACCTGTTCCGCTACCCCGGCGTCCGGTCCGACTCGGACATGTTCACCCTCGGCTACTCCTTCAAGCCGTGGACCAACCCCAAGGCCATCGCCGACGGCGCGGCCATCCGGGAGTACGTCCGGGAGACCGCCCAGGAGTACGACGTGCCGCGGCACATCCGCTTCGCCCACCGGGCGGTACGCGCCGAGTGGGACAGCGTGACCGCCCGGTGGACGGTGTACGCCCAGCACGTCGACACCGCCGAGACCGCAGTGCTGACCTGCTCGTTCCTCTTCGCCTGCTCCGGCTACTACCGCTACGACGAGGGCTACACGCCGCCGCTGCCCGGCGTCGACGCGTACGGCGGGCGGTTGGTGCACCCGCAGCACTGGCCCGACGACCTCGACCACAGCGGCAGGACGGTGGTGGTGATCGGCAGCGGCGCCACGGCGGTCACCCTCGTTCCGGCCATGGCCGAGCGGGCCGCCCACGTGACCATGCTCCAGCGCTCACCCACGTACGTCATGGCGTTGCCGTCGAGGGACGTGCTGGCCGACGCGCTGCGGCGCTGGCTGCCCGCGAAGGCCGCGTATCCGGTGGTCCGCTGGAAGAACGTGCTGCTGTCGACCGCCAACTTCCAGCTCAGCCGGCGTGCGCCCCGCCTGGTGAAGCGGCTGCTGCGCCGGGCCGCGAAGGGCCGGCTGCCGATCGGGTACGACATCGACCGGCACTTCTCGCCCCGCTACGACCCGTGGGACCAGCGGCTCTGCGTGGTGCCCGACGGCGACCTCTTCACCGCCGTGCAGCAGGGCAGGGCCTCGGTGGTCACCGACACCATCGACACCTTCACCGAACACGGCGTCCGACTGACCTCCGGCGACGAGGTGCCCGCCGACATCGTGGTCACCGCCACCGGTCTCAACCTGCTCGCCCTCGGCGGCCTGACGCTCGTGGTGGACGGCGCCGAGGTCGACCTGGCCAGCACGGTCGCCTACAAGGGCATGATGCTCTCCGGCGTACCGAACTTCGCACTGACCATCGGCTACACCAACGCCTCGTGGACGCTCAAGGCCGACCTGGTCGCCGGCTACGTCTGCCGGCTGCTGCGTCACCTGGACCGCACCGGCCAGCAGGTCGTCACCCCGCTCCCGCCGCCCGACGGCGAACTGGTGCCGATCATCGACCTGCGCTCCGGGTACGTGCTTCGCAGCCTCGACGCGCTGCCCAAGCAGGGCGCGGTCAGGCCGTGGCGGCTGTACCAGAACTACGCCCGCGACGTGCTGCTGATGCGGCACGGCCGGCTGACCGACGAGGGAGTGCGGTTCTCCCGCGCTCCGGTCCTCACCGACCCGGGCGAGCCGGCCGAGCCCACCGGCACCCGGGTGTCCTGACCGTCGCGATCCCCGATCCGTCCCGGCCCGCCGCCGGGGCCGCCAGGAAGGAGCACCAATCGTGCAGAGGTTCGATTTCGTCGGTGCGACGGCCGTGGTCACCGGCGCGGCCAGCGGCATCGGTGCCGCGCTGGCGCACGCGCTGGCCCGCCGCGGCAGTGACCTGGTCCTGCTGGACCGCGACGCCGAACGGCTGGAGGCGGTCACCGCCGCGATCCGTGCCGAACACCCGGACCGGCAGCTGCACACCCACGTGGTGGACCTCGCCGACGCGGCGGCCACCGCCCGGGTGGCCGCGGAGATCGGCGAAGCGCACCCGCGGGTCCGGCTGCTCGTCAACAACGCCGGTGTCGGTCTCGGCGGCCGGTTCGACCAGGTCACGTACGACGAGTTCAGCTGGGTGATCGACGTCAACTTCCGGGCCGTGGTGCAGCTGACCCACGCGTTGCTGCCAAACCTCAAGGCGGAGCCGGGCGCGCACCTCGTCAACATCTCCAGCCTGTTCGGGCTGATCGCGCCGGCCGGGCAGACGGCCTACTCGGCGAGCAAGTTCGCGGTGCGCGGCTTCACCGAGGCGCTGCGCCACGAGCTGGTCGACGACGGCATCGGGGTGACCTCGGTGCACCCCGGTGGGATCCGCACCCGGATCACCGAGAACGCCCGCGTCGGCAGTGGCGTCTCCCGGGAGGAGTACGCGGCCGGCCGGGCACAGTTCGAGAAGCTGCTCACCATCGCCCCGGAACGGGCCGCGGACGTGATCCTGCGCGGTGTCCAGCGCCGGCGTGGCCGGGTGCTGATCGGCTGGTCGGCGAAGGTGCCCGATCTGCTGGCCCGTCTCCTGCCGGCCTCGTACAACCGGCTGCTCGTCACCGGCCTCAACCGGGGCGTCGTTCCTCCGGCTGCCACCGCCGCGCCGAAGACCCCGGCGGCCGTCGCCGACGTGGCCCGCGGCTGACGGTCACGGTGGGCTGCTGCCCCGCTTCTCCTCCTGGGCCAGCACCGCTTCGCGGCGCTCCGGCTCGTCGCGGCGGGTCAGCTCGGCGGCGAGCCGCGGGTCGGCCACCAGCCGCTCCCGGTTCCGGTGCAGGAAGCTCTCGAAACCCCCGGTGTACGGGCAGGCCAGCTCGCCGAGCGCCGCCTGCGGCGCGTAGCGACAGCCGCCGCAGTAGTCGCTCATCTCGTCGATGTCCGCGCCGTCCACCGCGTACGGTCGGGTGTCCACCCGGGCCAGATCGGCGTACTGGCTCATGCCGATCACCGTCGCGTTCATCACCCAGTCGGTGCCGTCCACGAACGACCGTTGGAACCACTCCACGACCTCGGCCGGGCGCCAGCCGCGCTGCAACGCGTAGTTGCCCAGCACCAGCAGCCGCGGGGTGTGGTGCGTCCATGCCCGGTCCCGGACGCTGGCGAGCACGTCGGCCAGGCAGCGGGCCTCCACCGCGTCGGCGTCCAGGTCGGCGAACCAGTCCGGTATCGGCTCGGTCGCGGCCAACCAGTTGGCGCCCCGGAATCGCGGTTCGAAATACCAGTACAGCTGCCAGAGGAACTCGCGCCAGCCGAGCAGCCCCCGGATGAACGGCTCCACCGCCGTACGCGCGGCCGCGCCGGACCGCCATGCCTGCTCGGCCGCCCGGACGGCCGGCTCCGGGTCGAGCAGACCCAGGTTGAACGAGGACGAGAGCACCGAGTGCGAGAACATCGGGTCGTCGACGCTCATCACGTCGGCGTACCGGCCGTACTCGGGCAGTCGGTGGGTCAGGAAGTGTTCCAGCCGGGCCTGGGCCTCGGCGTGCGTGGCCGGGTAGCGCCGGGGAGCGTCGTTGCCGACGAACCGCACCCCGTCGGCCGCCCACCGGTCCAGGTCCCGACGGACCTGCGCGTCGATGTCGTCCTCGACGATCAACGGTGGCGGCGGTGGTGTCGCCGGCGTGACACGGGCCTCGGCGCGAGGCCGCCGCGCCGCCCCGACGTTGCCGGCCGGGGCGGCGGTCAGCACGCCGTGCCGACGACGGGCGTGCCGGTAGAAGTCCGTCATGCGCAGGGTGCCGCGCCTGGTCCGGTCCGCCCAGCCGGCGAAGTCGGCCTGGCTGGTGATGAAGCCGCGCGGCGGCAGCACGGTCAGGCCGGGCACCGACCGGGCGAAGCGCAACGCCGCCCGTGAGTGCGGGTGGCACACCTCCACCGGCTCGGCGACCTGTGCGAGCGCCTCGCGGAACGTGTCGGTGCGCAGCAGCAGCGCCCGGTCACCCAGCTCGGCCGCGCGGTGCCGCAGCGCGGAGAGGAGCAGATGGGCCTTCTGCCGGTGCATCGGTCGACGGCGGAACATCTCCCGGATCTCCACCAGCAGCACCGGCTGGTCGGGGTCGTCGAGGAAGTGCGGCCCGAGTTGGTCGGCGAGCAACCATCGGCGGCGATACATCCCGCAATTCTGCCCAATTTTCGGCCGCCGCGCCCGCCGGCATGCCGGCCTGTCGCGTCCGGATTCCCCGACCGTTGAACGGATCAGGCCGGATCGGCACCGGCCGGCGACGAGGTCGGCAGGTCGTCTCGGTGGCGCAGCAGCACGGTCAGCGCCACCAGGACGAACAGCAGCAGCGCCAGCACCTGCACCGGAATCGGGCCGAGCGGTGCCAACAGCGCCAGCAGCGCGACCACCGGAAAGGCCACGACCACCACGCCGTGCCGCTGCCGGCGGACGTGCAGCAGCCAGACGGTGAGCAGGTAGACGGCGATCGGTACGGCCACCGCGTAGCCGGTCGCCTGCCCGGACACCTGCCCGATGCGCCGCTCGTGGTCCACCGCCACCACCAGGCCCGCGCCGACCGCGGCGATCGCGGCGAAGACCAGGTAGTGGCCGTAACCCCAGACCAGGGAGTACGGCGTTCGACTGGGCGCCTCGACCGGACGGTCGAAGTAGAGCCACCAGACCGCGTACACGATCACCGCGCCGGCCGCCGCGAGCGACCAGAGGCCGTGGTCTCCGGCGTCGATCCCGGTCTGGATCGCCACCGAGATGGCCAGCACCGCCTCGCCGAGGACGATCAGGGTGAACAGCCCGTACCGCTCGGTGATGTGCCGGGGATGCCACGGGGTCATTCCGGGGCGCTCGGCCACCGCCGGTACCAGCAGGTCGGCCAAGCCCAGCAGCACGAACGACGCCGTGCCCCAGTGGTGTGGCAGCGCCAGCCGCAGCAACCAGCCGATCTGCACCAGCGTGACGCCGACCGCGTAACGGCGGGCCGCCGCGCGGTGCGTCGGGTCGCCGACGGCGGCCCGGACCCACTGCCCGACGGTCGCCAGCCGCATCACCACGTACCCGTAGGTGATGGTGCTGAAGTCGCCGTCGGCGAACGCGCGCGGCACACCTGCCGCCAGGATCAACGCCCCGGTGATCTGCACGAGCGCGGCGATCCGGTAGACGTCGTCGTCGGTGTAGTAGGCCGAGGCGAACCAGGTGAAGTTCATCCACGACCACCAGATCGCGAAGAACACCATGAGGTAGCTGGTCACCGCGTGACCGAAGTGGCCCTCGGATACGTCGTGGTGCAGGCTGGCGGCCGCCTGTGCCACGGCCACCACGAAACACAGGTCGAAGAACAGCTCCAGCGGGGTGGCCGAGCGGTGCGGTTCGTTCCGGCTGCGGGGCCTCATCGGTTGGTAGAACGGCCGCGCGGAACGGGGTTCGGTCACCACACCTCCTCAGGTCGGCCACCGGTCAGTCGCGCCGCCGGCGGCCGTGGGTCAATCCTTCCAGCACCAGGGTCATTCCGGCGCCGACGAGCCAGACGTCCTTCGCCAGACCGATGCCCTGCTGGGTCGGGCGTATGCTGCCCGGCTCGCGCATCCCCGGCGTCTTCAGGTAGAGCTGCACGAGGCCCGCGCCGAACGCGGTGAGGCCCAGCCCGGCCAGGCTGGCCGGGACGAACGGGGCGAGCAGCGCCGCCCCCAGAGCGATTTCGGAGTACGACAGCAGTTTGGCGAACCGTGCCGGCTCCAGCTGACCGAGCTGCGGGATGGCAGCGACCGCCATCCCGTGCATGCCCTGCGCCGCCTCACCCTCCAGGTTGCGTTTGCCCAGACCCGAGTTGAGGACGTACGCGCCGATACTGACCCGTAGCGGCAGGTGCGCGAGCTTCATGGTCACTCCCGGTGGCCGTGGGTTGAGTGCGGCCCGCGTACCCCGTGAAAACCCGCGATAACCCGCTGGTCGGCCGACTGGGCCGGCCGTGGTGATCGCGGTAGGTTCGCCAGGGGCCCAGCGTCGGGTCCGACGCACCGCCTGCCGGCACCCGGCAAGCCGCGGATCATCAGCAGGAGGCGTCGTGAGCCAGGAAGTCCGGGGAGTCATCTCCCGCAGCAAGGGCGCGCCGGTCGAGGTCACCACCATCGTGGTGCCCGATCCCGGCCCCGGCGAGGCGATCGTCCGGATCCAGTCCTGCGGGGTCTGCCACACCGACCTGCACTACCGCGAGGGTGGCATCAACGACGACTACCCGTTCTTGCTCGGCCACGAGGCGGCGGGCATCGTCGAGCAGGTGGGGGAGGGCGTCACCGACGTCGCTCCGGGCGACTTCGTGGTGCTCAACTGGCGGGCCGTGTGCGGCATCTGCCGCGCCTGCCGCCGGGGTCGTCCCTGGTACTGCTTCAACACCCACAACGCCCGCCAGCGGATGACCCTCACCGACGGCACGGAGCTCGCCCCGGCCCTGGGCATCGGAGCGTTCGCCGAGAAGACCCTCGTGCACGCCGGACAGTGCACGAAGGTCGACCCGGCCGCACGCCCCGCGGCGGTGGGCCTGCTCGGCTGCGGGGTGATGGCCGGTCTGGGCGCGGCGATGAACACCGGCAACGTCGGCCGGGGTGACTCGGTCGCGGTGATCGGCTGCGGTGGCGTCGGGGATGCGGCGGTCGCCGGCGCGGCCCTCGCCGGCGCCACGACGATCGTCGCCGTGGATACCGACAGCCGCAAGCTGGACTGGGCGCGCCGGTTCGGCGCCACGCACACCGTGAACGCCTCCGAGACCGACCCGGTCGAGGCGATCCGTGCCGCCACCGGTGGCTTCGGCGCCGACGTCGTCATCGACGCGGTGGGCCGACCCGAGACGTGGAAGCAGGCCTTCTACGCCCGGGACCTGGCCGGCACCGTGGTGCTGGTGGGCGTGCCGACCCCACAGATGACCGTCGAGCTGCCGCTGCTGGACGTCTTCGGGCGCGGCGGCGCCCTCAAATCCAGCTGGTACGGCGACTGCCTGCCCAGTCGTGACTTCCCCCTGCTCACCGAGCTGTATCTGCAGGGCCGGCTCGACCTGGACGCGTTCGTCACCGAGGAGATCGCGCTGGACCAGGTCGAGAACGCGTTCGACCGGATGCACCACGGCGACGTGCTCCGATCGGTGGTGGTGTTCCCGTGACGGCCCGCGTCGACTCCGCGGTCACCTCCGGCACGTTCACCCTGGACGGGCAGACCTTCGAGGTGGACAACAACGTCTGGGTGCTGGGCGACGACCACGAGTGCGTGGTCCTGGACGCGCCGCACGACGTCGACACCATTCTCGCCCTGGTGGGTGATCGCCAGGTGCGGGCGATCCTGGCCACCCACGCCCACGACGACCACGTCCGGGTGGCGCCCGAGCTGGCCGAGGCCACCGGTGCGCCCGTGCTGCTGCACGCCGCCGACCGGGTGCTCTGGGACATGGTCCACCCCCACCTGCCGCCGCACGGCGAGCTGCACGACGGGCAGATCATCGAGGTCGCCGGCAGCACGCTGCGGGTGGTGCACACACCCGGTCACAGCCCCGGCGCGTGCAGTTTCCACTCGGCGGAGCTGGGCGTGGTCTTCACCGGCGACACGCTCTTCGCCGGTGGCCCTGGCGCAACCGGCCGCTCGTACAGCGACTTCGACACCATCGTCCGGTCGATCCGTACCTGCCTGCTCACCCTGCCGCCGGAGACGGTCGTGCACACCGGGCACGGCGACGACACCACGATCGGCGCGGAGGCCCCGCACCTCGACGAGTGGATCGTCCGGGGGCACTGACCACCGGGCAGCGCCGGGTTTCAGCGTTCGTCGAGCGCGCCGAGCACCGGCTTGACGTCCAGCACCGGCCTGCCGTCCAGGGCTTCCAGCCCGGCAACCCGGCTCCAGGGCCCGTCGCGCGCCAGCACCGGACCCGAAACCGGGCGCGACGCGCAACCGGATCGCGCTAGCGTTCCGCTCATGCTCTCCGATCCCGTGCCCACCGTCCGTCAGCTACGTCTCGTGGTGGAGGCGGAGGACCACGAGGCCGCCGTCGCGTTCTTTCGAGACGCGCTCGGCCTGCCGGAGCAGGCAGCGTTCAGTGGTGACGGGGACGCCCGGGTGGTGATCCTGGATGCGGGGCGGGCCACCCTGGAAATCGCCAACCCCGCGCAGAAGCGGATGATCGACGACGTCGAGGTGGGTCGGCAGGTCGCGCCACGCATCCGGGTGGCCTTCGAGGTGGACGACGCCCGGGCCACCGCCGCTCGGCTCGTCGCCGCCGGAGCGGCCGAGGTTGCGCCCCCGACACTCACCCCGTGGCAGTCCCTCAACGCCCGCCTGGACGCGCCGGCCAACCTCCACATCAGCATCTTCGAGGAACTGCGCACCGCGGAGGAGCGAGCCGCGCCGGACGGTTCGGCACTGGACGATGACGGTCCAGGCTGAGCCGAGCGGACCGCTGAGCCCGGCGCAGGCGGCGGCGGTCGCGCACGTCCGTTCGGTGGCGCTCGCCGAGCGTCCCGCTGCGCTCGCCTGCATCGCCAGCATGGTGGCCGTCGCCGAACATCCACCGCAGCGGCTGCTGCTCGCGATCGCGCGGCGGGGCCGGCTCACCCTCAACTTCCACCCGGACCGGCCGTGCGCCGACGGACGTACCGTTGCGGCTGCCCTCGCCGAGGACGGCGTGTACCGGAGCCAGTTCGTCACCGGCATCTCCAACGGACTACTCATGCCCTCCGCCGGAAGTGACCGCGATCGCTGGGAGTGGCGCATGTTCGGCGGCGCCTACCAGCGTGTGGGGGTGCTGCCGGCGGACCGGCCCGTCTACGGCGGCCTGAACCTGCTCGACCACCCGGACGGCGCCTGTCCCCGCTTCGGCTCGTGCCATTTTCGACTGCGCCCGGCGGTGCTGGCCCGTGCGACGTTCTGTCTCGGTGACAGCCACCTCGGCCCCCGGATGGTCGGCACCATCGACGGCTTCGAAGCCGTGCTCGCCGGCCTGCTGACCGGCACCGTCGCCACCGGCGTCTGCCTCGGCCGCGCCGGTACGGACGTCGCCACGCTGGCGCGGACGCTGTTGTCGTCCGTGCCGGACGCCCCGGCCACATCGTCGGCGATGGGCCGGGCGCTGGACGACTACGTCGAGGCACAGGTGCACGGCACGCTCGACCTTGCCCGGGACGTCGAGGCGCTGGTGGTCGACCCGTCGTTCATCGGCACCCCGGTCGGCGAGACGTTGGAGCACATCGCCCACCACTACGGATGTCGGCTGGTGCGCCACCGCGGCTTCGCCCTGCCTCCGGACCGGGTCGATCCGGAGTTTCGCGGCCCGGCGATTCCCGAGCTGGCGGCCCGGGTGCACGCCGAGTTCGCCCGGCCCGGTGAGCTGGTCGCCGCCGCCCTGATCGGCCGGGCCGCCGCCTCCGTGGTCACCGATCCGGATCGTTGGGCCGACCGGGGCCCGACGTCGGTCACCCTTCAGCACCTCAAGCAGCTCTGGCACGTCCTGGTCCGCTACGGCGCACCGCACACCAGCTGATCGGCCCAGTCCAGCCGCGACCGTCCCGTCCGGTACCTGCCGTCCGGTTACGCCGCGTTCTGTCCGCTCCGAACCCGTCGTACATGCAACGTCGGACTGTGCGGGTGACCGAGGTCGCAGCTGAGCGTGGCACCGGCATATCCGGAATGACCGACACGTGAACCTGGTTGTGTCCCCGTACCGCCGGAGCCCAAACCCTTTCCGCGGTCATCTCCCGGAGGAGTGCTCACCCCGGAGCGCTCCGCACGATCGAGAGGGCAACCATCGTGAAGGTCGACTTCGATCGATGGCTCCCCGCCATCGCCAAGGATTCGTACCGCAAGACCGCGTTGAGCGTTGTGGGTGTCGCCGCCCTGGGTGGCCTGGCGCTCGCACCGACCGCAGCCGCCGCCCCGGTCACCACCGGGCCGCACCAGGGCGCCGTCGCCGCCATCGACCTCGCCACCGGTAAGGCCGCCACCGCCGCACACCAGGAAGACCAGCCCGTCGAGTCCGGTCTGACGACCGGCTCCGCCACCGGCAAGCCGCCCGCCGGCAAGCCGAGCCGCGACGAACTGATCCCGCACGGCATCGAAGGTGCCCAGTCGCGCATCCCGCTCGACAAGGCGCAGCTCGACAACGCGCGGGCGATCGTCGACGCGGCCAGGAAGACCGGCGTCGGCGACCGGGGCGCGGTGATCGGCATCGCGACCTCGCTGCAGGAGTCGAAGCTGTACAACCTCGGCCACCTCGGCGCGTACAACGACCACGACTCGCAGGGCCTGTTCCAGCAGCGCCCGTCGTCCGGTTGGGGCACGCCCGAGCAGGTCACCGACCCGGAGTACGCCGCCACGGCGTTCTTCAGCGCGCTCAAGAACATCGGCGGCTGGCAGGACCTGCCGCTGACCGCCGCCGCGCAGACCGTCCAGGTCTCCGCCTTCCCGTACGCGTACGCGCAGTGGGAGGAGCAGGCGGCGGATCTCGTCCAGCAGCTCTGGTGACACCACACGCCGGCCGGTTTCCCCGAGGGGGAGCCGGCCGGCGTCGTCGTGCCCGGTTACCTCAGCAGGCGGGATAGAGCCGACGGGTGCCGACACCGGCGGCGTACGCGGCCCGGTCGCTGAACCGGCAGCCGTAGTCCGGCCTGGCCAGCACCGCTGGATCGGTCACCGTGTCGCCGGTTGGACGCTTGCCGGTGCGTACCCAGGACACCAGGTCGTCCCAGCCGGCACCGGCCTCGGCCGGGCTGAACTCACAGTGCTGCGTGGTCCGGATGGCCCGCTGCACGACCAGCTTGCCGCGGCCGTGCCGGGCCACGTCCGTGGCGTACGCCTGCTCCATGCTGAACGGTACGAACAAATCGCCGAGGCCGTGCAGGCTGAGCACCGGTGCGGTGGGACGGCCGGCGATCCGCGGCACCTCGGTCAGCGTCGGCAGGAGTCGCTGCAGGACGTTCTCCGGGGCGATCCGCGGCACGGTGGCGTTGACGTTGACCGGGCTGTTGGGGCTGTAGCGGGTGAGCAGGTTGGTGGAGAGTTGACCGGGTCGTTGGGCCGGGGTCACACCACCGCTGGTCACGCTGATCGAGAAGAGGAAGTCCTTCCACACCGCGAACGCGGCGTCCGCGCCGGGCCTCGGCCCGCCGGAACGGTTCACCGTGATCGCCCGCAGCTGCTTACCCCGGTCGGTGGTGGTGTCCGGCCCGGTGGGGGTGAGCCCCGCCAGGCCGAGTGCCACCTGGATTCGCGGTACGGCGTTGCTCAGGTAGTCGGCCGGAGTGGGATAGGCCGGCACCCCGGCGAGGGTCTGCGCGACCAGGTTGTAGTCGAGGTAGAAGTCGAGCAGCGTCTGATCGCCGAGCACCCCGCACATGGGCAGCGCCCCGTCGTAGAAGCCCGGATACTGCTCCAGCGAGCGACCGATGATGTAGCCGCCCATCGACACCCCCGCCAGGTAGGTGTGGTGTGCCCTACGGACCGATCGTCCGAAGTGGTCGGCCAGGTCCCTGGTGCCCAGCACCCCTGAGCGGATGTCGAAGCCGTTACGGTCGTACGAGGACGACGCCCAGGCGTACCCCTGCTCCAGCAGTCGCTGGCGCAGTCCGAAACCGGGCTGCTCCGGCGAGAGCACCGTGCCCTGGCCACGGTAGCCGTGCGCCCACAGCACCAGGTCGCCGTTCCACCGGGCGGGGACCTCGATGATGTAGCCGGCGTGGCGGTGCACGCCCTGCCGTACCGTCGTCGGTCTGCCGGCCACGACCAGCGGCGCCAGTGGCGGATTCTCGATGGTGTACCCGGGCAGCGGCTGACCGCCTGTCGGGTCGCGGTCGGTGGCGCTGGCCGGCGTGGCGCCGGCCAGTCCGACCGCCAGGGTCAGGGTCGCTGTGGCGGCGAGCAGACGGCGGAGGGTGCGAACGGGTGCGGACAGCATCGATGCTCCCCATCGGATGGAGGTCGACCAGGCGGGACGGTTGCCTACCGGCCGGTAGCGTTTTGAACCTAGAACCGCCGTCGACCAGAGTCAATGGCTGCGCTGACCAGCCGGTCAGGCGCGACCGTCCGGCAGTCCCGGCGGGCCGTGCGCCAGCCTCGCTCGGCCACCCGGCGCAACCCCGTCGAGGTGGCTCCGCCCGCCCGGCAGGCCGTCCTTGTCGGCAGTGCTCCAGCAGCGGACCGGGGGATGACCAGGCCCGGCCCGGGCGCACGGCCTCGCAGGTCGGTCGGGTTGACTGGTCGCCATGAACGAGTCGATCTGGGAGGCGGCCAGGGCGTCGCGCAGTTGGCTGGACGCGGCGAACGGCACCGGGCAGACGGAACTGACCTGCCGCATCCTCAAGCTGAGCGAGGAGGCCGGGGAGGCGTCGGCCGCCTGGATCGGTCTGCTCGGGCAGAACCCGCGCAAGGGCGTCACCCACACCCGCGAGGACGTGGCGGCGGAACTGGCCGACGTCGCGTTCACGGCGTTGGTCGCGATCGAGAGCCTGGGGTTGGACGCGCGGACCGTGCTGGACGCCTGCGCCGCCAAGGTCCGCTCCCGACTCGCCGGGTGAACGGTGTCAGGCTGGGCGTCCCCGGCGCTTGCCTGGTTTTCGGCGAAGTCGGGCCGTTCTGTTTCCGGGGGTCGGTGTCGGTTTTCTCAGGCTAGGCGGTTGGTGTCGGGTTCGGGGGGTGGGGTGGGGCCGCCGTGCCCGGCTCCGGGCGGTCAGGCTTGATCCCTGCGCCACGCACGGCGGACCCCACCCCGGTTGGTGGTCGCCGTTCGTGCGCGTGTGGCGCGCCTACCCGTTCCCGGTCGGTGGTCGCCGCTGATGCGCATGCCCAGCCCGGGTGCGGTCGCCGTCTGTGGGAACTGTGGCACGACCTTCCCCTGGGTGGTTGGCCGTCTGCACCTGTTGGGCAGGTCCGCCTGCTTCGGTGGTGGTCGGGGTCGGCTCGGACGCAATCCGGGCCGCGAGCATCGGGACTGCACTCGGTGGTCGGCCGGACCGGCTTCCATCGCAACCCGGGCCGCGAGCATCGGGACTGCACTCGGTGGTCGGCGCCGGACCGGCTTCCATTACAGCGGGTGCTCGGGTGCTCGGGTGCTCGGGTGCTCGGGTGCTCGGGTGCTCGGGTGTTCGGGTGTTCGGGGCGGGGTGACTGTGCTCGGCGTCGGGAGTCGGTCCGGTGGCGGTCGCTGTGGTGTGTGTGATGCCTGTGTGGCATAAATATGCCTGAGTGGCATCACGGGTTTTGTCGACTCCGTTCGGATTGCGTCCCGGTGCGGTGGTCGATCCGGGGTCGAGTGGGTCGATCACCGGCAGGTCGGCGCGTGACGCCCGCCTGGTCAAGCGGCCTGACGCCAGCCCGTTCTGCACTGCCCACCAGCGCGGGGCGGTGATGTCGGGTTTGCGATGTTCTGGGTGTGGTCGGGCGCACTCGCCGGCCGGAATGGTGGCTGGCCCGGGGTCGTTACATACCCTGACGATCGCAGCACCACGGCTCGCCGGCCTGACCGGTCTCTGGTTGGAATGCTGGCCCCCGCCCGGTCGTTACCGTCCCCACGAACGATCCCCCCGGACCGCCTGGATGAGGGTGGCGACGGGATGGGCCACCCCCGGAATGACGGCGGCCCGCCGGTCGTTACATCTGGACCCGGCGCCACGAGCCCCCTCGACGGCCGCCGACCCCGGCGCCACGAGCCGCCCGCCCGTAGGTCGCCGATCCCGGCACCCCGCCCGTAGGTTGCCGACCCCGGCGCTGAGCCGCCGGAGGTTGCCGGTCCCGGCGCTGAGCCGCCGGAGGTTGCCGGTCCCGGCGCTGAGCCGCCGGAGGTTGCCGGTCCCGGCGCTGAGCCGCCGGAGGTTGCCGGTCCCGGCGCTGAGCCGCCGGAGGTTGCCGGTCCCGGCG